>NZ_LT907975.1:2516464-2846952 GCF_900217235.1 Pseudodesulfovibrio profundus | reverse complement strand
AGATGTCAGATTACCATATTCGAGCATCAGCGCCTCCAACTCGTCATCATAGAGAAGGGGCGGTCTGTCATCACCGAGCTGCCAGCGAATCTGGCTGATCTTTTTTACTTTTTCCAACTCTTCAGTTGAAGGAGTCATGCTCGAATTGACAGCTTGTATGGTTTCATAGGCATCATGCCAATCAAAATCCATTACCTGGGCGTGCAATTGAAAACGCGCACGCAGTACGTCCAGGCGACGCTTGGGAAGTCGTGTTTTCTTGGTCAACACGTCTTCCTTGATGCCGATCTTGCCGACGTCGTGCAGAATGCCTGAATAATACAACTCACGAAGGTCAAGGTCGTTAACCGCAGATTCGGGAATGCAGGAGACTCACCCAGCATGTACGCAAAGGCCACGGCAAGATGAGCAACCCGCTCGGAGTGACCTGCGGTGTATGGATCCCTGGAATCGATGGCCTCTGCCAGAGCCTGAAGAATCGCATTCATCAGAGTCTGGATGCCTTCGAAATTGAACGCGTTGGAAACGGAAATACCGGCCACGGAAGCCAACGTGCTCAGACTCTTGCGGTGAGCCGCTTCAAAAAGGCCCTTGTTTTCGGACCCCAGCACAAGCATCCCTTCCACCCGATTGGGGGAAACAATGGGGATAATGGCCATGGAACCGATGCCGGGAATCTGATTGCCCCAGCGACTGTCCTTGCTCAGGTCATTGATTATTTCGCCATGCCCGTCTTTGACGACATCAAGAAAGAGCCGACTCTCGACCATGGCTTGGGGATTGCTCCCAAAATGGAACCCGAACTGGACCGCCAGTCTGAAGTGGTTTGTCCCCGGCTCGGAAAGGAAAACCATTCCCAACTCGCCGGGGTAATTTTCTCGACGACACTCATTGATGAGCGCCCCCACAACATCGCGCAGACGCAACGATGTATTGATGGAAGGAACCGAACGATGGAAGACAGCCAGTTCCCTGTATTTGGCCAGCGCTTCATCGGCTATACACCGCCTGGCACGCTCCATGTCGATAAGTTCCTGAATGGAAAAAGCAGCAAACTCAAAAGCTCGCACATAGTGTTCGCGCAAGTCGTCAGAACAATCTTCAGGCATGTACATGCGCAACTGCCCTGAATGAATGTCATTGAAATTGAGTGCTTTGCTAATACAATTGGTTGAATCAGCGATAAAGCTACCACCGTTTTCTTCGCCAGAGTGCAGCAGCACTTCGCCCTCAAACTCAATGGCGTAAGCACATTGCCCACCAGTGAGGTCATAGGCTTTGCGCAGGATATTCCTGAGCACTCCAGGACGAATGAATCTCTTAAACGGCGTCATGAAAGAAAAAAAATGAATTACAGCTCAAGCAAATCTTTGGAGACCTTAAGAATCTCATCAGGGTCAAACGGTTTGGTCATGTACATTTTGGCGCCAGGTTCCAGCCCCTGCTTGCGATCGACTTCCTGTCCCTTGGCGGTCAGCAGGATGATCTTAATCTCATTGAATTCAGGATCATCCATTACTTCCCGACACACCTCATACCCATTCATTTTGGGCATCATGATGTCGAGAAAAACCAGGTCCGGCCGCTCACTTCTAATGAATTCAAGCCCTTCCTCACCATCTGAGGCCGTGAAGAGTTCCACATCATATTCGTCTTCCAGCTCTTCGAGCGTCTGCTCAAGCAACATTTTGATATGAACTTCATCATCGACTATGAGGATTTTCTTGGGCATCGCTGTATCCTTCAACAAACCAAAAACACAATAGTTACTGACCCCTGACTGACGATCAAAACGATCGCTTCAAGTAACCATAGGCCATCTGCGCTTTCGCGACAACCCGATTATACGTATTTTCATTGCTGTCCGGTTAAGAACCGTTGGTATCCCAGGATTTCGGCATGAGCATTCACTTCCTAGGCGAAGGTTATTTGATGGACATGTTTGACAGCCCTTCAAAAAGAAAAATGTCCGAATTCTCCTCTTTTTGTGATATGCAGAGGATGTCTAACTCACTGCACAAAAAGGAGATTTCGGACATGGCTCATGCTAACACAATCTTTCATCAAGTGCTATCCCTGATCCCTCGGACTGAATTCGAAGCCCTGGCCAAAAAGTACAGTACCGGCAGGGCGTTCCGGAGTTTTTCCCGGTGGAACCAGTTCGCATGCCTGCTCTTCATCCACCTTGCAGGTCGCCAAAGCATGCGTGACGGCATCCGCAGCCTGGGTGCCAACATCAGGCAAATGTATCATCTGGGGCTGCGCAGCGTGGCACGCTCGACCTTTGCCGATGCCAACTCCAAGCGGCCAGCGGAGTTCTTTCAGGCGATTTTCGGCAAGCTCTACCAGCGTTGCTCGTCCGTGGCTCCTGGGCATAAGTTCCGCTTCAAAGCCAAACTCTACAGCTTCGATTCCTCGGTCATCAAGCTCTGCCTGTCCGCCTTTCCATGGGCATCCTATCGGGCTAAAAGGGGTGGCCTCAAAATCCATACAGTCCTCGATCACGACGGATACCTGCCTGCCTTTGTCCGTGTCACCAATGCCCGACTTCATGACTCCAAGATGGTCAAGATGCTCAGGCTCCCCAAGGGGTCCATCGCCGTCTTCGACAAAGCATACATCAACTATTCCTGGTTTCGGACCCTCAGCGCCTCGGGGCTGTTCTTCGTCACCAGGCTCAAGACCAACGCCGTGTACAAAGTTCTCAAAAGAAACCCGGTTCGGAAAAGCACTGGCGTCACTTCCGACCATGTGATTGTCGTCTTCAGCCAAGACAAGGAACTGCACCTTCGGCGGGTTGGCTACAGGGATCCAGAAACCGGCAAGTTCTACGAATTCCTGACCAATCACTTAAACCTCTCGGCCAAGACCATCGCCGACATCTACAAGGAACGCTGGCAGATCGAGACATTCTTCCGGCTCATCAAGCAAAATCTTCGCCTCAAATCCTTTGTCGGCACCTCGGAGAACGCCGTTCTAAGCCAGATCTACGTGGCCATGATCGCCTATCTCATGCTGGCTTGGCTTAAGTTCAAGTCCAGCGTTGCCTTCAGCCTCCAGGAGATGTTCCAGTTGCTCCAGGTCAACCTCTTCGATCGGCGAGAAATGGAGGACATCTTCAAACCACCCGACGCCTTCCATGACAACATCAACAACGATTACAGGCTACTGAGCTATGTCGCTTAACCGGACAACACTGACGTATTTTCATTGAATAGGAGTGATTATCCGTTAGCCAATTCAACCGGCTCTTGTGAAGGGACCAGAATCACCTGCAACCGCACATGACTACTGAGTCGCTGGATGTCGATGTCCTGCACCTGGGATTCAGGCACGACAACAGTCCCCTTGAACCCGCTCTCAACCATCTGCCACATATCTTCCCTGGTGCAATGGGTGACATCATCACCGCACAGAACGGGCAATGGACATATCCCTGCCGTGCCAACGGAGAGCGCGGGCAGCGTGGCGGTTTGACGATCGAGAAACGCCGCCACCACCTGCAGTATGGTATCGCCGTTCAACGGCTTGAGCATGGCGATGTCCCCCCCGGCAGTCCGGCATTCTCCGGCCGAGGAGATAACGAGGATAGGAATGTTGCTGAAACGCTCGTCAGCCTTGAGTTCCCGGATCGTTTCCTCGCCTCCCATACCAGGCATCAGCAGATCCGTGCAGATGATATCCGGCCGCAACTCTTCAACCATCCTCAGGCACTCGCGCCCGTCAGCGGCAGTCTGAACCCCGTAGCCAGCCTTTTTCAGATACATGGAAAGATATTCGCGCACGGTCATGTCATCATCGACAACAAGGACCAACGGCATGTTGTCTGGTACGGCAGGCGGCATCACAATGTGCATTGTCGTCCCGCGACCCAGTTCCGAACTCGCCCAGATCCGGCCATCATACTGCTCGATGATCTGCCTCGATATGGCCAATCCAAGACCTGTTCCCGATGGTTTTTCGGTCAGGGTATCGCTTTGTGCCTGTTGAAATTTGTCGAAAATCCGCTCCAGGTACTTTTCTTCAATCCCCTGTCCGGTGTCCTGAACCTGTATGCAGACTCTCCCTCGAACATCCTGGAACAAATCAATATATACAGCACCCGATTCGGTAAATTTCGCTGCATTGGACAAGAGATTGATCAGCACCTGATGAATTCGATCGGGATCACAAAGTACCGGCGGCACTTTTTCAAAGCGCCGGAGAGAAAGCTTGAGTTGCGAATTCTGTGCAAAGGCACCGGATGAAGCGGTGACGGCCCGGTTGATGGCTTCGGCCAAATCAACCTCGATATATTGCCACTCGTCCTGGCCCGACTCGATGCGGCTGAGATCAAGCACGTCATTGATCAACCCGGTAAGGCGCTCCCCTTCGTTGCTGATGATATCGAGGTTGGACTGAATACGCTCACCAATGGAGCTGCTTTTTTCACAGTCAGCCAACGGCATGAAAATACGGGAGAAATCACGTTTGATGATCTTGGAGAAGCCGATGAGGGAAGTGAGGGGAGTGCGCAGCTCGTGAGAGACAGAGGTAAGGAAAGTGGATTTGAGTTCGTCAAGTTCTCGTAGTCGTTCGTTGGCTTCCTTGAGCTCGGAGGCCTTTTCCACCAACACCTGCGTGCGCTCCCGGACAAGCTCCTCCAGATCGGAATTCATTGAGGCGAGATCCTGCACCCTTTGCTTGCGCTCTGTTATGTCACTGACAATCAGTACAATCTCGCCCCGGCTGGTCTTGTAGGACCGGACTTGCATCCAGCGACCGTCACGCAGTGGCTCTTCCTGCATGGAAAACGGCTTGCTTTGTTGTTCCAACCGTTCCTGCGCCCACTCTTCTTCCCGACCGTAGGCATTGATCAGCAGGCCGCTTTTCGCCTGTTCGTGCAACACATCTTCTCGTGACATTCCCGGCTGAAGGTATTCAGCATTGGGGCCGGCCATTTCCATGATCCGCTTATTGGTCAGCAGCAGTCGGCCATGCTTGTCATAAAGAATGAAACCTTCCGATGTGGCGTCAATGACCTCGAACAACCGGTCATTGACCGTATCCACCCGCACTTCCATGTCGTAAACCAGCGAATTGATGCGCTCGGCCATCCCATTTATGGATTCCGCCAGTTGACCGAATTCATCACCACTATCAAGCTCGGCCCGGGCCTCCAGGTTGCCGTAGCTCAACTCATAGGCTGTATCGCGAAGCTGAACAACGCTCCTGACCACGGTCCGGTTGAGAACCCACGTGATACTTGCGGCCAGCAACAATGCAAGCAGCACAGAGGCTATAAGCAGAATCTTGATGACCATGCTGGTTTGACTGATCGCGGCCTGTGCGTTGCGAGCCTCGTCCGAAGCTGCCAGCGCCAGTTGACGGACCAGAGTCGTCAGCGAAAGGTACTCGCCATCCAGCCCGCTGACCAAATGCTTGAAGGTATTATTGATCCCCTCGCTTTGTGCAACCTCGGCCAGATGGTTGAATGTATCGAGATACTGTTCCAGTCCTTTGCGCAGTTCCATAAGTCGGTGATTGGAGCGGGCCTGCAAAGGCTTCCCCGCATCCATTCCGGCCAGATTCTGCAGCCAGAGCACATTGCGCACAGCGTCATTGACGTTGTCGAGAAACTCAACGCCATATGCTGCATTGGACCCTTGAACACCCAGTTCATGCAGATGCAAAATAAAATCGCGCTCTGCCTGACGGGCCAACTGAAGTCGGGATTCGACCTCCAAGGCAAGGCGTTGGACACGCATCGAGTCGGCAACAATATCAGCGACCTTTTGCTCCTGAAACGTGAGGGAGAAAAAGCCGATAGTTGCCACAAAAAGGATGAGGGCCACCATGGAGCCCAGAGCCAATGCAAACTTTCGCATTACGCTCATGCCACTCCATACCCTCGAAAGGTACCGATATACGATCATTAATATTCCTCGGTGTCCGGCATTGTATTCAACCGCCGAAAGAGTGCGCCTTGACACCAAGCGTAGTAGAGTTGTCGTTCTCTTATTGGTAGAACAAACTGCAACCGGCCCTAGGGCGTGTCGACAATCATTCTGAGATTTGCTATACTTCTTGGCAGGAGGTTGGCAGTGCAAAAAAGACACGCTCTACGCGACGATCAGTGGGATAAAATCAAAGAATATCTTCCAGGAAAACAAAGTGACTGCGGTGTAACTGCAAAAGATAACAGGCTATTCATTGATGCAGTCATGTGGATTGGCAAGACAGGGGCGCCTTGGCGAGATTTGCCAGAAAGCTATGGCAAGTGGTCTTCGGTCCATAAGAGATTTATCCGCTGGGCCAAGAAAGGTGTATGGCAAATGATCTTCAACACGCTTGCGGTAGACGCTGATACTGAATGGCTCATGATTGACAGCACAATAGTGCGAGCTCATCAGCATTCGGCTGGCGGAAAGGGGGCACCTCCAGCAGTCGGTGGGGAAATCTAGAGGAGGGTTTTCAACGAAAGTCCATGCTGCCACAGATGCTCTCGGATGTCCAACTAAATTCATATTAACACCTGGAAATACAGCGGATTGCAGTATGGCGATTCCGCTTATTGAAGGACAGGCTGCCGAGCATGTCCTTGCTGATAAGGGCTATGATTCAGATGAAATTGTAATGGCAATTGAAGCCATGAATGCCAATCCGGTTGTCCCTCCTCGCTCTCACAGAAAGACAAGGCGAACATATGACAAACATCTCTATAAGGAGCGAAGTGCTATAGAGTGTATGTTTGGAAATTTAAAACAGTTTCGAAGGATTGCAACACGATACGACAAGCTGGCGACGTCCTATCTTGCTTTCGTGTACGTAGGAGCAATGTGGCTGTGGCTGAAGTGATTGTCGACACACCCTAGTCTATAAATTGCCATTTGTCCAGCAACTGCAAGGGCTGCACGTCGATTGCACATCCCGTGAAGTCGCATGATTGTATCGCAACCTCTCCACCTCGTTACGCATTATCCCAAAACGCACAATCCGAAAAATATTTGGACATTGCTTTTTTGGGCAACGTCATTTCACAACCAAAAAACAAGCAATCAAGATATTGGACGAAGAGCGCGACTGTCAGTATGCTTTGCAGCATACTATCCGTCAGTTTTTTCCTAGGAGATCTCTCATGCAGATATCAGTCACCACCCCCGCCCTGCTTTTCCCGGCAATCTCACTTTTCATGCTTGCCTTTACCAATCGCTTTCTGTCACTTGGTGCGCGCATACGCCACCTCCACGATCAGTACAGGGAAAGACACGACGAATCCATTCGACAACAGATCGAGAACCTTCGGATCAGGGTACACATGATTCGGCGTATGCAGGGATTCGGCGTCATGTCGATGCTCTCCTGCATTTTTTCAATGATTTGTCTGTTTCAGGACTGGCCGCTGGCCGGATCGATTCTGTTCGGAGGGAGCCTGCTATTCCTCGTGCTGTCGCTTGGCATATCGTTTCTGGAAATACGCATTTCGGTTCGCGCCCTCGATATTCTGCTGGAAGACATGGAGAGCCCTACCGAGGAAATGATTGCTGAAGTGAAAAGCGATCACAGATAGATTCGCCGGACTGTATTTCCACTTTTCTGCGTGGCCCATTTCAGTTCTTCAGCGGCTTCAGGCACGGCGGTTTCCATATGTTTCACCAACCGTTTTCTGGGTACCTTCCGGCTCCAGAAAGCCACCTCCATTTTGGGAGCCTGGCATCGCAGTCTCAGCACGAGGACTGTATCGTTTTCTATTTCTATGGGGGCGAATTGGTCTTCCAGCTCAAGGTTGACTTCAATGCTATCAAAGGACAGGGAAAAACGGCTCATCAGGCGGTTGATTCGTGTAATCTCCTTGCCGGACAGATTGAGATCATCAGCTCGAATGGTTCCGGTGACCGTCACGGAATCAACCAAAGCGCTGTCATATACAGGCTGATTGGAGCGACTGAAAAATCCACTTTGAAAGACAACGACCGCACCCGTCGCCATCATCAGTAACAGCACAATCATCAGGATTTGCTTGCTGTTGGATTTCTTCTTTTTTTTCGCCATGGTATCATCGCCCTCACGAGGCTTCGCCTCTGCATTTACTCTGTCATATCAGCGAAAATGTATACCGACTTTTCCTTCTGGAAACAATGATTACCACACCCATTTATTGTACCCAATCCATACCACCCCACTTCAGTCACACGACAAAAAAAATCCCCGCACATGGCGGGGATCAAAAAAATCTCGTTAATCAAAAGGCTAGATGTACAGACACTTGAAATTTTGCTGTACGTCAGGGAATTTCTTGAATTCCTCATATTCCCTGGCCGCCTTTTTCATATACACTTCCATTTGGGAGATCAGCTTGTCCCGAGATACCTTTCGGCTCCAGGAGCGCACCTCACAGTTCCCATCTGTCTCCAGGACCATGGCCATCACCAAGATGGTTGTCGGCTCTGACGGATCCTTGTCCTCTCGTGCATCCAAAAAGACATTGACCTTGGTGAACATGTTTTTATGGCTTCCGACAGCCCGGTTGATACGTTTTACGTCCGCTTTACTCAACCCGAGATCACGGGCAGCCACAGATCCTTTGACGGTAACCATGCCGGAAAGTCCATCACTGGGATCGCTGCCGGTATCCACTACACCAACCTGAACAGCGATCACACCGCCAAGAATGATGAACACCGTCGCTATAAGCGTATTTCTTATAAATGCTTTCATGCTATTCTGCTCTTGCAGCTCCCCGCATAAAAAAGTGTGTAAATTCAGACAAAAAGGCCACCACGGCGTGAACCACCTAGATGGCGTAAACCATTTGACACTGCTTGGCAACACGGATGGTGTGGGTTTTTCCTACAAAAATGACAAACATATTCTAATTTTTGAAAATTTTTTATAATCTTTTTTTAAACCATTTGGCTCAACAATTATTATCATTACCACATTTTGGCACCGAAGAAAAAGATGTCTCTTTCTGGCTCCGATGTCAGGCAAAACCAAATGACTGGTGCATAATCGTGCAGCACACACAGGGAGTTGTGTGTTTACGCATCATGAGCTAATATCTACGGATTATGGATGACACAAATATGCCAGAATACCGCATCTCGGTCGACTTGCTTCGTCCGGGTGTTTTCATTCGGTTGGAAAAAACCAACTGGTTTGATCACCCGTTCCTCTTTAGCAAGTTCAAAGTGAAGGACGAGGAGCAGGTGGCGTTGCTACGCAACCTTGGCATAACACATGTCGTCTGTATTCCTGAAAAAAGCGACGTTCTGCCCAAGCGTCCGACAGCCGGTAAAAAGACCGCTCCGGAGGCAAAGAAGGAGCTATCCCAGGAAGTCATCGACCGCCTGTGGGAAGTCAAGAAGGAACGCACCCGGCGACTCAGGGAAAAGAAGCTTCGCATCGCTGAATGTGAAGAGAAATTCAACACCTGCATCAAGCCCTTCGACAACATCCTCAAAGGCGTCATGGGGGGCAACTCCCAGTCCATAGAGGATGCCATTCGCTTTGTGGACCGTCTTTCCCGTTACTTTCTGGATGACACGGAATCGACCCTCCACCTCATGAATGTGGTTGACCCCGAAGAGATTGCCTATTCCCATCCGATGAACGTTGCGGTTCTTTCACTCATGGTCGGACGGGAGGCCGGTCTGGATGGTAAGGAGATGCTCGCTCTGGGCCTTGGAGCGTTGTTCCACGACATCGGCAAATATCGAATCCCGAAGAAGCTCCTCAAAAAGCGTGGTCCGCTCACCAAGCCGGAACAGGCCCTGATGGACCAGCACGCCGCTTTCGGGGCCAGCCTGCTTTCAAGCATAAAGGTTTTCCCCAATGCCGTTGCCCGGATCGTGGCCCATCACCACGAGCGCATTGACGGCTCGGGCGGGCCTGAGCAACTCAAAGGGGACGCTATCGACTCTCTGGCACGGATCGTCGCCATTGCCGATACCTACGACAATCACACCAACTCCAAGGACCCGGATAAATCCCTGACCCCCTACCTGGCCCTTTCCTACATGTTCGGTCAGCAAAAGCAGTTGTTCGACGTGGAGATGCTGGCGCTTTTCATTCGCTGTCTCGGCGTCTACCCTCCGGGTACAGTAGTTGAACTGTCCAACGGCGCCATCGGGATGGTCATGGCGGTCAACCCGAAAAACCAGCTCAATCCCAGCGTTGTTCTCTACGACGATGCCGTTCCAAAAAAGGAAGCGCTCATCGTGGACCTGGCAGAAGAGCCTGATTTGCGGGTGGAAAAATCCATACGGGTCTCCCATCTTCCTCAAAAAGTACGTGATTACCTCTCTCCCCGGACCAAGATCACTTACTACGTCGACCCTTCCTGATCCACGAGGATTTGCAAATCCCACTACCGTCTTCGCTGTAAAGTATTTGCAAAAACGCAAGCATTAGCTACTATTCATATAGAGGTGGACTCTATGCGATACATGCTGCTTGTTTTTTTACTGGCCATTTTCTCGTTTCCCGGGTCGGCTTTCGGAAAAGAAACATACACAGTTGTGACCGATTACTGGCCTCCTTTCCGTATTCAGAATCCCTATGGAATCGGCGGGATAGATATGGAATTGCTTTCCGTCATCGGAAAGCGGATGCATATCGACTTTGAAACAAAACGAGCGCCATGGGCCCGCTGCCTCATTGATATGGAACACGGCAAAGCCGACATCATGACCGGCCTCGCACGGACACCGGAACGCGAAAAGTACATCGCCTACACCTCTCCTGAATATTTCACCTGCTCCCCTGCATTTTACGAACGGGCCGACCGCAAAGGTAAGCCAGTCACCACCTATGAACAGCTCCGCGAGCTGACCATCGGATACACCCGTGGGTCGGCCTACTTCGAGCCTTTTGACTCCGACATGCAGCTCAACAAGATCGCCATCAAGGATGAGGGATTGATGCTCAAGATGATGCAGGAAGGTCGATGGGATGTCATGATCGGAACCGACTGTCAGGTGGATTACGACATACGACGAAAGAACCTGGAAACGACCCTTCGCAAAGTGCCCTATCAGCCGGACGTGCACATCGAACTATATATCGGCATTTCACGCAAATCCCCACTCATCGAACGAAAGGATGAGCTCGGAGAGGTATTGCAGGGGATAATTGATGACGGGACCATGGATGTCATACTGGGGCATTACTTCAGCACGGACTGACTGCATCAGCAAGCAACAGAAAAAGGCGGCACTTCCACGAAGAGCCGCCTTTTTTGATTATCGAACAGTTGCCGATTACTCTTTCACCGAACCGGCCAGCAGTCCTCGGATGAAGTATCGTCCGAGGAAGATGTAGATGCACAGCACCGGCACCGCAGCCATGATCGAACCGGCCATGGGCAGATTCCAGCTCACGGCCTGTCCACCGGCCAATTGCGCCAGCCCGACGGTGATCGGATTGTCGGCGTGACGGGTCAGACAGATGCCCCAGAGGAACTCGTTCCAAATCTGGGTGAACTGCCACAAGCTCGTGACCACAAAGCCCGGAATGGACAGCGGAAACACAATCCGCAGATAGATGGAGAAGAATCCTGCACCATCCAGACGGGCGGATTCAATGAGCGCTGTCGGAATCTGCGAATAAAAATTCCGAAAGATCAACGACGTGATCGGCAACCCGTAGACGATGTGCGCCAGAATCAATCCCGGCAGGCCACCGTACAGGTTCATGGCGCGCAGGGTCTGAAACAGAGGAATCAGGATAACCTGATACGGTATGAACATGCCGAACAGGAAGAGCGTGAACACGACCTCGCTGCCCTTGAACTTCCACTTCGAGAACACATACCCGTTGAGCGAGCCAAGAACGGTGGAGCCGATAGTCGCGGAGATCGTCAGGATAATGGAATTGACGAAGTTAGGCTTGAGCAGATCGATGGCCTGACTGAAACTCGCCCAGTTGAATGTGGCTGGCAGTTCCCAGGCCGAAGGCAGGCTGATGTCCGCAGGCAGTTTGAGCGCCGTGACGAACGCCATGTAGGCTGGCATAAGGAAGAACAGCGCCAGAACGCCGAGAGTCCCGTAAAGAAGGACCGAGCTGACAGGAGAAGAACGTTTCATGATTATCCCCGCCTCCGCTGTCTGTACTGCCCGATGAGATAGGGGACGATAAACGTCGCTGCCACCAGAAACAGAACGATTGCAATGGCCGCACCCACGGCAAAGTCATTGGCGCGGAAGGTGGTCAGATACATGTTCAACGCGGGGTGACCGGTTTCCGCATTGTCCGGCCCGGTCATGGCAAAGACGAGGTCGAACATCTTGAGTGAAATATGGGACAGGATAATGACCGCACTGATGGTGATGGGCTTGAGCATGGGGATAGCCACATGGCGATAATACCCGGCTTCCGTGGCTCCATCGAGCAGCGCCGCGTCGCGAAGATCCTGCGAAATGCCATTGAACCCGGCAAGGTAGAGAGCCATTGTATATCCTGAATACTGCCAGATGGTCGCGATGATGATTCCGAGGGTTGCCAAGTTGAATCCATGCATCTCTTCCATGAACAGTGCCTCGGGCAGCATGCCGCCAAAGAGCCAAGCGCCACCGCCGACAACGATACCGGGGCCAAGCCATTTCTTCACAGCAGCATTGCCGTGACTGCGCAACTTGTACAGACCGACCATGATCATGATGAATGCGGCCACATACAGGATGATCTGGAACAGGTTCTGCCAGTTGAACTGCAGGACAGCTTCGGTGCTAGATAACCAGGAAAAGGAAAGCGGCTCCAGACCGACATAGGTCGGCAGCACGTTCACGCCGCCCTGGGGAGCGAGCAGCCAGCGCCAGATGGTACCGGACACGATGAAAGAAAGAGACATGGGATAGAGGAAGATGGTCCGCAACACATCTTCGCCCTTGGGCTTCTGGTCCAGCAAAATGGCAATGAACATGCCCAGCCCGATGGCACCGGCCAGCAGCATCACGGAGTAGTACACCGCGTTCACCAGATCCTGACGGAACCCGCCGCCCAGAAATCCGGTAAACAGCTCAACGTAGTTATCCAGTCCGACGAAATTCTTTTGCGGGGTCATGGAGAGCGATCCCGTTCCACCCCAGTCGGTCATGGATGTCCATATGGTATTGCCTATGAAGCCATAGACGAAAATGCCTATGAGCAGCATGGATGGCAGCAGCGTCAGCAACGCTTTCAATTTGTCTCTTGATGCTTCGCGCATGATTCCTACTCTTCACTAATCCTCTTCGGGCACCATGGCCGCCGCCCGATCATATCTCCGAACAACTCCTGTTGACGCTTTGTCAGAACGAGTTGGCGGAGCGTTGAAAGCCTCCCGCGCCCATGGAAGCGGCGCGGGAGGGTTGATGAATGCGTTTTAGATACCGGCCTTCTTGGCGAGCTGAGCGCACGCCTTGGCAGCGGCAGGAGCGTTCTTGGTCTTCAGGAACATCTCCATGACGGAAGCGAAGCCACCCATGAAGGTTTCATTGGCTGCAACGCCGTGTGCCAGAGAACCAACCACACGATCCTTGCCGAAGTCGGCAGCAGTGGCCTGCAGGTAGCCGTTGTACTTGGACAGGTCGGAGTCGGTACGGGCAGAGATGGAACCCTTCAGGGGGTTGAATGCATCAGAGCCTTCCTTGGAACCGAGGACCTTCAACCAGGCAATGGCGTTGTCACGGTTGGGAGCACCCTTGGGCAGACCAAAGGAGTCGGCCAGGAACATGAACTCGCCGTTGGTACCGGGAGAGGCCATGAAACCGAACCCTTCGCCGGGAACGAGCTTCTTGGTGGTGGCCATGTAACCGGCAGCCCAGTCACCCATGATGTTGAAGGCGGCGCGGCCATCGATGACCATATCCGTGGCCTGCTGCCAGGACAGGGAGGAAGCATCGGCATTGGTGTACTGGAGGACCTTGCCGAACAGTTCCCATGCCTTGACAACTTCAGGGGAATCAAAGGACAGCTCGCCGTTCCACAGGGCGTCCCACTTGTCCGGGCCAAGAGAGGCCAGAGCAACAGATTCCCACAGGTGGTTGGCGGTCCAGTTCTGAGCGAGAGCCAGCGGCGTGACGCCAGCGGCTTTCAGCTTGGGAGCGATGGCAAAGAACTCATCCCAGGTCTTAGGAGCTTCAACGCCCCATTTTTTCAGGTTGGCAGGCGTATACCACATCACGTTGGAGCGGTGGATATTGACCGGCACAGACCAGATGCCGTCTTCAGTACCGATGAGCTTGATCAGCCCTTCGGGGAAAACGTCCATCCATCCCTGCTCCTTGAAGAGCGGGGTCAGGTCTTCCATGCGATCCGCTTTAACCCAGGTACCGATAAGTTCCTGTCCGGCGTGAACCTGGAAGGAATCCGGCGGCTCACCACCGAGCATACGGGTCTTGAGGACAGCCTTGGCGTTGACGCCGGAGCCGCCTGTTACTGTGGCGTTGATTACGTTAACTTTGGGATTTTGTTTTTTGTAGATGTCGATGAGAGCCTGGAGTGCCGGACCTTCGTCACCAGCCCACCAGGAGAAGATTTCCAGATCACCGGAAAATTCCTTGGCTTGCACGGCCTGCGGCGCGGAGAGCAGCAGAGCGGCAACCATGAAGAACAGCACACGAGCAAAAGCCTTTTTCATAGTACCTCCTAACGTTAGCAAACGATTTTCCACAATCAATTAGCAATTAAAACAAACACTTCGCAGACCGCAACATCAACGAAGCGCATTGGTTGTCTCCGGATCGAACAAGACCATTCTGTCAAATTCGAAACCGATGGGAACAATTTCACCGGGATGGGCGATCACCCGTCCCTCTACCTCGGCGATCAGTTGATTCTCCCCATCCACGACGATCTCCAGATGGGATTGTCCGCCAAGGATTTCCGACACGACCACTTCACCACGACACCACCATTCTTTGGGCAGTTTCTCGATGTTGTCGCCCATTTTGATGGAGTCCGGTCGAAGCCCCACCAGAACGGGCGCACCGTCCTCCAAAGCCTCGGCCTTGCCGTCGATCACCGGGAATGTTGAAGCCCCGACTTTCACCGACCGCTTGCCGTCCTGGATATGGCAAACGCCTTCTAGGATGTTCATGGGCGGATTACCGATAAACTGGGCCACAAACACGTTGTTGGGGTCCTCGAATACGTCGATGGGCGTGCCGACCTGCTGAATATGTCCATCCTTGAGGATGACGATACGATCAGCCAGGGTCATGGCCTCGATCTGGTCGTGGGTGACATAGATGGTGGTGGTTGCCAGACGCATATGCATCTTGCGCAGTTCCATGCGCATCTGCGTGCGAAGCTGAGCGTCGAGGTTGGACAGCGGCTCATCAAAAAGGAACACATCGGGCTCGCGCACCATGGCGCGCCCCATGGCAACGCGCTGGCGCTGGCCGCCAGAAAGCTCCGATGGTTTGCGGTCCAGATACGGCTCCAGCTCAAGGATATGGGCAACCTCGGCCACCTTGGCGTTGATATCCTCTTTGCTCCACTTGCTCATCTTAAGCGAGAAGCCCATGTTTTCACGCACGGACATGTGGGGATACAGAGCGTAGTTCTGGAAAACCATGGCCACGTTTCGATCTTTGGGCGATTCCTGATTGACCACCCTGTCACCGATGACGATCTCGCCACCGCTGATCTCTTCCAGCCCTGCCACCATACGCAGAACCGTCGATTTGCCGCACCCGGACGGACCGACCAGCACGATGAATTCATTATCCTGAATCTCCAGGTCGATGCCGTGGACCACTTCCACGGAACCATACCGTTTGATCACTTTCTTCAGTTGAACATTCGCCATTGCAGTACCTTGGTCGCTAGTTTCAGCCTCACATGTTCGAGAAGCGGTATTCGGTTACATGATGATACGTTTCCCCGGGCCGCAGTGTAACGGCAGGGAATTCCGGTCGATTGGGCGCATCCACATACCCTTGCGTTTCAACACAGAAACCCGAGCGTGGTCCATATAGCACACCCAGTTTCCCATTGATACGGTCTGCCATGTGGTTTCCCGTGTAAAATTGCAATCCGGGCTGCGTGGTGCAAACCTCCAGCACACGCCCGGAACCGCCGTGAAATATTTGTGCTGCCGGTGTCAATTCACAGGGATCACCGTCAATGATGTAGAAATGGTCGTAGCCATGGGCCAGTTCCAGAGGCGGAAAGGATTCATCGATCCGAAGCCCGATGGCGGTTGGCCGGGAAAAGTCCAACGGTGTACCGGCAACTTCGGCCACTTCACCTGTGGGAATCTGCTTTTCATCCGTGGGCAGCCAGCCGCTGGCATTCAGTGTGACCACGTGATCAAGAATGGAGTCAGCCCCTCGGCCGCTCAGATTGAAATAGGCGTGGTTGGTCATGGTCAGCACGGTCGGGGTGTCGGTCGCTGCCCGATACTCCATCCGCAGCCCATTTTCGATCATGGAAAAGACGGCCTGTACATCAACATTACCGGGATACCCCTCTTCCCCGTCCTCGCTGCGATAGGAAAGGATCAGCTTGGAGCCGGTAACGTCGTTGCGGATTTCCGCTTCCCACAACCGGGAGTGAAATCCACCTGCGCCACCGTGAATCTGGAATCCATCCTTGTTCTGGACCACCTCATGGACCTTGCCATCCAGCATGAAACTGCCGCCGGAAAGACGATTGGCAACGCGCCCGATGGTCGCGCCGAAATAGCCGCGACCATGAACATACTCGTCCAGCGTATCAAACCCCAGTACGACATCGGCCATATTGCCGTTATTATCCGGCGCTGTCAGGCCGATCAATGTCGCGCCATAATTGGTTACGACAGCCTGCATTCCTCTGGCATTGGACAGGGTAAAACGCTCTGCCCAGCGCCCGTCCTTCAATTGTCCCCATTTCTCCCGCACTACTTCCATTAGGCCCCCTTTGGCCGGGATGAACCGCGAACCAACAATTTTGTAGCCAAGGTTACTTTTTCGGGAGCGATCATATCATCATCTGTATCAAATTGCTTTAGTAAAAGTGATGCAGCCGTCTGCCCCATTTCGAATGCGGGTTGGTACACGGTGGTCAATGGCGGATCGATAAGAGCCGCAGCCGGGGTATCGGAAAATCCGACCAGCGCGATGTCGTGCGGTATGCGCAACCCCGCTTTTTTGAACTCCGAGAACAGCCCGACTGCCACGGGATCGTTGATGGCGAGAATGGCGTCCGGCATCTCATCCATGGCCAGAAATTTTGCTGCTCCGACCCGACCGTCATCTTCGCGGTAACCGCCATGCAGGTGCCAACGACTGTCATATTCCAGACCATGATCGCGGAGGGCGTCCCGGTATCCCAGGAATCGATGATGGTTGAGGGCAATGCCGTCCTGCCCCGCCATATGGCCGATACGCCGGTAGCCTGCCTGAATCAGGTGCTCCACCGCTTCATAGGCGGCCTTGTAGTCATCAACCACGACCTTGCTGGTATCCAGCTCCTCCACGACCCGATCGAACTGGACCAGTGGCACGGAGCGGCGAATGACGCTCTCAAGGTGCTCGAAGCGCGTTGTTTCCGAGGAAATGGCGATAAGCAGACCGGCCACGCGGTTGGCAACCAGTGCCTGCGTGTTGATGATTTCGCGCTCGATGGTTTCGTTGGATTGGCACACCATGATGGTGTAGCCGTGCTCATAAGCGACCTCTTCGATGCCGCTGATGACGGTGGAAAAGAAATGATGTCGGATTTCCGGGACAATGACCCCGATGGTGCTGGAACGGCGCTTTTGCAGGGACTGTGCGAGCTGATTGGGCTGGTAGTGATATTTTTCGGCGGCTTCAACGACTCGCCGTTTGGTCTCTTTACTGATGTCTGGATGATCGCGCAAAGCCCGAGACACAGTGGACGGGGAAATCGAGAGCTTCCGGGCCAAATCCTTGATGGTGAACTGCCCCATGCCTACCGCTCCCCTTTGCTCGAAGCAGGCATGATCAACTCACGGCCCGGCTTTCGGATGGACAGCGGGAGGACCGCCCCGGCCCCGAACACCCCTTCCATGGAGGAAATATAGCTGTCCAGCCGGTCAAGCGGCACATACGCCTGAATGGTTCCGGCGAATCCTCCCCCCTGTATGCGCCAGGCTCCCTGCCCTTGTAGGTAGCGCCTGGTCAGCGCAAGGGCGAGGGTGATCCCCTGCTCATCCGGGCGTGTGGTGGAAATACAGTTCTGCAACAATCGCCATGAGGAGTCACCGGAAGCATTGACGAGATCAAGGTATGTATCAATCTTGCCCTGTGACAACGCCTCGGCCTGCGCCTGCGCCCGCTCGGTCTCCTCAATGAAATGTATCAGACGAAGCACGGCGCGATCACCGGCCTCGCGTCGAATGGCGGGCGCGGCTTGCAGCACATCGTCAATGGTCAATCCACGGGCACGCTCCTGACCGAGCACTCGCGCCGCACGGCCCATTTCATGTGGGATGGCAGTGTACTCCGGGGTCAGGTCCGCATGACTTCCCCCAGTATCGACCACCACCAACTGGTATCCGGCCGCCTTGAAATCCACATCCACTTCCCGAATCACGGGCTGGGCCTGATCCTTGAAGTCAATGGACAGGACCCCCTGTACCGCACAGGCCAGTTGGTCCATGAGGCCACACGGTTTGCCAAAAAAAAGATTCTCTGCGCGCTGTCCGATGCGAGCCAGTTCCAAAGGCGGAACTTCGCCGTTGTTGTACAACTGACTGAATATCTGCCCGACACAGATTTCAAAGGCTGCAGACGAACTCAATCCCGCGCCCATGGGTACTTCTCCGGCCACACAGGCATTGAACGGACCGATACGGTAGCCCGCCTTGACCAGACCATCGGCCACACCGCGGATCAGTGCCTGAGGCGTGTCAGCTTCTTCCGGTCTGGGGGCCGTGTCAGACAAATCCACTTCAATGGTGCCGGGGAACCCTTCGGAACGCATACGGATCGCCTTGCCGCCACCCGGTGTGGCAAGGGCCAGGCAGTCAAAATGCACGGCAGCGGCCAACACCACACCGTTATTGTGATCCGTATGGTTGCCTCCCAATTCGGTCCGGCCCGGCGCACTGACAAGAGCGGCCCGCTGCCCGCTGTCAAATCCCCGCTCCATGCGACGCAGCAAGGTTCGCACCCGCTCCTTCTGCCTGACAAGAGCGGCCTCACCATACAGGGCGATCAGGGATTCATCCAAGGCGCCACTACGCAAGGCAGACAGATAGCCGACCACGGTTTCCATTAGAGGGACTCCAGATAGTGTGTTTCCGACAACTCACGCAAACGCGCAGCAGCGGCTTCGGCTGTCAGATCCCGCTGGGGCATGGCCATCATCTCGAAGCCCACCATGAATTTTTTGACGCTGCGGGAGCGAAGCAGGGGCGGATAAAAGTGCATGTGCCAATGCCAGTGGGGATAGTTTCCGCCATCTGTGGGGCGTTGATGAATACCCATTGAATAGGGGAATGAGGTCTGGAAAAGATTGTCGTATCGAATGCCCAGTCGCACCAGCGCATCGGCCAGATCAAGCCGCTGTTTGCCCTCCATCTCGGAGATGGACGTCATGTGCACCTTGGGCAAGACCATGGTTTCAAAGGGCCAGATCGCCCAAAACGGCACGACAACGACAAAGGAGTCGTTCTCGAAAATCAATCGCTCGCTGCTCGCCAGTTCCTGCTCCATGTACCGGCACAGGAGACATGATCCCTGTTCCCGCAGATGGACTGCCTGTCTGGCGTCTTCCGAGGCCGGATACATGGGCGTGGCACCGGTGGCCCAGATTTGTCCGTGCGGATGCGGATTGGAACATCCCATGACTGAACCGCGGTTTTCAAAAATCTGGACGTAGCCGATATCTTCACGCACCCCGAGCTCTTCGTATTCGCGACACCATGCATCGACCACGGCTGCAACGCGTTCGGTTCCCAGACGGGCCATGTTCAGATCGTGACGGGGGGAATAGCAGATTACCCGACACAGGCCAGGCTCAGGCTCGGCAACGAAGAGGCCATCAGCAACCGGCTGGCTGTCGGGAGATTCGGGCAGCAGAGCGGAAAAATCATTGGTGAAGACAAACACACCGTCATACTGATCATTGACGGCGCCCCCGGCCCGTTCATTACCGGGACACAGGTAACACGCAGGATCGTACTTCGGAAGCGTCGCCCTGTCGGATTCCTCTTCCTGCCCCTGCCAGGGACGTTTTGTTCGGTGCGGCGAAACCAGCACCCACTCCCCTGTCAATTGATTGAGGCGTCGGTGCGGCTGATCGTCAAAATTCATGCCTTCCCCTGTCCTTGCTTTCACTTCACCACAAAGAAATGAAATGCCCGCTATCATCTCTTTTCAGCGGGTCGCAAACGATACCGCAAACGTTTGCGGCACCTGTTTGCAACAAATCACAAGGGACCATTCCTGTCAAGAAGGCATGGACAAAATGGTTGCTGTGCAAGCGACAGCAGCGAGGACTGCCTTTCTGCTACTCGGCTGGAACCTGAGACAACACCTGACCGATGACGGCAGCTACGTAGATGGAAAAGCAGAGGCGCGCCTTTGTATCGCCAAAGAACACATCCACATAGATGGTTTCATTGTGCTGGAAGGATTCATCATCCGTGCGCGTTACAAGCGGCAACTCGGTCATCTGCGTCGTATCAATATCGAGGGGAATCATCCCTGCCCGCTCGGGACCGATATCGGCCTGGCTCATGTTGGCAAGGGCTGCTGCAAACGGCGCACACGCAGCAAGACTGACCGGGATAAACAACTGGTCGAACTGCAGCAGGCATACGTCATGCTCTTCAAGCAACATGGCCTGCGGCTCCATGGCGAGTTCCTGCAAAAGATACGGGCCTTTATCGCCAAACTCTATTCTCTGTCCTTCTTCCGACATATTTCCTCCGGCTGTTAAGCGCCGCAATCATATTGAGCGCTTCTATTTTCAACTATTTTACTACGCTAACAACGTATCTGCCACAGACTGTCCGGGTCAAGGCAAGATCGCGGCCCTCGCCTGCGGCACAAGTGTTGCCAGAACTTCCCTGCATACGATAGGTTGGCCGGAAACACATGAGGATCGTACCATGAAAACAATTCGCTTCGGCATTCTCAGCACGGCAAAGATCGCACGAACCAAGGTCATCCCCGCTCTGCAACAAGGGGAATATACAACCGTGGACGCCATCTGTTCACGCAACGAGGAATCAGCGCGGGCTGCAGCCGACGAGCTATCCATCCCGAAGTCGTATGGCTCATACGAAGCCATGCTGAACGACCCGGATATCGATGCCGTGTATGTCCCGCTTCCCAATCATCTTCATGTGAAGTGGTCGATCAACGCCATGGCTGCGGGCAAGCACGTCCTGTGCGAAAAGCCCATCGGCCTCGACACCGAAGACGCCAACAAGCTCATCGATGCAACCAGCCGCTACCCTCACCTCAAGGTCATGGAAGGGTTCATGTACCGTTTCCACCCACAATGGATCGAAGCCAAGCGCCTGGTGGATGAAGGAGAAATCGGCGATCTGGTGACTATCCAGTCCTTTTTCTCCTATTTCAATGACGATCCCAACAACATCCGCAACATGGCAGCCATTGGCGGCGGCGGATTGATGGATATCGGCTGCTACAGCATTTCCCTGTCCAGGTTCCTTTTCAATGCCGAACCGACCCGCTGCTGCGGTTTTGCCGATCGCGATCCCGAGTTCGGTACCGATCGACTGTTTTCCGGCATGATGGATTTCAACGGCAAGGTCTCTACCTTTACCTGCTCCACCCAGCTTTCGCCCTATCAACGCGTCAACATACTCGGCACCGACGGGCGGATCGAAATTCTCATTCCTTTCAATGCGCCGCCCAATGCGCCGACACAGATCATTGTACAGCGTGATCGACTGGAGGATGAAGAGGATCGGATACGAACCACGACCTTCGGGGTCTGCGATCAGTACACATTGCAAGGCGATGCCTTTGCCAAGTCAATCATCGACGATACGCCGGTCCCCACACCGCTGACCGATGCCTGGGCCAATATGCACACCCTTGAGGTGCTCATCGAATCGGCCGGTATCGGCCAATGGGTCGTCTGCTAAGAGCCAATTCAAACTCCTGCGATTCAAAGGAAAGGGGCCCGCTCTCGCAAGCGGACCCCTGACTTTTCTCTCTCTTCTGCTCCGGAATACTATTTGATGAACAGCATTTCCTGGTAGCTGGGCAACGGCCACAGATCGTCTGCTACCATGCCTTCCATTGCATCTGCGACTTCGCGGACGGCGAGCATGGCAGGCAGGGTCTCTTTGGTCTTGTAAACAGCTTCTTCTTCGACGTTTGCGAAGTCGCACTTGTCCATGACGGCTTCCAGTGCGGCGACAGCATCGGTCATCTTTCCGATCAGTCCGGTCACTTCGGTCAGGCACGGAGTTGCCACACCATCAATACCAGCGGCCTTGAGGTTGGCAGCGGTACCGGCCAGTTCACCCTGATAGCGGATGGCGGCAGGCAGGATGATGGTCTTGGCGATCTTCACGACCAGTGCGGACTCGGTCTGAATGTGCTGGTTGTACTGCTCGTGGTAAATCTCGTGACGGGAGTACAACTCGTCCTTGGAAAGTACGCCGTACTTCTCGAAGACTTCAATGACTTCCGGCTCGACCAGCGCGGGCAGTGCGTCAGCAGTGGTTTTCAGGTTGGGCAGACCGCGCTTCTCAGCTTCAACCTGCCAGGCATCAGCATACCCGTCACCGTTGAAGATGATGTGGCCATGCTCTTTCATGATGTTCTGAATGACCTTCTGGCACGCTTCGCTCAGCTTGGAAGCGTCACCCTTGGTGATGGCTTCGATTTCATCGCACATGTAATCGAGCGCTTCAGCGATGATGGTGTTCAATGCAACCTGTGCACCGGCGATGGACTGGTTGGAACCAACAGCGCGGAACTCGAAACGGTTGCCGGTGAATGCGAAAGGCGAGGTACGGTTACGGTCGCCGGAATCCATGGGCAGCGGAGGCAGCGTATCAACGCCGACGCGGAGCTTGCCTTTGGACTCGGTACCCTTGAGGTCGCCCATTTCGATCTGGTTGAAGATTTCGGCCAGCTCGGCACCCAGGAAGATGGAAATGATGGCCGGCGGGGCCTCGTTGGCGCCAAGGCGATGGTCGTTACCAGCAGAGGCAACAACCGCACGCAGCAGTTTGCCGTATTTTTCCACGGCGCGGATGGTGGCGGCGGTCACGGCCAGGAACTGCATGTTCTCTGCCGGGGTATCGCCCGGGGAGTACAGGGAACCCTGGGTCTCGGTGGACAGGGAGTAGTTCACGTGCTTGCCGGAGCCGTTGATACCGGCGAACGGTTTTTCGTGCAGCAGGCAGGCCATGCCGTGGCGCTTGGCTACGGACTTCAGGGTGGTCATGACCATCTGGTTGTGGTCGGTGGCCAGGTTGGACTGCTCGTAAACCGGAGCGATCTCGAACTGACCGGGAGCCACTTCGTTGTGACGGGTCTTGACCGGCACGCCCAGCTTGTACAGTTCACGCTCGACTTCCAGCATGAAGGACAGCACACGGCGGGGAATGGCGCCGAAGTAGTGATCGTCCAGTTCCTGGCCCTTGGCGGGTTTGGCGCCGAACAGGGTACGGCCACAAACCATCAGGTCAGGACGGGCAAAATAGAAGTTGCGATCAAGGAGAAAGTATTCCTGCTCGGGACCGGCATTGGAAACGACCATGTTGCCATCGTCATTGCCGAAGAGTTCCAGGAAGCGACGGCCAGCTTTGTTGATGGCCTGGTTGGCACGCAGCAACGGGGTCTTCTTATCCAGCGCATGCCCTTTCCAGGAGATGAATGCGGTGGGAATACAGAGGAAGGTACCGTTGGGGTTTTCCAGGATGTAAGCTGGGTTAGTCACGTCCCAGGCAGTATAACCGCGGGCTTCGAAAGTTGCACGCAGGCCACCGGACGGGAATGAGGAAGCATCCGGCTCACCCTGGATCAGCAGTTTAGCGTCGAATTCGGCAATGGCGCCGCCTTCACCGTCCGGAGACAGGAAACCGTCATGCTTCTCTGCGGTCAGACCGGTCAGAGGATAGAATACGTGAGTGTAATGGGTCGCGCCTTTGGAGATGGCCCATTCTTTCATGGCGGCGGCAACAGGGCCGGCAATGGCCGGGTCCATCTCCTTACCGGCTTTTTTGGTTGCCATCAGAGACTTGTAGACGTCTTTTGGCAACATGTTCTTCATGACCTTGTCGCAAAAAACGTTGGTACCGAACACTTGGGTCGGGGACGTTTCAGCGAAGTTCAGGGGTTTGACCGTGGGGGTGTAGTTGGTCACCGCTGCGATTGCGGTCTGACGAGTCTGGTATCCGCTCATGTAAGAATCTCCTTCAGGCATATAAAAAAGGTTTTCCGGCTCTTCCGGACCAAAGGGCGCCTGACCCTTTTATTGTCTTGGCGTCACTATTACCAAGTTACGTGCCAAACAAAAATAATCTATTATTTTTGAACACTTACGTATTTACAATTTTTCAGCATAACTCAAAATGATACGAAATTGTAGTATACTTGCTCAATTCTGGGATAAAACAGAAACAATTTTGTTAAAAAAAAAGCTATTTTTTTTAACAATCAGATTTAATTGAAATTTATGGTGACATTAATGAAAAAACCTCTCATCAAAAAAGGCAAATCGGCACTAATGTGTCTTTTTTGCACAAAAAAATGCCACTTTTGCCGGATTCAAATATGTCAATGCAGTGGATTAGGAATGCATTCGTACCAGATTGGTACATTTGAACGACAGGTTCGGGAGTAGACCTAAAATGGGGGAGAGGAGGAAAATTCCAGAGGCGTCCGGTTTTCCGGGTGTCGGAAACGCAGGACAGAAGCATGGAGTTTCAACTGTCCGGGGGCTGTTCCTGTACCGTACAGACGGTCACCGACAATGGGAACGCCCAGCCCTTTCTCGTGGGCTGCGTGCAGTCGAAGTTGATGGGTTCGCCCTGTCATGGGCATGAATTCCACCCGGGTGTGACCGTTTTCCACGCCAAGCTTGCGCCAGCGGGTGGTGCCGAGCTTCCCTTTTTCAGGATCATACACCTGATAGGGCCGGTTGTCCGGATCAAGTCTGAACGCCAGTTCAATGATACCGGCATTCTGCTCCACAAGCCCTTCAAGCAGGGCCACATAGCGCTTGCCCACCAGACGATCCATAAACTGTATGGACAGATTTCGGTGTGCCTCTTCGGTCCGGGCCATGACAAGCAGTCCCGAGGTGTCCTGATCGAGGCGGTGCACGGACGGCTGAACGATGGAGTCGGGATACATCTCCCTGAAACGGGAAACGACGCAATCCTGATTCGCTTCACCCTTGCCCGGAACGGACAGCAGACCGCTCGGTTTGTCGACAACAACGAACGTCGTATCTTCATGGACGATGGTCAACCCATCGGGAATTGTCGACATCAGCGGCACTCCTCACAGAGCATGTATCCCAGAATTCGCTGGCACTTTTCGCTACAGGCAGAGTACATCCCGCCATGTTTCCTTGTTCCGGCCCGATTTTCCTTGCCGACGTAGAATTCTGCCAACCCAAGGGGGGTGAGTGAGTGTTTGGCGGCATACCCGATCAGCTTGGGAGCGCAACAGTCGCCCATACCAGTAGGTATCCCTTTATCTCCGGCGACCACTTCCTGCAGCGGGCGCAGGTCCCCGGCAATGTTTGGCACCTTGTACAGAGCGTGAATATCCTTCATCAATGCCCGGGAAACAGCCTTGCGCTGTTCGATCAGACGCGTTCTGGTTGCCGAGGATGCATCCAGCTCGTCAATCATTCGCCCGAGCATTTTGATTACGCGCTCAACACCGAAGCTGATGGCATCCACCTCGTCCGTATTAACAAGGGGCGGCACCCATCCCGGGACATTCCATGCCCCGTTGTACTGGCCCGAAAATGCCTTGAGCACGCCGGTCGCCCCGTCCATGTCACGCACAACCAAAACCCCGAACATCTGTCCACGCGCTTTGCCGAACAGGTAATCCAAAGAGAATCGGGAGTCCGCTTTTTCCTCGGGCACAGACAGGTCGATACGACGCTTTTCATTCAAGGTCTGAAAAAGCCGCCGCGCATAGGGCGTGGCATAGCCGACCACCGTGGAGTGCTCCCGGCCACAGACTTCACAAAAGCCCTTGGCCGCGACGCGGGTGTCGAAACTGCCGGATACGTTCACTGGTTCTATAAGCATAATGAAAAACCCCACCGGAATACCGGTGGGGCCAGTGTACATGGTTCATGCCACGAGACAAGAACATTCTCTAATCTTTGGGCAAACCTTCGGAGCCGAGGTATTCAACGGAGACTACTTCATACTCGATGCGTCCACGGGGAGCATCAACGATGACCTCATCGCCTTCCTCTTTGCCAAGCAGAGCCCTGCCCATAGGAGACATGACCGAAATGGAACCCTTCTTGTGATCGGCGTCATCCGGGCCGAGAAGCAGGTATTTGCGGGTTTCCTCGGTATCAATGTCCTCTACAACAACGGTGGCGCCGAAGATAGCACGGGTATCGTCCAGCGTATCGATATCGATAACGTCGAAAAGCGGCATGCGCGAGTTGATGTAGGTAATACGGGCTTCAAGCATGCCCTGCCGTTCACGCGCGGCGTCGTAACCGGCGTTTTCACTCAAGTCACCCTCTTCGCGGGCTTCCTTGATTGCCTGAATGATAGCGGGACGCTGTGCCTTCAGGTCTTCCAGTTCCAGCTTGATCTTGTCGAACCCCTGTTTTGAAATAGGAATACGATCCATTGTGTTAACCTCGTGTTAAGTCAAAAAAAGGATAAAAAAAAGATGCAGATCACGCGGCTTCTCAGGGAGGGTCCGCGCCCCTGCAAATCAGTATCATTGGTGGTTGACTTCCTCTATCAATAGTCCATTGAGGCATATTGGTCAAGGAAATCCGGCCATACATAGCGACGACGGGCCTTTCAGCCCGCAGCCGCTTGCCAGAGTACTACTTTAATTGAATAGGAAATCCCGAAACCTCCCAGTTATGCCACCCGCCTTTTAAGGCATACACATCATCAAAACCGGCCGCGATCAGCTTCCGCGCCACCCGGGCGCTGGTGTACTCATTGCTTCACGCGCAGTACAGGACAATGGTTTTGCCTTGGGGTAGTGTGTCCACCCAGCTTTCAACATCATCATAGGGTTTACGGACACTGTTCTTGATCATCTTGCCGCTGCCTGTCCAGTCACCACCGCGACGAACGTCAATAATCAGCACATCCGGCGAATCAATCTGCTCCAGCAGTTGATCAGCCTCCATGCGCGGAACGTCCTGCGCGAAAGCAACTTCGGCAGTGGTTGCCATCACCATGAGAGCCACCAGCACCATAAGGCTGATGACAGGGACTAAACACTTCTTCAACATTGGCACCTCCGGTTGGTGGTATCGCCCGAAGAACAATCACTCCGAGGTCGACAAAAGGGATTCCTTTCATCAATAGACCAGAAGCAAACCGATCAGACAAGCCAATCCTGAAAATATCAATCACCGCTCACCCACGGGCAAGGGGTGTTCATAAGACCAAAAAAAAAGCCCCGGCGCAGAGGCCGGGGCTGATACAACATATAATCCGCCGGTCTACGGGAAGAGCACTTCACACTGCTCGGCTGCTTTTTCGCTCTCGACGATTTCGCCGATACGGTAGCTGTCCACATCATCGCGGGCATCAAGCATGTCCAGAGCCTTGTCAGCCTCTTCAGCACTGACAATGACAATGTATCCGATACCGCAGTTGAAGATCTGGAGCATTTCCGGCCAGGAGAGATCGCCCTGCTCCTTGATCCAGTCGAAAATGGGCAGCATGGGCCAGGAGCCAAACTCGATGCGGGCCGCGACCTGCTCAGGAAGAATGCGGGGGATGTTATCGTAGAACCCGCCACCGGTAACGTGCACCATGCCCTTGACCGTGACGGCTTCGAGCAACTTAAGCACCGGCTTGACATACAGACGGGTCGGCTCAATGAGCACTTCGGCCACGGTTTTCTCGGTACCGGGGAAGGTGTCATCCGCCTTGAGACCGGATTCATCGTAAAGTTTGCGGATGAGCGACCAGCCGTTGGAGTGCGCGCCGGAAGAAGCCAGACCGATGATCACATCGCCGGGGGCGACGTCTTTACCGGTGACCATCTTGGGCGTATCGACCATGCCCACGGCAAAGCCAGAGAGGTCGTACTCGCCGTCCGGGTAGAACCCGGGCATTTCGGCAGTCTCGCCGCCCAGCAGCGCGCAATCGGACTGTCTGCACCCTTCGCACACACCGGACACGACCTGTTCGGCCACGCCGGATTCGAGCTTGCCGGTGGCAAAATAATCCAGGAAGAAAAGTGGCTGCGCACCCTGCACCAGCACATCATTGACAGACATTGCCACCAGATCGATACCCACGGTATCGTGGCGGTCGAACATGAAAGCCAGCTTGAGCTTGGTTCCGACACCATCGGCACCGGCCACGAGCATGGGCGCTTCCATTCCGGCAATTTCAGGTTTGAACAACCCGCCAAAGCCACCGATATCCGTAGCCACGCCAGGCGTGAACGTGGATTTCACCATGTCTTTGATGCGGCTGACGAACTGGTTGCCTGCCTCGATATCAACACCGGCGGCCGTGTAGGCCTGGGACCGTTTTGCACTGTCGCTCATTCTCTCTCTCCGTAATACGCGTTCAAGATGGAAGCTCTATAGATGGTTGCCGCTGCAAGTTCAAGTATAGACTTCACCCGGCGCGTCAATTGCATTGCAAAAGGCGTCTGGACTATATATTATGAAATATGGATACATTTCCATCCAATGGAGGTCTTGTCATGCGACATATATGGAAAAATCTGCTTCTGGCCGTTACAGTCGTCATTTTGACGGCATCCCTTGGGTTTGCCGCGAAATTCGAAAACAAGGACACGGCAAAGAATCGCAAGGACAACACGTTCGGCACCCACCCGGACGAGGGCAGACAAAAGGAGACATCCGTCACCACCGATGAGGACGGCAACACCGTCATCCGCTCCAAGCCGGACAAGAGGGAGCAGGAAGACTGGTACGACAAGATCATCATCACCGTGGACCCCGAGGTAAAGATCGAGGACAAGTAATGACTGAAAAGACAGAGCTATTCAGTCCATAAGCGCAAACGGGAGTCGACATGATCGAAGCAAGACTCTGGAAACCTCTCAAAAACGATGCGGTCCAATGCCGCCTGTGCAACCACTACTGCGTCATCAAACCGGATAATCGTGGCCTTTGCGGAGTGCGGGAAAACCGAAGCGGCACGCTCTACTCGCTGAACTACGACAAGGTAGCTTCCTACAGCATGGATCCGGTCGAAAAGAAGCCGCTTTATCATTTCCAACCCGGCAGCCGAACCTTTTCCTTTGCCACCATGGGCTGCAACCTGAGCTGTTCCTTCTGCCAGAACTGGTCGCTGTCGCAACCGCCGCGCACCAACGGGACCATCACTGGGCAGGCCATTCCGCCCGAAGCGCTGGTGGATGCCGCCGTTGATCAAGATGCCTCATCCATCTCATACACGTATTCCGAGCCGACCATTTTTTTCGAGTTGATGCAGGACACAGCCCGGCTCGCCCATGCGCACGGGCTGAAAAACATCATGGTCTCCAACGGATTCATGAGTCGCGAGTGTTTGGACGAACTCGCCTCGGACATTGACGCCATCAACGTGGACCTCAAATGTTTCAGCGAGTCGTTTTACACAGAGATTTCCGGAGCACGATTACAGCCTGTGCTCGACAACCTCATGTACATCAAGCACGAACTCGGCTGGTGGCTGGAGATAACGACGCTCCTGATCCCCGGCAAAAACGATTCACCGGAAGAATTGGAGCAACTGACGGATTTCATCGCCAACAAGATCGGCACGGACACGCCCTGGCATATTTCACGGTTCCATCCCGACTACAAAATGGACGATCTGCCTGTGACAAACGGTGCATCGCTCGATCTGGCGTATGACATGGGCAAGCGCAAGGGCCTCCACTATGTATACATCGGCAACATGCCCGGGCTGAACAAACAGCACACGGATTGTCCGGGCTGCGGAAAGGAAATAATCAACCGCACCGGCTTCTCCGCATCGCGGGTGGATGTCATCGACGGGAAGTGCCGGCATTGCGGCGCAAAAGTCCATGGCGTAAATATGTCATGATGGTGCTTGCCAACAACAATCTTTTTCAGTAGGTATTGCGTCCGCACGGCGTCGAACCGACTCAGGTCACGCCGCACAAAAAGTCGGGGCATGGCGCAGCCTGGTAGCGCGCTAGTTTTGGGAACTAGATGCCGGGAGTTCAAATCTCTCTGCCCCGACCAAAAAAAATTAAGCAGGTTAGCCATTTATGCTAGTCTGCTTTTTCTTTTTCCACCCATACCCCACCATAGCACCACCTCTTAGCAGGACTCGCATTATCCAAAAGATCTCTTAGATTTATTTACAACGGCTTCCAATTAAGTCATCTGCCGTTGACATCCTTGAGCATCCCAAAGGCCCCACCCAAAGGGACCGAATAGGGATGCGGAACTCGCCACCATGCTAAAATTGCGAATACTGCTAAATAGCTCACGGAGTATGTTTTGAAGCACAGCCAAACGAGGCGCAAACGCAACGCACACAGTATAAAAAAGACACTAACGGCTCACAGCCCTTTTTTCAGTCTCGGTAATCCCTATACTTGGTTGATGTCGCCTGCGTAGACATGGACCTTCAATTGGCCAGTGAGTTGGAGATTTTCACACAAGAAAATACTCTCCATGAGAACTTTGCCCATCCTGACTTTTCTTATTGGGTAGGTGTCAATCTGACACTATCCCCCTGGCTACGGCTGAGTCTCTACCCGTGTAATATTAACATTAAGAACAAGTTGCTCAATTGGTGTGCGCGCCCCCCACGGTGTCAGCTTTGGAGTAAGCCAGACGCTTGTCGCAGACTTTCCAGGAGGTATGATTCGGTCAGATGTATAGCGGTCATACCCCCCAGAATTCAGCTTATTACTGTGACCTTTCTTTTTGACGACAGGCTCCCAAACTATTTTGGTAATTGTCTCGTTTGTGGTGTTGTTAAATGTGACGCGCCAAATATGCCTATTCACATACTCTTCATCTAAAATGTCCCAAAGTGACTTGTCCCTAGACTCTGTTTTCGGCGGCAAATCTTTCAAAACGGTAATATTTACACCACGAATTAGTGTTTCTTGTTGGTAGTCTTTATACCAGTTTTGGGCAAACAAATAGCCTACCCCGATGGCTGCAAGGCTAACTAACACTCCGCCGCCAATTAGCGTTTTTTTAGGCCACCTCCAAAGGAGGAAAACAAGCACTATGGCCGCCGCTATCCATTCCACTATTCTGCTCCTATTAATTTTATAAGGGCACCTATAGAACTAAAGTACACATTCCTGTCAACACTGCAAGAGGGTATGCGGCATACAAAAAAACGGGAGCCGAAGCCCCCGTCATGGTTGATTGCCATTAAAAGATTATCGTATCTCTGAGGACGCTTGGGGCTGTTTTTTGTCAAGCAGTGTGAAATGGTGGAGAAGCTCAACTGAACCCTTCAATTTGTCGGCCTCCTGCCCTTTAGCCGCCAACACCTCCTTCACTCTCTCAATGGTGGTGCTGTCCGCAATTTCTTCCGGCGGGGTATTCGGAGTCGTTGGTTCGGTCGATTCGGGCATAAGCAATCGTTCGGCATCTTCTAACTCTTCTGCGGCTTGTCCCATTTCGCCACTCAAAGACCGAAGAATAACTTCCCAACCATATTCTTCCTTGCTAGCAAAAGCCTCTTCTAACTTCTCAAGCGCACACCGTAGGTCATAGACCATTGAAAGAGCGTGAATGACTTTTCCCTTCGCCTTTTCGGTCACTTCCACGGGGATTGCCTTTACTCCATTGTTGGTTACAATATTTTCAGCCATTTTCGTACCTCCAAAGTACGTTTGTGGTTAGGTCCTTGGGGGTGCTTCAACCACTCCCTTGGGCCGATTCTATGAGTTCAGCTACTTTTGCTGTTCCCTCCATATGATTTGCTGGAGATTGCCGGCCGTGAAAGGCTTTCCCGCCATCGTGGTATGCCCTTCGGCGTTTAGGGCCTCGGCTATTTCACGATACGACTTACGCTTGCCGAGCCTTGGCTTGCGGTACAAGCGTTTGATCTCTCGCCACGTATCGGGCTTGCCTTCCTTCAAAGACTTCCGACCTTCACACTTCCCGGTTTGTTCACGTTTTCGCTCTCGGGCCGCCTTGAGCTTTTTGACAAGCATAGACTTTTCAAGCTCCGAGAATATGCCCTGCATCTGAATAAGGGCTTTTCTCATAGGGTCGGCTTGCATGGCCTCGGTTACGTCTTCACCTGTCCTGGCTGATATGAGCGTTATATCTTTTGAAGCCAAGTAAATGACCAGACTTTCCTGTATGCGATACTCACGGGCTAGACGGTCCATGCCTTCTATGACGATGGTACGGACACCATTCTTCAATATGGCGGACACCATTTCCTGAAAGGCTGGCCGATCTGCTTCGTCGGCTGTACCGCTCACGCCCTCTTCACGGTAGTAGCGTACGATCTCGATACCGATGGCTTTTGAATGACGCTCGATCTCTTCTTGCTGGCGGATAAAACCATCACCATCAATTTGACCGGACCCGCTCACTCTTAAATATCCGTATGCCCTCATGGATTCCCCTCTTGGCCAGATTTTTATATCCAGCTTCGATGCCACCATAAAGGCATTAAATTAATTTTGTCAATATTATTTCTTTAGAAAACGTATTAAATCTACAATGAGAGATACAAGCCTTCAGCCTGTCGCCAACAAAAAGGAAAAGCGGACCTCGACAAGCTGCCGATAGTCCGCTCTGATATAGCCGTGGCTCTCTAAAAACACACACTCACGCGCCGATTAATGGAGTCTAGCGCCTTTGATGGGGCATTAGTCGTCTTGGGGTGTCCGCCTTCAAAAAACCGACTGTGAGTTAGTTATTAGGATAAACTTGCCTGAGAAGGCTTAGGAGTTCCTCGGCTGGTATGATTGCCAACCAAGGCTTACGGCTTTGCCTATGAAGCACTATGGGTATTTTCTCAGCTCCTGCGTCCTGAGTCGCTTGCTCAATTGCTGGATACAATGACAGACGTTCCGTGCGCTTGATCTCGAAGTGTAACGGCAAACCATCGGCTACCACGTCCGGGGAGTCTGGTCCGCCTTGATACTGGCAACCTCGCCTTGCCTCGAATCCATATTCTCTGAGAAGGGCTGCCGCTTCACGTTCGCCGCGCTTGCCCTTGTCTCGACTGGCCTTACCCATTGGCACCCCCCACACCCTGACGCGATGGGTTCGAGCCAAAGCGATATACAAACAAAGCACAACTTTCAAAGTCGCAATCTCCCACTTGCTTTGGAGAAAACCCACAACAGTCAAGGCAGCGCTTCCGTATGGCCTTGAGCACAGACTTTACTTTGTTGGCTCCTGTCGCAGGGTCTTTATTGATGCCGTTGCGAATTGGGTAAACAGGGCATCCATTCGCAGTACACAGAGAGGCTTCTCGGGTGCTACCGCCACAACATTCGACACAGTGTGCTCGTACCGCTTTCAGTGGGGTCAGTTTTGTCATGATATACGTCCTTGTAAATGTCATCAACGTCCTGTCGATGGGTTGAGGTTGTCGCAATATAAAAACATTCATTTGAATATATGTGAGGCCGTGCTATGAAAAAGGTCAGGAGAAGACCCATGAAGAAGCTCATTGTTATGATTTGTCTGGTTGGTTTGCTGTTCGGTTGCGCTGCGAAGCAACAACAAACGACAAAGACTGAGAAGAAGGAAGAAGAGACCACTCAGCAGGAGAAGAAGAAGGACAATTCAGCCTTGAAGACTGTAGACAGCATCCTGTATATATTATCTATCTAGACTATCCACCACGGTCTGTTGTCACCACTCGACCCGCTGTCTTTGAGACCTTCGGTCTTGTTAGTATGTCCTACATAGTTCAGGTTGCTACCCTTGCAACAAATCCTGATAGCATTAAACCGTTTAAGGATATTCAATGAAACATCCACTTTTCATATTGCTTGTTTTGTTTGGATTGACCGGCTGTACAACGTTTGACGATTTTCAAAACGCTGCCCTGCCTCAATGCCGCACTCAAGAATGCGCCAGAGCGCATGGAGAGTCTGATCCTAGTAAAGTGAGGCGGACGACTGAACCGCCGTCATGGGAAGATGCGGGATGGTTTGCCCTTGATGTTGGGATAGGTACCGCAATAGGGACTATCCTTTGGAATAACGATCTCCCCGATCAAACGGGCCAGCGTCCGCCAGACTGGTGGGATGAGGATTAAGTCAGAAAGCCGCCTGAAGACCACCACGGCTTTCGGCTGTGGTTGCCGCTTCGCTCTCTGTAGCTCGGCGTTGGGTTCGGGTTGGTTATGCCATAACTGTTCAAGGTCAGCCCGGTATCCATGACTTTTGCCATTTGGCCCAGTTGCGACACGGCAGGAACTCCGAGCAGCCCAAGCCCCATAGACACAGGAGCACTAAAGGCCGAGGGTTGTGCCTGCTTGCCGAGTGTATCCAGCCCCATTTTAGCCACACGTCCGGTTGCTTTTGCCATTGGGACGTTGCCGGTTAAGCCATAAGTACCTTTTGCCATCATCCCCGCAACGGGTGCCGAGGTAATACTCATTAGGTAGCCTGCGGGGTTCATAGGGCCGAAGCCAGACGTTTCCCCCTGCGAGTCGAGTTGCCCGCCCGCTTGCAGGGTGTCCCGGTCTTCAAAGGACGTTTGAACATCATCACCCTTGACTCCAAACATGTTCCCAAGAAGACCGCCGGAGTTATGGGTTTTTCTCATTGCCGAGGGTTGGCCAAGAAAACCTTCAAGCTCGTTCAGGTCTCCTTTATAAGCGGCTTTGGTTGCCATAATATGGTCAAATGGGCTGATTGCCCCCATCTTGGCTTGTTTCGCCAGTGTAGCCCTATCAAGCGCCTCCGCTGATCGTTTTGCCGCGAAGTTGTCACGGATATTCTTTTGAAGATTCTGGCGATACTGGTTGTGGAACGGGCTAGCCTTGTTGCTCATGGTCATAGCCTTCCACGCCTGATTCATGTTGCCATTACGCATGGCGTTCTGAAAGCCGACCTGTCCACCAACACCGGTGGTCATCATGCCGCGACCAGTAAGGGATGGTTTGCCAACCTGAACTATTCGGCCTGTTCGTTGGTCATAGCCCCATGAGGTATTTTTCTCAGACGCTCCACCGCTAAAGTCGTTTCTGCCGCCACCAGGACCACCAGAGCCTGAGCTTCCAAAACCAGAGCCTCCAGCCGCACGGTCATTCTGATAGCCACCACCAAAGTCAGGCATAGCTATTCTCCTAATGGGTTACAGTTTTTTGGCCTTGGCTTTCGCGCTGGCGGTCTTGTTCGTCGCTTATGTTAAGAAGCGGCATGGGGGCAGCTGAACTTTTATCACTGCCTAACAGACGGATTTCGACTATCCGCTCGTGTATCCACTCTTTACGTTCTCGGTTCCGTGGATACTTGGTCACAAGCTGTTCCAAGCTGTCGGCAATGACCAACGACTCAATAATCAGTGGCTGCTCTTTCGGATCCTTGTGGTCCAGGTGAGTTGTTACTGCAAAAACGTGCATAGTTAATTTCTCCTATGCTCTGCCGCCGTCTTCCATGACAGCGGGTTGCAAGGTTTATCGGTAAAGATTCTCTTGTTTGAAGTGGACTGCCCCCTGGGGGGTGTGTGGGGTCGAAGTGGGGGTATAGGCGTAACTGCTCCAGTGCTGCCATGTCCGAATAAACAAAGGTTATTACCCATACGAACGACTTGGACTATACAGGGGGGTGGGGTATTTTAGAACGCTGAATGTTTTGGAGAGAAGTGGCCTCGGTTCTTCGGACCACTGAGCGACGATTTTAAGGTGGACACGTTTACGAGCTACGCCGCTCTTTCGTTCCAGGCCAGAGGGGGTACCCCCTCTGGCCTGGAACGGTTCTGATATATCTCCATCGGCTTCTTGCCGTCAAAAGCAAAATGCGGACGTCGATTGTTGTAGAAATCGAACCACCAAGCCAAGGCTTGCCGCAGTTCGCTTCCGGTTCCCATCTCACGCAGGTAAGCACATTCATATTTCAACGAACGCCACAGACGCTCGATCATCACATTATCCATCCATCGGCCTCGACCGTCCATGGAGATACGAATTCCAGCCTCTCTGAGCGTCCGTGTGAACTCGTAGCTGGTGAACTGTGATCCCTGGTCGGTGTTGAAGATTTCCGGCACCCCATAACGATTCAGGGCTTCTTCCAAGGCAGACACGCAGAAATCAGCATCCATCGTGTTTGAGAGCCTCCACGACAGGACGGCCCGACTGTGCCAGTCCATGACCGCCACAAGGTATAAGAAGCCGCGTGTCATGGGGATATACGTGATGTCGGCACACCAAACCTGATTGGGCTTCGTAATCGCCTTGTGCCGCAGCAAATACGGATACGTCTTATGTTGCGGATGCGGATGGCTTGTCTTTGGCTTTTGGTAAATCGCCATCAGGCCCATTTTACGCATCAGACGTCGTACCCGTTCACGACCGACCCTTTGCCCTTCGTCTCGTAGGGTATTACGCATCTGTCTGGAACCGAAAAACGGCAGCTCCATAAACAACTCATCGATTCGGCGCATAAGGGCCAGGTTGGCCGGAGATTCGCCGATCGGTTCGTAGTAGTACGTCGATCGGTACAGCTTGAGAATTCGGCATTGCCGCCGGATACTGAGCTCGGGGTGAGTCTTGTCGACCACCTCTCGCCTTCGCTCACAGCTCAAATTTTGGCGAAGGCTTGTTGCAAAAAATCCTTCTCCACCGTGAGCTGGCCAATCTTGGCGTGAAGCTCCTTGATCTGGGCCCCGTTATCCTGACGGCCGACGGCCTTGCCTGAAAAGGACGCCACGATCCCTTCCTTGGCCTGCTTCTTCCACTGGGAAACCTGATTGGGGTGTACGCCGTACTTGCTGGCGAGTTCCGACAGGGTGTGTTCCCCGGACAGGGCATCCAGGGCGACTCGGGCTTTGAATTCCGCGCTGAAACGTTTTCTCGTCTTGGACATGAATTGCCTCCTTCGGGCAGTTTATGTCCACCTTATCGAGTGGTCCAGTTTTCCGAGGCCACTTCTGTGTATTCTTTATTAATGAGGTATATATTAATATAATAGTATATAGAGAGTGTATACAGTAAGCCTATAGTAATATATATAGTAAGGGGAGGGGCTTCGCCCTTCTATCCATGCTGATGGAGCACCTTGTTAGGAGAGTCTCACAAAGGTTAAACATTTAACCATTTAGCAATAAACCTAAGTACCCCCCCTACATGGGTTTTCCATGGTCATGGGTTAAATGTTTAACCTTTCTCAGCAACCAATCTGTAAAGCGTTTGACGACTGATACCAAACTCAGACGCTAAAACCTTCTTTTCATCCCCAGAAGCAACCCTTTGACAGAGTTCATCTACTTGTTCCTTTGAGAGTTTTGGCTTACGTCCCTTGTATTTGCCTGCCTTCTTAGCCTTCGCGATTCCTTCAGCCTGTCTTTCCCTTATGATTGAACGCTCAAACTGTGAGACTGCACCAAGCATCTGGAACAAAAGAGTCTGGGTAGCATCCATACCCCCTGCTGAGAACGTCCATCCCTCTTTATGGAATCGTACATTGATACCTTTCTTGGTTAAATCTTCCACCATATCCTCAATATCTCTCATGCTACGAGCAAGACGGTCCATACTGTGTACGTGGAGTGTATCCCCATCCCGTAGGTAGTCGAGGCACTTTTGCAGTTCTGGCCTATTGATAGTCGAACCGCTGATCTTTTCTTCATATACTTTGTCGAGGTCCACACCATCCAACTGGCGGTCTGTGTTCTGGTCTACTGTACTTACTCTAATGTATCCGATCTGCTTACCCATTTAGACACTCCTGCGGATTGAAACTATGGTTACATTGCCCATGTCGTGTAACAATAGACTCTAGTCTCAAAACAGAATCGTGTCAACAAATACAAAAAGGACCCTAATGAGAACAGCATTGCTAGCCTCACAGCCACACACGATGTGTCACTTTAGGGTAAACTTAAATAAGAAAGACTTGCGGAGCATCTGTACTACTATGTCGAGGCCCGAAACAGTTGGAAGGTATCAACAGTAAAACAAATGATTTTCAGGAGAGCAAAGGGAAGAGGCTAATGGGGGGAATAGAATAGGTACGAGTATACTACATACCCTGACACAAAATTTTCTCAATTTTTCATCTAGCAAAAGGTTAAACGTTTAACCCTTTCAAGAAATACCTAAGTACCCCCCTCCTTATGAACTAAAGAAATGAGACAACAAAGAGTAAAAAGGGGGAATAAACCGAGGCGTAATACCTTCCATTCAATGATTGGGAGATAATGAATGAATCTCTATTAGGATATACTGGGTATATTTATATTTAGGTATACTCAGTATATTCCTATTCCTTGTAATAGTCTTATAATAGATACTATAGTAATATATAGAAATAAGATAGTATAGCAGATGAATCTAAAAAGGTCAATAGTAATTTCTACTATCTAGGACAGGTATCAAAAAGAGAGGGTATCAACCAAAGGACAGTAAACCAATGGTATCTCCACTACACAGATTGGGCGCGGCGGTGCGGTGGGGAGTGGAATCTTCCATATTTAGCCTGTGAGCGTATTTAGTGGTTAAACCTAGGCAATGTGTCATGAAAAGAATTAGGATTCGTTCTAGGGCCATTTCTGAGCGAATTTCAAGGTAGTAATCATTGTCCAACACGACAATACAATCAAGAAGACTGAAATGGCTATATGAAAACCATGAATACTACGTTGGCCTAATCAAACAATCGAGGTATCGGTTCGGAAACTGAAACTAACTATTTAATATTGCACAATTTTACCTCTATGATATGCACTCCTCTTCTCATAAATTCTAAATAGGAGGAAACTGCAAATGGAAATGGACCTCGACAAAAAAGATTACTCATTCTTGAGCCTGACAAGCCCATATCACGCTCAGATCACAAAGGGAGGTAAAGAGATTCTCATGTTAGAATGGGATGATCTGAATCAAGCACAAAGAGATAAGTTCCTTGCTTTAGAATCAGAGCTAGAAGCCATACAAAGGAAGTATGTAAAAGAGGTACTTGCTTTGGCTGACCTAGTTGAGTGACAAAATCATACGAATTAAGCCTCTTGAAACTGGTACAGAGGAGTGGTACAATGGACAATCGAAGACAAACGATAAACAACTGAGATAGAAGGACTTTATACATTGAATAATCAAATCTCTCTGCCCCGACCACGGATAGAATAAGAGACTTCAGATTATTATCTGAAGTCTCTTTTTTGTTTCCTGACAAGTGTATGTCCGTCGGAGAAATCTAAGGGGAGTGTGACGACAGCCCCTGACTCTACTTCCCGCCTTTCCACCTCAATTCATATAAGTCGGTCCTTCGGCTGTCCATGTTGCGGACGCTTCCCTGGGAGCGGAGTTCCTTGAGCAGGTCGAGGTCGACGTCGGTGATGAGGGTGGTTTCGATGCCCGGGGTCACCTCCGAGGCGATGGCATCGTGGGGGAAGGCAAAGTCGGATGGGGTGAAAATGGCGGACTGGGAGTATTGGATGCCCATGGTTTCCACTTTGGGGATGTTGCCGACACTGCCGGAGATAGCGACAAAACACTCGTTTTCGATGGCTCGGGCCTGAGCGCAGCGGCGCACACGGAGGTAGCCGTTTTTTGTGTCCGTCCAGAAGGGAACAAACAACATTTTCATGCCCTGCATTGTTTGCAGTCGCGCCAATTCCGGGAATTCCACGTCATAGCAGATCAGCACGCCGATCTTGCCGACATCGGTATCAAAAACTTTCAGCTCGTTGCCACCGGTGAAGCCCCAGTGTGCGTCTTCCTCCGGCGTGATGTGCAGCTTGGTCTGACTATCCCAGGTACCGTCACGCCGACACAGGAAGCTGACGTTCTGAAGCGTACCGTCCTCCTGAATCTGGGGAACACTGCCGGTGATGATGTTGATATTGTAGCTGAGAGCCATTTCGGTCATGGCCTGACGCATGCCTTCGGTGTGTTCCGACAACAGCCGCATGGCATCTGCTGGGGACTTGTCATCGTACATGCTGATGAGAGGCGCATTGAGCAGCTCGGGGAAAAGGATGATATCCGACTGGTATGCGCTGACCGTATCAATGAAGAACTCCACCTGCTGCATGAACTCTTCAAACGATTGGAATCGACGCATCTCCCACTGGACAACACTGAGGCGGGCAATGGATTTGGTACGCCCCACCAGTCGAGTTTTCTTCTGGTAGTAGATGTTCACCCATTCCAGCAGTACGGCATTGCCTTTCGAGTGGTGGTCGCCGGGCCAGTAATCATCCAGCAGATTGCGGACATGAAAGTCGTTGGAAATCTGGAAGGTGAGCACCGGGTCGTATATCTCACGGTTCTTGACCTTGAGGATATACTCCTGCGGGGTCATTTCGCTTGATACGTTATGATAGCCGGGAATTCGACCGCCCAGCAAAATGCCCTTGAGATTGAGGTTCTCGGCAATCTCCTTTCTGGCATCGTACAATCGACGGCCAAGTCGCATCCCATGGTACTCCGGGTCCACAAAGACCTCTATCCCGTAGAGGTAGTCTCCCTCGGGATCATGGGATTTGAAGGTACCGTTACTGATGATCCGGTCATAGGTATGCTGCTCGCCGATCAGGCTGAAATCGACGACGATGGACAGTGCAATCGCTATGGGAACGCCATTGTCCTCGATGCAGACCTGACCTTCGGGAAAGATTCTGGTCAGCAGCGCTATCTGCTCTCTCGTCCACGGGGTGTCTATCCCCTTGTAGACCCGCTTGTAAATATTGCGCAGTTCATCATAGTCATCCATGCGGAGATGACGGGTTTGTAGTTTATGCTCAATTTCTTCAGTCATGCGAGCTGTCTCCATCAAAATTAATAAGTAAACCCATCAGGATATGAATTCCTCGTCCATGATGATTTCCGAGAATCTGTCCACGGATGCTTCTGCTTTGGCAAGGGCTTCAAAGCAGGCGATGTGCATCACCGCATCTCCCTTATACACTGTTGGCAAGGATTGAACGCCGATCACCACGCCGTTTTTCGGGGACTCGACAATGGCACTGTGTGAGCCATACGGGTCGAGAATCGCTCCCAACGGCTCCCCTTTGTCGACTCGCTGGCCCAGTTTGACCTTGGCCTTGAACAGGCCGCTGGCATTGGCTCTGCACCATGTCCGGTCGTGAGCCACCTGCATGGGGATTCGCTTTCTCTTTGTTTTTTTCCGTGGAGTCAGCATGCCCAGGTGCTCCATGACAGATGTGATACCCCGAACACCAGCGCGGATGGAGAACTCGTCAAACCGGAGAGACTCCCCGGCTTCAAAAAGCAGAATTTTAACCCCTTGCTCCTCAGCAGTATATCGTAATGTCCCCTCAGTCCCTGACAGAGTGAGAGCTAAAGGAGCCCCAAATGCCTCGGCCATGTTGCGTACGACTTCATCATCCATATTACCACGTAGATGAGGGAGATTCTTCCTGTGGTTGGAGCCTGTGTGCAAATCAATACCGTACTGGCATCGCTCAACAACGTTTTCGAACAGGACGTTGGCTAGCTCTGACGCCAATGACCCACCGGTTTTTCCCGGGAAAAAGCGGTTAAGATCCCTTCTGTCCGGCAAATAGCGCGAGTTGGATGTGAATCCGTAAATATTGACCACAGGAACAGCATACAGTGTCCCGGCCATGGATTTGAGACGCTTGAGATTGATCAGTCGCCGGACGGTCTCAATGCCGTTCAGTTCGTCGCCGTGAATGGCGGCCGTAATGAAGAGGCTCGGCCCCTCGCGCCGTCCATGCCAGACATGAACAGGCATGCCGGAACCTTGCCGCAGGGACGTATCCGGAACAGGGAGGACGATGGTCTTGTGCTCGCCGGGAGCAACAACCTGCCCCGCGATCTCAACAGATGCTCGTTTCATGAAAGCTGCCTTTATGCAGGGCGGGATGCTCTCGACCCCCTACCCCGAATTTCGCATTACCTGGCTTGGCGTTTTCTTCAACTTGATAGCCATAACCAGCGTCTGCCTACTTTTAATCACTACTGCTTTTTAATAAACCCATGATGTATAGTAAAGCCTTCTTCAACAAGATATTACGCATCAATTGAGGGTGTTACAAATTCCACTCAACAAACACACGAAACGAATGCCCCCTTTCAGTTGCACATACGTTCACATGTCGGCTACATTGCCGGCACGTAATGTAACCAACCCAATGGAGTTGATATGTTTTGTTTGTATGCGTTCAACGGCGAATTGATGTGCTTTGTTCATGTGCTGCTCAATGCCGTGGATATGAAGAGCAAAGGGAAAGAAGTGACGATCGTCATTGAGGGAGCAGCGGTCAAACTGATCGGTGAACTGGAAAAGGAAAGTTGTCCGTTTCATGGCCCGTACATGAAGGCCAAGGAAGCGGGTTTGATCAGCGGCGCGTGCAAGGCGTGTTCAGCCAAGCTGGGAGCAACAGAAGCAGTCGAAACCGCAGGTCTGCCACTGCTTGATGACATGATGGGCCATCCTTCCATGGCTGCGTATGCTGACAAGGGGTATACGATCATTACATTCTAGAATGCACTGATGCAGCCCCGACTGCCCAGCAGCGGGGCTGCATCAGTGGTAAAAAAGCGCTGTATTTTCAATATTGAAGCATTTGCTCCATCTTCCTCATTTTTGTTCGGTTTTCCGTTTTTTGGAAGATGGAGATATTTATTTTCCTACAAATATGAAATAATCTTTTCCTGCACACACCCCCGGCACGACTGGCAATTTAGCATGTCCCCCCTTCCTAAACCCCGCGAATTGCCAAAAACAAAGAGTTCTCCGAGGTAGACAAAATCGTTTTTTTTACATAGTGAAAATTCCGTTTTTTGGGGAGAAAAACAGGAAAGAGTCACCGAAAATTTGCTTTTTCGTCAAAATTTCCGACTTTTTCACGTTTGTGGACGATATTTCGACAATCACTGTCTCGTCCTTTCTTGAACCCGCATAAATGCGGGAATGACTTTCTAAAATAGGTGAATCATAATGGCTCAACGTGAACAATGGGGTTCCCGTGCCGGTTTCGTACTGGCAGCGGTTGGCTCCGCGATAGGACTGGGAAACATCTGGCGTTTCCCCTACATGGCGTATGACAACGGCGGCGGCGCCTTCCTCATCCCATACATCTTTGCTCTGCTCACAGCAGGTATTCCCTTCATGATCCTTGAATTCGGCATGGGACATAAATACCGCGGCTCCGCGCCCAAGGTATTCCGTGCTCTCGGCTCGAAATACGAATTTCTCGGCTGGATGCAGGTTCTGGTAGCTCTGGTCATTTCCATTTACTATGTGGCCGTCATCGGCTGGACCATCAACTACACCGGATTTGCCTTTAATCAGGGCTGGGGAGCCGATCCAAAGGCATTCTTCTTCGGTGACTATCTGGGACTGACCGGATCGCCCTTTGAGCTGGGCGGCATCCGCTGGCCCATCCTCGGCGCCTGCACCCTTGCCTGGGGTATCACCTGGCTGGCCATCACCTCCGGTGTTCGCAAAGGTATCGAGCGTGCCTGCAAGGTCCTCATCCCGCTGCTGTTCATCCTGGTGCTGGTGCTCATCGCCCGCGTGGTCAATCTCCCCGGCGCTGCAACCGGCCTCGACTTCCTGTTCCGTCCCGACTTCTCCAAGCTGGCAGACTTCTCTGTCTGGGCCGATGCTTACGGACAGATTTTCTTCTCCCTGTCCATCGGTTTCGCCATCATGCTGGCCTACTCCAGCTACCTGCCCAAGAAATCGGATATCAACAACAACGCGGCCATGACCGTGTTCATCAACTGCGGCTTCTCCCTGCTCGCCGGTGTGATGATCTTCTCCGTGCTGGGTAACATGGCCCAGGCTACCGGCCAGAGTGTCTCTGACGTCGCCGGTGCCGGTGTCGGCCTTGCCTTCATCACCATTCCCGCAGCCATCAACACCATGCCCGCACCCGCCTTCTTCGGCACCCTGTTCTTCCTGTGCCTGACCATGGCGGGCCTCAGCTCCCACATTTCCATCGTGGAAGCTGTCTGTTCCTCTTTCATCGACAAGTTCGGCATCAGCCGCAAACGCACCGCAACCCTGGTTTGCGCATTCGGTTATGCAATGACCCTGGTCTTCACCACTGGCGGCGGCCTGCTGATTCTCGACATCGTCGACCACTTCATCAACAACCTGTGCATCCTGGGCATGGCTCTGGTGGAAATCATCCTGATGGGTTACGTCGTCGGTCTTGATGACATCCGCAAGCACGTCAACGCCACCTCCGACTTCACAGTCGGCTCCCTGTGGCAGATCTTCCTGAAGCTGGTGACTGTCGCTGTCCTCGGTTACACCTTCATCATGAACGTCGTCACCGACATCGGCACCCCGTACGGCGGATACGCCTCTTCGGATCTGATCCTGCTGGGCTGGTCCCTGTTGCCTGTCGCCTTCATTCTGGCACTGGTCCTGAACAAGCGCGAAGCATCCTACGGTTTCGTCAAAAAAGACTAGGAGTTATCCATGTCCACTTCTGCAATTCTGATGATGTGTGTTGGTCTGGGCGTAACATGGGGCGGCGCAATCTACTGCATGCGCCTTGCCATGAGCAAACGCGACAAATAGTCTGGTCTCACTCGAATAAACAGGGGCGGCATCGTATGATGCCGCCCCTTCTTTTTTGAGCCGGAAAATCCCGGAGTTGTCAGCTCACATGTAAAAAGGTTAAGGTTAAAAAAAAGACTAACAACGACCCCAAAGGTTGCAGTGGTGGCAACTTGAAACGAATCATTATTTTCTGTTTTCTCCTGACATTGGCAGGAGCATCAGTGGGAACCTGCCGTTCCGCGGCAGCTTTCGACTCTCCTTACCTGCGGATCGATGATTTCCTGCAGATACACTCGGAGCAACGCGAGCTGATGGACTCCTTCGCCCAACAGGTGCGAAAACCGGCGCGAAGGTACGAATCCGAGGAAAAGACTCCTGTCACCGTCGCCATCATCTACCCTTCCCTACAGGTCTCAGACTACTGGCGCCGCAGCCTTTCTTCATTCAAGGCACGGATGGATGAAATGCGGATCGGATACAATCTTGATCAGTATTATTCGACCCCCGGGAGGAAGGGAGAGCTGGAACAGCACCTTCAGGAAGCGCTCAGCAAAGATCCCGACTACCTTGTCTTCACCCTCGACATCTACGATCACAAGGAGCTCATCGAACCTCTTCTCAAACTGGAACGCCCAAAAATCATCCTGCAAAACATAACGACTCCGCTGAAGGAGTGGGAAGGGAATCAACCCTTTCTCTACGTGGGATTCGATCACGGTCTCGGAGCGCGCCTCCTTGCCGACTATTATATCAAGGCCACCCACGGACGCGGCGGCTACGGCGTGCTCTACTATACCCTCGGATATGTCAGCACCATGCGCGGTGAGACATTCATTCGGTATATGCGGGAAAACAGCGACCTCAAGCTGACCAGAAGCGCCTACACCAGTGGAAGGGCTGAAAATGCGGCCACAGAAGCGCTGAGCATGCTTGCAGACCCCAAACTATCATTCATCTATGCCTGCTCAACCGACGTCGCTCTGGGTGCGATTCTCGCCTTGAAACAGTCCCAGCGCGAGGATGTGCTGATCAACGGCTGGGGCGGCGGCAGTGCGGAACTGGACGCCCTCATGAAAGGCGATCTCGATGTTACAGTCATGCGCATGAACGACGACAACGGCGTAGCCATGGCCGAAGCCATCCTGATGGACAAGCAGGGCAAAAGCGATCTGGTGCCGACCATCTATTATGGCGACATGGTGCTGGTGGACAGTAAAACGTCAGCGGAAGACCTGGACAAACTCAAACAGCGTGCCTTCCGCTATTCCGGCCAATAGCTAGACATACCAATACATCAAGGCGAAATGACACGCGCTTCCACCAATGACAAAGAGGTGGAATATCTCATGGAAGCCAAAACGCTCCGGGAATGGGTCGGGCCACTTAATCGCGTAAACAACGGCCCCGATGGAGTAGACGATGCCCCCTCCGGCCAACCAGAACAACGCCTCCCAGGGAAGCGACTGCACCAGCGGGTATATCCCGACCAGAGCAAGCCACCCCATGGCAAGATAGACCAGCGTTGAAAACCAGCGCGGGGCTGAAAGCCAGAAAATCTTCATGAAGATGCCGCCTATGGCCAGTCCCCAGATGACGCCGAACAGTGACCATCCCCATGGTCCACGAAGTGTTATCAGGCATATTGGCGTGTATGTGGCAGCGATATAAAAGAAGATCATGGAATGATCCACACGACGCAGAAAGCGAACCCATTTTTCCGAAACAGGCAGCCAATGGTAGAGGGTGCTGGCGGTATACAACAGAATCATACCGCCCCCGAATATTGAAAAAGTCACGATATGCCACGGCATGGCAGGATTGACCGAGCGCAGAATCAACAGCACGGTTCCAAGAACAGCCAACAGGGCGCCTATGCAATGGGTCAGCCCGCTCATTGGATCTCGTAGTCTGCTAATCATATCAGCCCCCTCGGCAATATTTACTTACTCATTTTAAAGCACGTGTTTCAGGTAGAGTACAAAAGACTCGGACAAATGCAAAGCCATCCGTACCTTTTGGAAACGGCTAGTCTCTGAACCTATGATGGATTATTAATGGCTAGTCCATGAGCATCGGCGTCGCTTCGGAGGACTCGCACTGCTCCACATCGGCGAGCATATCGGCCAGGGTAAAGCTGTTGAGGCGCTCGTACATGGCTTCTGCCGCCTCGCACCACAGTCGGCGAGTCAGGCAGACATCGATCCGAGAGCATCCCCCTTTACCACTGCGGCACTCCACCAGCGAGTCATCGCCTTCCAACACACGAACGACCTCCCCCATGGGGATTTCCGAGGCCGGACGAGCCAGGGCATGACCTCCACGCGGCCCTCTCTTGCTCTTGATGAAACCGGCATCCTTGAGCTTTCGGATCAGTTTCTCCAGATACTTGACCGAGACACCCTGTCGATCCGCGATATCCTGAATGCGAACCAGTCCATCGCCGCAATGCTGGGCGATATCAACAGCCATCCTTGTACCGTAACGGCTTCGTGTGGTCAGACGCATATGGTTTACCCTTTCTTTTACAGTTCCGTTTTCCGTTCGAGTTGCTAGGAGCCAATGACATTGAGCACGGTCTGAAGCACACTGAGAACAACCATGATCTTGGCCAGTATGGCCCAGACCTTTCGTCCGGTGTACTTGTCGGCACTCCGCCAGATGGCTACGGCAATGAACAAGGTGTAGATTATGGAAATGAACCAGAAGACGAACATCGGCCAGATGGCTCCTGTTCCAGCCAGACTCCGACTGAGGAGGAGGACTATACCGTTGAGCAGGAAGGAAGCCAGAACTCCAAAAATCCAATACGTTTTGACCAAGGCGACTTCGCCCCGCCACAACTGCCTCAAGAAATTCATCATTCCCTCCACATAAAAACGGACTATTTTGTAGGGGAATTAGCACAAAAAAACCGCCACGACAATGGCGGTTCAAACATTTGCTTTCCTGACTCCCCAACTGGGGAATAACATCACGAGCGTCGGCTTTTCATGTAGGCGACTATGCCGAACAGACCTATTATATATCCGATCCCGCCAACAATCTCTGTCACACCCGGGCCGGACTGGTGCATCTCAGACACCATCTGTTTCAATGGAGCAAGCTCCCGGCGGACAACGACCTCGACCTCACTGGCGGTGATGGTGCTCTCTTGAGAAACAGCAACGGCCTTATGCCCATGTTCCGGTTCGGAAGCGGCAAACGGCCCCTTGGCAGCGCCGTATTCAGTATACTTGACGGTCCACTCGGCCTGATGCCCGGTTCCTGCCTTGAGCCGGAGCAGCAGATCCATTTTCTGCGAGCGGGCCTCATCAGGAATGATAAAATCGTATTTGCCATTGTCATCGGTTTCACCGGAAAGAAGCATCGTCCCTGTTGCGGCGTCATACACTTCGATAATGCCGTCATGCACGCGTTTGGATCGACTGTAACCGGAATCGGTGACGATGGAGTTACCGTCCACATAGGCGAACAGGTTGACTTTATGGGCTCTGGAAGTTGCGGCCAGACACAGTGTGATGGCCATGGCGATACAAACTCCGATGAGTAGTCTGCGCATGTATTATCCTCGATCAGCTAAAGAAGACACTGCCAGGGCTTCGGGTTTGACCTTGGCAAGAAACGTATAAACAAAACCAGTGATGACGCCCTCGATAACCATGACGGGAAGATGGGCGGCCAGCAGCACCTTGGCGGCTCCGACAAAGGCTTCGCCGGTCAGGGCGAGGGCTCCGGCGGTCAGCAGGGCACTCAACAGCATGGCCATAAAGCCACAGGCAAAGGCCCCGGCGAATCGGTTCGCGCCATCCTTGCTCAGCATTGGCTTGAAGACATAAAAACAAAGGACTGCCGGAGCAGCCATTGTAAACGTATTAAGACCCAGGACGGTAAACCCGCCAAATTGAAAGAGAACCGCCTGAAGGACCAGCGCGACCAAGATGGAAGGAAACGCTGCCCAGCCCAGTACAACGCCGAGCAACCCGCTCAGTATCAGGTGGGCATTGGCAGGTCCTACAGGAACATGCACCAGGGACGCAATAAAAAAAGCGGCCGAAAGCATGGCCACTGACATGATTTGATCGTAGTCGATCCGCTTCAATCCGATCACGGTCCCCGCGACGGCGAGCCCTGCTCCTCCAAGCAGAACCGGACCCGATAAAACCCCTTCAGAAATATGCATGGATCGACCTTCCTCCGATGTGTCCGAGAAACACCCTGTTCCGGACCATTACGGACATCCGCAATAGCGTGTGAACAATTTGTGATCCGTATACACCCGGTAGTCACTTTTTACAAGGGGTGATTCGACATGTACTCGATAGATGATAGAGGTTGTCGAAAGAGTATGAGTAGGCCCGAACTGCTAATCAAAATCGGCCAACAGGGCACTGACCTGAACCCCGGAAACCACAGGTATTTCATTATACCGGGACCGGATACGAAACAGTGCCTGGTGCAATTGGTCCGATGATATCCCATTTTTCAGGGCCGTATGCGCTTCGATGTAGGCCGCGAGGGAGTCGCAGACCTTGAGCAACGGGCCGTCCTTGGGATCGAGGGAGTCCTGATTGTATTCGCCCGCCATCTGGGACTCGGCTGCAACGACAATCTCTCCATCCCGGCAGACCGTCGCCTTGAATTCGCTGCCCACTTCCAGCCCGAGCAGATATTCGAGCCTGTCGGCTATTTCACTGTAGCCGCCTTCCTTGAGCGGACGAAGCACCACCCTATTCAGTTCGCGAATTTCATATTCATGAATCAGATCGCCAATTTCCTGCGAAGCCCCTTTCACCGGCGAGATGATATCCCGGGTGAGCAGCTCGGGTAGGTCGTGAAACAGCCCGCTGAAAAAGTTGTTCTGGCGACGGGCGCGGCACGCCCCGACCTCCATGCTGAAAAACCATGAATAGGCGGCAACGATGAACATGTGGCCCAGCACCGATGTCTCAGGGACGCGAGGGGTCTGGGACCACCGCTTCTGGAACCGGAGTCGACCGCACATGCGGGCGAACCCGCCGAGCACATTGTTGTCTTCATCCAACAGCTCGGAAACGCCTTCAAGGTCGCGCATGGAATCCAGACGAGCCACGAAACTCTCTTCGATTTCGGTCAGCTCATGGTCCATTCTGTTGATAGACTTGAGCAGCTTAAACTCGGAATAACTGGCGTACAGATGGGCGGCATGAAGGATACGTCTGGCCAGCCCCTTGTCCTCTGGCTGCATCAGATAATCGTTCATGCGTGTCAGGAAATCCTCACCAAGGGGCATGATCCGTGGCCGCAACTGCTGAAGCACCCAGTTGGTCAGGGTGCGGTAGTCGTCGGGGTTTTCCTTGATGCGATAGAAGACAGGCGGCTTGATGTCCGTGATGACCAGCCGGTAGAGGTAATCGAACAGCCCGCCTTCGACGATGGATTCGCCCAGCGCGCGCTTGCGGGCAACATCCATATCCCGGGAATTGAGCAGGAACAGGAGCCAGGCCACGATCATTTTGTGTGCCTGTTTATCCACTTCCACCAGTTCCATAGGGCGGAGCTTGTCATTCCAACGTTTCATGAACGCACCGGAAAAGATGAGTTCGAGGAGGCTTTTTCTGATAATAACGGACATGATGTATGAAGAGTGCCGAAAATACTTGGTAAAAGCAAGAAGACCAGCAAAAAGGGCGTATCGTACAACACGATACGCCCTTATTCAGTGCGATTGCTGACGGCCGGGAATCAGCCGATCATCTGCCGATATTATCGACGAACCAGCAAGGCCACGGTTTCGATGTGGTGGGTGTGGGGGAACATGTCCACCGGACGGACCCGGGTCACATCGTACTTTTCCGCGAGCTGTTTGACATCTCTGGCCAGAGTGGCCGGATCGCAGGACACGGCAACGATTTTCGGCGGTGCCATGCTCAGGATCGACTCGATGGTTTTCGGCTGCATGCCGGACCTCGGCGGATCGACCACGATCAGATCAGGCGTGGGCAGATCCTCAACGCCTTCAATACCGGAATCCAGAGACAATGCGTGAAATTCGCAGTTGTTGATCCGGTTGAGCTTGGCGCTGGACCATGCCTTGCCGATGGCCTCTTCGTTGACTTCATAACCAACGACCTGTGCTGCCTTGTCCGCCAGGTACAACCCGATGGCTCCGGCACCGCAGTACAGATCAAGCACGGTCTCGTTGCCTTCCAGACCGGCGAACTCATCAATGGTGGAGAACAACTCCGCCGCGCCGCCGCTATTGGTCTGGAAGAAGGTGTTCGGCGCAAGGTGGTACCGGATTGAGTCGTCGCCCTTGGGCAAACGCTCTTCTACGAATTTGTGTCCCAGTCGGTACACAACCTCTTCACCGTAGGCCACAGTAGACCGCTTGGTGCGGGTCGAATGCACGTAGGACACAACCTCGGGGAATCGATCGGCAAGAATATCGCCCAACTCTTCTGTCAGGTTGTACTTGCGATCATCCGCCGTGGTGATGAGGTGAACCTGCACCTGACCGATGGATGTATGGCGCAAGACAAGATGACGCCAGAAACCGGTGCCTTCCTGCGGATGGTAAGCCGTCACATTGGAATCGCGACAGAAATCGCGCACACAATGCATAATAGCCACATCGCGTTTGGCACACAGGTGACACTCTTCGAGATCAAAGACTCTGCCCAGACGCTCACTCTTTTCCGGGTGGGCGCGAAGTCCCAGGAACAGCTGGTCATCCTGCTGCTCAAAGGCAAATTCCATTTTGTTTCGGTAGCGCCAGATGGCGGGGGACGCGACCGGCGCGTCCATGGGAGGATTATTCACTCCGCCGATGCGCACCAAACTGCTCTTGACCTGATCGGCCTTCTGAGCCAGTTGTTCGGCATAGTCCAGATCCTGAGCCGTGCAGCCTCCGCACGTGCCATAATGGGGACATGCCGGTTCCACTCGCTTGTCAGAAGGTGAAACCACGGATTCGGCCACGGCCTCGGCGAACCGTTTTTTTACTTTGACCAGACGGGCCTTGACAGTATCGCCCGGCAATCCACCGGCCACGAAGACAGCCATACCGTCTATCCGTGCTACTCCCTTACCACCATAGGCCAGGGATTCGATCTCACATTCCACAACGCTGTTTTTTTCCAGAATCATACTACTCTCCATATTACAATGAGGCGCCTGATTGACATGCTTTTTACCGCCTGTCTATGGTTAATTCCATGATAGACAAAGCGACTGCCATTCCAGTTATCATGAATAAGCTCAAAAAGCTTCCGATAGGACACGCCATCGACCTGCGCACATACAAACGCAACCGCTCGGTCGTCATCGCCCGGATCGGCAAGGATTCATTCGACGTGGTGGAAAAAGGATTCCACGATGATCGGTTCCAACTGCCCCTGTCAAAAATGAAAAAGCTGCTCAAGAACCTGATGAAAAAGGAATTTCCCCGTTCCACGAAAATCCGCTGCTATGACCTCGGGGAATCGGAAGCGGACGTGCATATCAGGAGAAAGAAAATATGATCGACATGGCAAACGCCCTGCCAACCATCATGACGCGCTCAAAAAAGCTCGCCCTTGGCGAAGGCCTTGACCTGCGCACGTTCAAACGGGATCGATCAATCGTCATCATGCGCACCGCCGATGACACCTACTCGATAACCGAGGACGGCTTTCATCGAGAGCAATTCAAGGCAAGCCACAAGAGCCTGAAGAAAATCATGAAAACCTTGCTGAAAAGAGAATTCCCGCGCAGCAACAAGGTGAGGATTTACACCATCACGGAGTAAATGAACGCCCTCCCGGCAGCAGGACGGAAAGGAAATCGCAAGGGCTAGTCTTCGTCATTGCGCCCTATTTTTATGTCATCGAGCTTCTGTTTGACCCATTCGGGATCGTCAAAGACAGCCCGACGCACCTCCTCGGAGACTCGGCCGCACATGGCCATGAGCAATTCAGGGTCATCACCGAGTTCTTCGGCAAGCGCCACCATGCGCTTCTCAGAAAGAGATGCCGGTTCCCCGCGCTCGATTTTACTGAGGTACGAATGGTGTATGCCTATTCTCTGCGCAACTTTCCTGATGGAATAATCCGGATCACTCTCGCGTAGCGACTCACGCCTTGATCGTATATAATCTCCAAAAAGCTTACTCACAACATCCTCGCCCAAATGATATCAAACACTATCCCCCCCTTGCCTGCGTCTACTATACAGTAGCCAACAACCCATGAACAAGATTGAATAAGTATTGACCTTTTATAATCTTTCCAGACGAGCTTCAGACACCATTTCCTTCTTAATTTAACACAAGGCTCAAGCCTAACTGAGAATAAAAATAATTACTGTAATACTCACATGTTGTTTGATTTTGGCGGGCGGTAGTCCACCAGTTCGAGGGTAAAATGCCCCACCACAACTTTGGATCTGACCTTGACCGGGATGCGTCGTTCATCGGCTGAAAACCAGACAACCAGCTCGGCATCCTTGCTTTTTTTGAACACGCCGGACAAGTGCTTGATGTCGAGCACGACCTTGAACGCCCGGATGACTCCCATGGGTGTTTCGACATCCTCTGTTGTCTCGACGTACGATTCACCCATCACGGTCTTTTTGCCATCCGTGACATTCACTCCAAACTGCATGGTCTTGTACAGCAGTTGCTTCCTGAAGTTATAGAGAACCGACATGGTATCAAAGACGATGTCCGGCTGCGGTAGGGTCTCTCTCAGCTCTCCCTTCACATATCGGCGGGTCACGTTCTGGTCCTTGTCAAAAACGAGGTCCACCTTCTTGTGATAGTTGCCTTCGTTCTGATCCTTCAGATGACGAAGAGCGTAGGAAACATCCATATCCGTCCATGATTCCATGGTGTCCCGCACCTTATAGAACGCATCGACCCATGGAACGGTTCGTGCCGTGGCCTTGAAATGGCGAGCTTTGACACCGTTCATTTCCGTATCGGGCATCATTTCCAGTTCGGCATTGCCAGCGTGCACGAAAGTCCAATGAATTTCATAGGAAAGCTTTTCTCCGGGACCAAAGGGAGTCTTCACTCCAGCAGTGGCCAGGCTCGCACACGTCAGCATCAGGATCAGGGCAATAGCAATAGAAATTTTTCTCATACCTTCCTTTTCATATGGTTTATTTTCTAAGTCAAGTATGTGCCAAATACTGACAAATGTAGACAAATTGGCAGGGAAGAGCTAACTATGGAATCAGGAAATACCGGTAATATCTACGTCTAGCCGAAGGAGATACCCTGTTATGATGCTCAGAAAGCGCGCCTGGGACATGATGCGCGACGAATTCCCGACCGTACAGGAAGATGCCAGCCTCGCTGAAACCATCCGCGTCATGCGCAAGGCCATGATCAACGATCCTGATTCACAGGTGGTCGTTGTCAAGAGTAAGGGCGGCAAGCTTGTCGGCGCCATCAATCTCTGGAAGCTGTTCAAGGCCGTTAAGCAGTCGGTCCTGAAGGACGACAACCTCATCAGCGCCGGGGACGTGGATTGGGATCAGCAGTTTGCCAATGCTTGCCTGATCTGCACGCAGATGCGCCTGGATGATTACATCATCCGCAATCCGCCCATCCTGAAGCCCAACGAACCGATCCTTCTCGTGCTCGACACCTTTCTCAAGTCCCGCCGAGATTGGGCGCTGGTCGTCGAGGGCGAGCGCGTCATGGGCGTGGTCTACGTCACCGACGTCTACCGCGAAATGACACGGGATATGGTGCAGGTTTTTTAATCCGACCTATCACGATCAAGACAAAAAGAGCGCCCCGCTTCAATTGAAGCGGGGCGCTTTATATATTGTAATAGATACTATTGCCGAAAGCGGTAAGAATCTGATCCAGGCCATACTCAACGCTGAAAGCACAAGCACGGCTCCCGATGCCAACCGACGCGGTTCATCCCCTAACCGGCGAAGACAACTGGACACAATCGGGCAAGAGCAAAAGATCTTCCCGCTACCGGACTAGAAATACAATCCGTTATTTCTTCATTTTCAAATCAACCATCAGCATGATCTGCAACGCCTTGGTCATCTCCTGATCATACCGACCGTCTGAGGCCAGATCATTGGCCGCCTGGACCATGGTCATGCCTTCGGCGTAGGGCCTGTCGGCAATCATGGCGCAGAAGGAATCGGCCACGGCGCACAACCGTCCGGCAAATCCCTGTTCCTTGCTTTTGGAGGGGTAGCCGGAGCCATTGACCCGCTCATGGTGTTCGGTAACGCACTGCTCGACTTCGGGATAACGCAGGTTGAGCTTGCTCAACATCTCGAACCCGGTCTTGGTGTGATTATTGACCTTGCTTCGCTCATCAGGTCCCAAAGGCTTATTCTTCTCGCGAATGAACGGCGGCACTTTGGCCATGCCCAGATCATGCAGAAACAACCCAGCCGTCATGCGATCAAAGGTCTTGCGTTTCACACCGTCAGTGAAATTCTTGCCCTTGAGTTTGCTCCACAAAGCAAGCCCCAGAAACCCGCTGTTCAAGCTGTGATTTGCCAGTGAATGCTTCTTATGCAGTCTGCGCACCAGTGCTTTGACTCGACGGATATCCTCATACAGATATTCCGTTAGAACCATCAGATCCACCCACAGCTTATCGAACACCGCAGGAACCGGCTGCTCGAAGAACTCTTCCAACCGCCGCGTCAGAGCCTGAGTGAAAATATCAGCGATTTCCTTTTCTTTCAGGTTCTTGTCTACGAGGACAAGATCAAGCTGGTAGCTGATGTGCTTGACGTAAACAGGGTGATCTTCGCGTGAAACGAAAATGAGCCCTTCGTTCGTCATCTGTGCCAGTTCTTCGATCTGCTCGTTACTCAACCGTCCGCCCACTTTGTAGTAGGGCATGATCCGGGCAACATCTTCCTTGAAGCTGTAGATGTTGAGCGGTGGACGGTACTTGTTGAAGCTGCCGAGTATGTCCTGGCTGATCTGGTAGTACTCTTCGTTCAGTCCATCGGGGATGTTGTAATTACTCATCAATTTACTTCTTTAGCTAGCTTTTCATAGAGCTTGACAACGTTGGTCTGGGTCACGGTCTTACCCTTTTCAGGTTGTCCGGCGGTGACGATGACGATATCGCCCTCCACAAAATCTGGAGACTGCCGAACAAAGACCTCTGCCCGTTCCTGATGATCGTCAATGACATCGAGTGGTTCCGCCGGGATAACCCCCCAGGAAAGATTTGTGAAGTGCCGAACGATAGGATCGGAGCTCAACGCATACACTGACTGCTTCGGTCGACGCGACGAAAGGATGCGGGACGTGGCTCCGGATGTGGAGTGACACACAATGGCCTTAGCGTCCGTCTTGCCTGCCAGCATAGCTGCGGCATGGGCCAGGAAAGTGGAGGGGTGCTCCTTTTCCTTGTCTGTCGCCGGACCGGCCAGACCGGATTCGAACATGAATCGTTCGATCTCGTAGGCGATCTTGCGCATGAACCGGACCGTATCTCCGGGGTACCGGCCAATGGCGGTTTCTTCGGAGAGCATGACACAGTCGGCACCATCCAGAATGGCGTTGGCGACGTCCGTGGTTTCCGCACGGGTGGCCATGGGCGAATTGACCATGGAGAGCAGCATCTGAGTTGCCACGATGACCGGCTTTCCGGCAGCGTTGCACGCCTTGATGATGCGCTTCTGGGCAACGGGCAGTTCGGCCAGGTCCAGTTCCAATCCCAGATCACCGCGAGCCACCATGATTCCGTCGGCTTCGGCAATGATTGCATCGAGGCTTTCGAGAGCGGCAATTCGCTCCAGCTTGGCAATGATCGGAATCCGCCGTCCGTACTGAATCATCTCCGCGCGAAGGTTGCAGATATCTTCGGGCTTCTGCACGAAACTCATGGCAACGACATCCACGCCGATCTCCATGCCGATGGCCAGATCCGCCTTGTCCTTTTCGGTCAGCGGTGCGAGCGGAGTCTTGGTGCCCGGGAAGGTAATACCCTTTCGGGGCGGACACATGCCGGAGTTGATCGCCTCCAGTCTGATAAGGAACTCATCCTCGATCTTCTTGACACGAAAACGGATCATTCCATCGGACAAGGCAACCGGGTCGCCCACTTTAACGCCTTCGAACAGTTCAGGAATATCCAGGCAGATGAACGGTTCTTCCACACCTTCGGCCTTGTCGGGAACACCCAGCAGCACTTCGGTCCCCTTGGAGACTTCAATGGCGCCGAGTCCGACATCGCAGGTTCTGATTTTGGGACCGGAGAGGTCCTGCAGGATGGTCAGGGTCAGGCCGGTCTCTTTTTCCAGTCGCCGGATGATGACAACCATCTTTTCGAAAAATTCTCTTCCACCATGGGAAAAGTTCAGGCGAAAGATTTTCGCCCCGGATTCTACCAGTTCCTTGACTGCTTCGTAGGAATCAGTACCAGGCCCGAGTGTTGCGATAATCTTGATATGTCTGTCCATGCTTCCCCCCTTCGGGAATTATCACGTTTTCTGATCTGAAAGGCTATTCTCAGGGCTTCCGCCCAACATGCTTCGGCTTTACCAACTGATTTATCATGGTTTTCCGAAATCGTACATTCGTTACTTTGAGCGAAGTTTAGGCTGCTGCGCGCAAAAAAGCAATAGGGGCTGTCCTAGCTAACTAGGATTTTCCCCGCTGATTAATCCACTTTTTCAGTTGCTTAAGTAACATTTTATGGTCACCACAATTGAACCGCCACTCACACTCTTTAAGGAACAGGAAAAAACTGTCCCTGGGGATGCCGTTGAACCGGCGGAGGTGGCGCTTGGCTTGGTTCCAAAAGTTCTCAATCCCATTGATGTGGTTTTGCCTGTCCACGAACCTTTCAGAGTGATTGATCCGCACATGGTGGAAGTCCGAGACATCCAGCGCATCATAGCTTCTGAAAGCGTCAGTGTACACGATACTGTCCGGCAAGATCATACGCTCCATGATGGGGAGAAGTGTCGTGCTCCGGGCGTTTGGGATCATGACCGTATAAACCCGCCCTCCACGCTTCAACAAGCCGAAAACAGGGACTTTCCCTGCAGCACCTCGACCGCGCTTGCCTTTCCTGACTCCTCCGAAGTAGCTCTCATCAACTTCAATCTCACCGTCGAATGGCGATGCCTTTTCCATCTCATCGGCAATGATTTTCCTCAGCCGAGTGAAAAACGTGGCCGCCGTGTTCTTGTTGACGTCCACCAGTTGAGCGGCAGCACGTGCCGTTGTGCCGGCAATGAAGTGCTCAATGAGCCTGGCCCGCTTCTGTGGGCTGAGCCTGCTTTTCCTTTCGTACATGATGCCATCCTAAGCCTAAGCGGAGTGCTTAGCTAGGACAGCCCCAAGCAATAATACCCGCTTTTTTTTACCCTCTCATTTCATAATTAGCGGTTGACTTTCTCTTGATTTTCAAGCACCGGTGTAAAGAAGTGGATCACATTCCCAATTTTGGGACATAAAGTGGAAGAACAGTGGAGTGAGTCTTCACTCCGGGGGCAGAATGAAATTCAGAGGTCACGCACATAGAAGCCTGGACGACAAGGGACGGCTGGTTTTGCCGCCCGAGTTCCGGGATCTTATCCGGTCGGAAGTACCGGATGCGACCATCGTGCTGACCATCTACGACAAACATGTCATCGGCATTACCCCGGATCAATGGACACTCCTCGAAAGTGAACTGGAAAAGGTGAAAACGCCGAGCCGTGCGCTCCAGAACACCATCCGTATTTTGTACTCCGGTTACACGGAAACGCCTGTGGGCAAGCAGGGACGCATAGCCATTCCCGCGCACCTGCGCAAGTCCGGCAAGCTGGAGAAGGATGTTGTGGTGCTGGGAGCAGGGCGACGCTTTGAGATATGGCCTGCCGACAGTTATGAACGCCTGCTCGACGAGGATTACGACGTGTCCGACGAGCTGGCGGAAAACAACGTCAGCATGCCGTTCTAATGCCTAAGTACAACGTGGACCCGGCGTCCATTCACACAACAGTTCTTTTACATGAGGTGGTTGAGTGGCTTCGCCCCAAACCAGGCGGTCGTTACATGGACGGCACCCTGGGCATGGGCGGGCACAGCCAGGCCATTATGCAGGCTGCAGAAGGTCAGGCAGAGCTGCTGGGGCTCGATAGGGATACAACGGCGCTGGGACATGCGCGGCGGCGGCTTGAGGAATTCGCCGAACGCGTCAACCTGTTCCACCTGCCCTTCTCCCGCTTCGAGGAAGCCCTGGACGAACTCGGATGGGACGAGATTGACGGCGCGGTTCTGGACCTCGGCGTATCGTCCATGCAGCTCGATGAAGCCGATAGAGGATTCAGCTTCATACACGACGGCCCCCTCGACATGCGGATGAACCCGGATTCCGGCGACCCTTCGGCCGCTGATCTGGTGAGAACGCTTAAACACGGTGATCTGGCGCGGATCATCCGGGTCTACGGGGAAGATCCCCTGGCCGGAAAGATAGCGTCTGCAATACTGAAGGCTCGGGATAAAGGAGCGATTACGAGGACGCTCCAATTGGCAGAAATAGTCCGGCTCGCCTATCCGCCCAAGATGCGGCATACGGCCCGGAACCATCCTGCCACCCGAACATTTCAGGGACTGCGCATAGCGGTCAACAGGGAAACAGAGGAACTCGAGTACTACCTTAAAACCATAGTCGGACGACTGAAGCCCGGCGGACGAGTTGCCATTATTTCGTTCCACTCCCTGGAGGACAGGGCAGTGAAACATTCGTTCAGGGATGCCGCTAAAGGATGCAAATGCCCCCCGCATCAAATCCACTGCACCTGCGGCGGCGTTCCCGAACTGAAAGTACTGACGAAAAAACCGCAACTTCCCACCGAAGAAGAGTTGAAAGTGAATTCCAGAAGCCGAAGCGCGAAACTGCGCGTGGCCGAACGACTCACAGCCGATGGAGAGGAAGTATGAGCCAAGTCGACAGAACCCTTTTATGGATGATCCTCACTCTTCTGGGTGCGGCTCTGACTTTGGGTTTGGGAGCAGTATGGCTGAACATCGAGCGTATGGACGTGGCTTACGACCTGCGCAAGATGGAAAAAGAACTGGACCGAAAAAAAGATCTGGCGGTGAAACTGACGGTTGAGAGAAACAACCTGACTTCACCCTACCAGCTCAAACGACTGGCCGGCCAACACGGTTTGGCCGTTGCCGCTCCGGGACAGATTCGCCGCATTGCGGATTCGAGATAACAGGCGCGCGAACATGATGTTCGAAAGACCGTTGACGACAGACCGGACGCGAGGTGCGACAGAGCCCCTGATCGGCATGCTTGAAAGGCTATGCCACTCAGGGACGATGAAGCGGTAAGACATTCGGCGATCGTATAACCGTCTTGAGCGCTCTAGTGGGACACAGGGAATCAAATGGCTAAAGGCAGCCAAGGGCGCAAAGATCTCAGCAAAGTGAAGATTGGACTGGTAATGGTCCTCTTCGCTGTTGCGCTTGTGGGTCTTTGGGCCAGGACAGGATGGGTGCAACTGCACGATGGCAGCGCCCTTCTGAGCAAAGCATCGAAACAAAGCCATGCCGCTGAATATGAATTCGGCGAGCGGGGCCGTATTTTCGATCGCAACGGAGCGATGCTTGCCACCAGTGTGGAGGCAAAATCCGTCTATGCGCGTCCTTTCCAGATAGAAAATATCGATGTTGCCGCCGACACCCTGTCTCGTGATCTGAAAATTTCACGCCGCACAGTCTACCGCAAACTCAAATCCAAGAAGAAATTCGTCTGGATAAAACGACAGGTGACCGACAGGGAAACTGCGGCCATCGAACGCGCCGATCTCAAGGGCATCAGCCTCCTCAGTGAATATTCCCGCATCTACCCCAATGGGCACCTGTCCGGTCAACTTCTCGGCTTCGTCAATATCGACGGTCAGGGCCTGGAAGGTATCGAGCGAATCTACAACGAGCGCATGAAGCCCGGCAAAGCCGAATATGTGGTCCAGCGCGACGCCAAGGGCGGTCGGATGTACCTCGACGCCCAGGGCCGCGAGATGGACATCAACGGTCTCGACATTCGATTGACCATCGACACACACATCCAACATGCCGCTGAACAGGCGCTGGCAACCTCCATTGAGAAGTATCAGGCCAGAGCCGGTATCGTCATGGTGGTGGACGTGGATTCCGGCGACATCCTTGCCATGGCCAACTACCCGTTCTTCAATCCGAACGCGGTCTCCAAATCCACAGCGTCACAGCGCCGCCTGCGCGCCATCACCGATGTGTACGAACCCGGCTCCACCATGAAGCCGTTTCTTTTTGCCGCTGCACTCGAAGAAGGCGTTATCGAACCGGATACGCTCATCAACTGCGAGAATGGTCGCTGGCGGGTCGGAGGCAAGACCATCCGCGACACCCACCCGGAAAAATGGCTCCCGGCCCATAAGGTCATGCGCTACTCCTCCAACATCGGTACCGCGAAGATCGGTTTGGATCTCGGCGCTGGCGTCTACCATTCCTACCTTTCCCGCCTCGGATTTGGTGAAAAGACCAACATCGGGCTTCAGGGCGAAACCCGCGGCATCATGATGCCGCCGGACAAGTGGACCAGCGTCGATCTGGCCGCCATCAGCTTTGGTCAGGGCATCGGTACTACGGCCATCCAGATGGCAAAGGGTTTTCTCACTTTGGCCAATGGCGGCGTCACCAAAGACCTCCGGTTGATCAAATCACCGGAAAAAGCTCGTAAAAACAACGCAGAGCAGATTTTCAGCCAACAGACCGCTGACACGGTTCTTTCCATGATGAAAGACGTTGTTCACGAGGACGGCACCGGCCGCAGAGCACGCATCGCAGGCATCACCATGGCCGGTAAAACCGGCACCGCTCAAAAAGCGGCCAAGGGTGGTTACGGCGATCAATATCTTTCTTCCTTCGTCGCATTGGTTCCCGCTCTGGACCCGGAACTCCTGGTGATCACCATGGTCGATGAGCCGCAGAAATCCAACTACGGCTCCATGGTTGCCGCTCCCGTCTGCCGGGAAGTGACCGTGCGCACACTGGCCTATCACGGCAAGCTCTCAGAGACCCTTGATACGGCAGTGGCAGAGAATATTTCCGTAGAATCCCTTGTCGAGCACCCTCTGGAACAATCCATGGATGCTCCGAGACAGCAACCAATGACGGATCGTGTTCCGGATTTCAGACAGCTTCCCGTACGCCGGGCGCTGGAGTTGCTCGTCAAAAAAGGGATAGTCCCGGTCATCAAGGGCCAGGGCATGACAGTCAAACGGCAGGAACCCGCTGCAGGGCAACCATGGCCGGATGACGCAAATAAGGAGGGAACGGATGATGTTTTTGTTCTCTGGCTCTCCTAGTCAGAAAAAGGTGGGCGTAATGGATTTCAAGGAACTGCTCAACAAAGCCGGCAAAGGACTTATGGTCCGTACGGACTCTCGCAAGGTGCAGGAAGGGGAATGCTTCGTGGCCATGCCGGGAACCGCCGTGCGTGGTATCGATTACATCCCTGCCGCACTGGACAACGGAGCGCAATTCATCATCGCACCAAAGACTGCTCGTGACGAAGTCGCACCCGTTGTCGAAGATCGCGCCCAGGTGGTCTACCACGAGAATCCCGCCATCGCCCTAGGCGAACTGGCCCGCGCCCATTTCCACCTTCCTGATCGAGAAGTGAAACTGGTCGGCATTACCGGTACCAACGGCAAGACCACCACGACCTACATCATTGAACACCTGCTGGCCGCCAGCGGCCTCAAGGTCGGTGTCCTCGGCACGGTGAGTTACCGCTGGCCCGGCTTCGAGATCGAAGCGACCCTGACCACGCCCGACTGCTGGATGATCCATGAGCTGATCTACAACATGAAGAAAGCGGATGTGGATATCGTCCTGATGGAAGTCTCTTCGCACGCCCTCGAACAATATCGCGTGGCAGGTCTGGATTTCGCGGCTGGCATTTTTACCAATCTCACTCAGGACCATCTCGATTATCACGGCGAAATGGAAACCTACTTCGAAGCCAAGGCAAAACTCTTCAAGGACTACCCGCTGGAGAACAAGGCCAACGTCATCAACTACAATGACCCCCATGGCCGCCAGTTGCTCAAGGAATGCCCCGACTCCATAGGTTACGGCATCGGCGATACCGCCATTGTCCGACAGGAAGTCGGCAACCGTGAAATGGTACAGGGCCGCATCGTATCCATGGACGGCAAAGGCATCGAGCTGGAGAGCACCTACAAAGGCAAGAGCTGGACTATCCACTCGCCGCTCATTGGTGAATTCAACGCCATGAATATCATGGCTGCTCAGGCTGTCTGTTTCCAACTGGGCCTCAACTGCAAGCACATGCGCGCCTCAAGCGAGTTCCCCGGCGTCCCCGGACGACTGGAGCGCGTGGTGAACGACAAAGGGCTTGATATCTTCGTTGATTTCGCTCACACATCCGATGCCCTTGAAAGTGTACAGCAGACGCTCAAGGCCCTCGACTTCAAGCGGTTGATCACCCTGTTCGGCTGCGGTGGCGACCGCGACCGCACTAAACGCCCCCTCATGGGCGAGGCCGTGGCCCGCTACGCAGATGTGGCGGTCATGACCTCCGATAATCCCCGGTCCGAAGATCCGGAACGGATCATGGACGATATCCGCCCGGGACTCAAAGGCGTTGACAAAATCATAGAACACCCCGACCGCCGGACCGCCATCGAAATGGCCGTGCGTGAAATGCGTACAGGCGATGTGCTGCTGATCGCCGGACGGGGCCATGAACCCAGACAAACAATAAAGACCGGCAAGATTCCGTTCCTCGACAAGGACGTGACCGCCGAAGTCATCAAGGAAGTTTATTCGTGAATTTAACATTGGCCGATGTGGAACGCTGCCTGAGCGGCATGTCCGAAGAGGGGCACGAAAAAGTCACCATCAACTCGGTGCAGACAGATAGTCGCACCGTGTATGAGGGCGACCTCTTTTTCTGCATCGACGGCGCGAATTTCGACGGGCACGAGTTCGCCCACCAGGCGGAGCGCCAAGGGGCCGCAGCCGTTGTGGCATCGCGAGTGGTCGATGTCGACGTGCCGGTCATCATGGTCCGCGACACCACTGAGGCGCTTGGACGCATTGCCGCCTGCTGGCGCGACATGTGTGGTGCGCGACTGGTGGCTGTCACCGGGACTGCCGGAAAGACCACGGTCAAGGAAATGCTCTTTGCCGTGGTGTCGCAAAAACACACCGCAGCCAAAAACTATCGCAACTTCAACAACCAGATCGGCCTGCCCATGTCCATGCTCAAAGGCACCTGCAACCAGGATTGGTGGATCATGGAGCTGGGAATTTCAGTCCGTGGCGACATGGAAGAGCTGGCCCCCATCGCCAGCCCGGATGTGGCAGTGATCACCAACATCGGTCACGGCCACCTGGAAGGACTGGGCGACATGGCCGGTGTAGCGCAGGCCAAGACCGCCCTGCTCCGCTATGTGCGCCAGGCCGGTTCAGCAGTCGTATCCATGGATTATCCCATGCTGTGGGATGCTGCCCGGGAAATAAACAATGCACCCGTAGGATTCTCGACACAGAATTTTGAAGACGCCGATTTTGCCGCATCCTATCTCGGAGCTGAGTCTGAAGGATGGGGACGTTTCCGGCTCAAGACCCCGGAAGGCGACAGCGAGATGACCGCTCCTTTCTGCGGCGAGCACTACGCTGAGAACCTGGCCTGTGTTGCTGCCACCGCGCACCAGCTCGGACTGGGCCGCGACGATGTGATCAATGGCGTCCAGGCCATCGAGCCAGACAGTCAGCGATTCTGCTGCAAGTCCGGTGGCAATTTCATGGTCATCGACGACACATACAACGCCAATCCGCTTTCCATGGAACGATCCATCAAGGCGGCTGCCAATATGGCAGGAGAACGCCCGCTCGTTCTGGTTCTGGGCGACATGCGCGAACTGGGCGAAGAAGCCGTTGAGCAGCATGTGAAGCTTGGCAAACTGGCTGCGGAGATCGCTCCCAAAGCACTTTTCTACAAAGGCGACCACCTCGATGATGTGGCAGCCGGGTACGGCGGTGTCATCACCGAACTGAAGGATACGGAAACGTTCATCAAGAAGTGGCAGGCCCTGGGGCTGACCGGCGCGGTAGCACTGGTCAAGGGTTCGCGCTCACTTTCCATGGAAACATACGCCAATCTCCTGAGCAGGGAGCTCGGCTGCAAAGCGGGAACCGAGGAGAAGAAGTAATGATTTACAACATACTCGCACCGCTCGCCTCTGAAGTCGGCGTACTCAACGTTTTTCGGTACATCACGTTCCGCTCGGTCTGGGCACTGCTCACCGCGCTGATCATTTCGATCCTGTTCGGACCGGCCATGATCCGCTGGCTCCAGCGCATCAAGTGCGGCCAGTACATTCAGGAAGATGGCCCCAAGCATCAGGCCAAGCAGGGCACCCCCACCATGGGCGGCATCATGATCATCATATCTGTTGTCGTATCCACTCTGCTCTGGGGCGACCTGACCAATATTTATGTCTGGCTGACCATGCTGGTCTTCGTCGGGTTCGGTGCCGTTGGATTTGCCGACGACTATACCAAAGTCATCAGGCGACAGAACGAAGGGCTTTCCGCCAAGTCCAAATTTTTCTGGCAATGTTTGGTGGCCGGTGCCGCACTGTATCTACTCATCCAGCAACCGGCCTACTCGACAGAGCTTTCCGTGCCGTTCTTCAAGAACTTCAATCCCGACCTCGGCTGGTTCTACCTGCCCTTCGCCATGATCGTGATGGTGGGCGCAAGCAACGCCGTGAACCTGACAGACGGACTGGACGGACTCGCCATCGGCCCCATGATCGTGGCCATGGCCTGCTTCGCCATCTTCATCTACGTGTCGGGCCATGCGCAGATGGCGGAATATCTCGCCATCCAGAACATCCAGGGCATTGGTGAAGTCACCGTGTTCTGCGGTGCCATGGTCGGCGCCGGACTAGGCTTTCTCTGGTTCAACGCCCACCCGGCACAGGTCTTCATGGGTGACGTCGGATCGCTGTCCCTTGGCGGTGCGCTCGGCTTCGTGGCGGTTCTTGCCAAACAGGAACTCCTGCTGGCCATCGTGGGCGGCGTCTTCGTTTTCGAGACCCTCTCGGTCATCCTGCAGGTGGGGTATTTCAAGCTCACCGGCGGCAAACGCATCTTCATGATGGCCCCGCTCCATCACCACTTTGAACTCAAAGGCATCCCGGAATCCAAGATCATCGTCCGGTTCTGGATTCTGTCCATACTCATGGCCCTGATGGCCCTGTCCACACTGAAACTGAGGTAGTCCCGTGAATCGTATCGTCCGCAAATTCATTGATGAGTCCATCCTCTCCGGCAAGCAGGGAGTGGTCGTAGGAGCAGGCAAATCCGGCCTGGCCGCCGCCCGTCTTCTTGATGTGCTGGGCGCGCACGTGCGCGTGGTGGATCGCAATGAAAAGGTATCCGATACCGTCCTGGGCGATCTCAAGGGCAAGGTGGAGCTGATCACGGGTGAGCACGAGAAGTCGCATTTCTCCGATGCCGACATCGTCGTGCTGTCACCGGGCGTACCCGTTAAAAAGATGGCCCATGCGCTGGAAGACGTACCTGCCGTCAATATCGTGGCCGAGTTGGAATTCGCATCATGGTTTATCGAAGCGCCGATCCTCGCCATCACCGGCACCAATGGGAAAACGACGACCACCACACTGGTCAGCGAAATATTCGAGCACGCAGGTCGCAAGGTTTTCACCGGCGGCAACATCGGCACACCCCTGTGCGAGTACCTGCTGGACATGGAACCGGCAGAAGTCATCGTGCTGGAGGTCTCCAGCTTCCAGTTGCAGAACTGCCGCCAGTTCCAGCCGCACGTTGGCGTCCTCCTGAACTTTGCAGCCAATCATCTGGACTACCATGAATCCATGGAAGAGTACCTTGAGGCAAAGCTGATGCTCTTCAGCCAGATGACTGGTGAAGGCACTGCGCTGATTCACGAGTCGGTCAAGCCCGTTCTGGATGAGAACTATGATGGACGCGGATTCACCAACGCCCATGTCGAATGGTTCGGTCCCACCGACCGTTTCGAAGCCCCCTATCTCCCGGGCGAGCACAACCGCTCCAACGTGGAAGCCGCCTGGCAGGCAGTGAAACGTTTCGGCATCACCGAAGAGCAGGCAGCCGAAGCCATCAGGAATTTCAAGCCCCTGTCCCACCGCATCGAGCCGGTGGAGGAAATCGACGGGGTGCTGTACGTGGATGATTCCAAGGCCACGACACTTGATGCCGTCATGGCCGCGGTCAACGCGTTTGATCGTCCCATCAGGCTGCTCATGGGCGGCGTCTGGAAAGGCGGCGATGTGGAAGGCTTTGCCAAGGCAGTCAAAGACCGCGTGGTCCACATTGGACTGTTCGGTGGCAGCCGCGACATTTTCGAGCCGGTTCTGTCCAAGTCATTCCCGGTGACCTGGGACGAGACACTCGGTCAGGCCGTCAAGCGGCTGGCTTCCGATGCCCGCAAAGGCGATGTGGTCCTGCTTTCCCCGGCTACGGCCAGCTTTGACCAGTACAACAGTTACGGTCATCGCGGCGACGACTTCAAACGCGCCGTGAAGGAGCTGACATGAGCAATCAGCTAAACGCCAAAAAGCATACCGCCCCAATGGGCAAGATTGATCCCTGGCTGCTGATGATCACCCTGCTGCTGTGCGGTTTCGGTCTGATCATGGTGCTGTCCTCCAGCGGCATCATGGCCGAGCGCGTGTACGACGACAAATATTTCTTCTTCAAACGCCAGTTGATGTTCAGTTGCGTAGGCATTGCCGCCATGCTCATCTGCATGCAATTGCCGCGAAAGATCCTCTACGGGCTGACCTACCTCTGGGTGGCCGGGGCCATCGTGATGCTCGGCCTGTGCCTCTCGCCCCTGGGCGTCAACGTCAACGGTGCCAGCCGCTGGATCAACCTCGGGCCGGTCAACCTCCAGCCGCTGGAATACGCCAAGGTCGCACTGGTACTGTATCTCGCGTACTTCTTCGCCAGAAAACAGGACATGGTTCAGACATTCTCGGTGGGCTTCCTGCCGCCGTTCATCGTCACCGGTTTCCTGTGCGGTCTGCTCCTGCTCCAGCCGGACTTTGGCGGCGCAGTGGTGCTGTCCGGTTTGCTGTTCTTCATGTGTCTGGTCGGCGGCACCCGACTCAGCTACCTGCTGCTTTCCATGATTTTTGCCGGTGGTGCAGGATGGCTGCTTATTTCGTCATCCCCCTACCGCCTCAAGCGTTGGACCGCCTTCCTTGATCCCTTTGCTTCGGCGCAAAACGAGGGCTACCAGTTGGTCCAGTCCTTGTACGCCTTTGGATCGGGCCGTATCTTCGGCACCGGCATCGGCGCAGGAAAACAAAAGCTGTTCTTCCTTCCCGAAGCGCACAACGACTTCATCATGGCCGTGGTCGGCGAGGAATTGGGCTTCGTCGGCATGTCCCTGTTCTTCATTGCCATCGGCTTCTTCCTGTGGCGCGCATTCCGCGTCACGTTCCAACAGGAAGACCTGCAGGATAGATTCACCGGCTTCGGCGTCACCTGCATCATCGCTCTGGGTATGATCCTCAATCTGGCCGTGGTGCTCGGAACCGTTCCGCCCAAGGGCGTTGCCATGCCGTTCATCAGCTACGGCGGCTCCAGTCTGACCGTTTCACTCATCTGCGCAGGCATTCTGCTCAACTTGTCAAGGACGGCAAAACAATGAGCATGAATCGCGTCATCATCACCACCGGCGGAACTGGCGGCCACATCTTCCCGGCTCTGGCCCTGGCAGACGAGCTGCGCCGGCGGAACCCGGATGCGGCAATCCTGTTCATGGGCGGCTCCGGTCCCGAAGGCGACCTCGCCCGTGCGCACGGTATCGAATTTCAGGAACTTCCAGCCAAAGGTATTGTCGGTCGCGGCATTTCCGGCCTGCTCTCCGGCCTCGGCTGGCTCGCAACCGGTCTGCCCAAGGCAATGAAAGCGGTTCGCGATTTCAAGCCGGAAGCCGTTATCGGCTTCGGCGGCTATGCCGGTTTCTGTCCGGTGTTCGCGGCAGCCCTGCAAGCCATCCCGACCGCTGTTCACGAACAGAACTCTGTTCCGGGCGTCACCAACAAGGTACTCGGCAAAGTGGTTCGCCGTGTGTTCCTCAGCTTCCCGGACGCCAAGGGTGTTTTCCCAGCCGGAAAGACCCGCTTGGTCGGCAATCCGGTTCGCGACGCAATCATTGCTGTTGGGGACAAGCGAAAAGACCGCGCCGCCGGTAAGCGAATTCTGGTCCTTGGCGGCAGTCAGGGCGCACGTCCCATTAATGACGCCATCATCGACGGTTTGCCTCTGCTCATGGAGGCCGGAATTGAGCTGGTCCATCAAGCCGGAAAACAGGATTTTCAACGTGTTCGCGCCTCCTATGAAACCGCCAAAGCGGACCCGGCGCAGGTTCACGGATTTATAGACAACATGGCGGACGAATACGCCAAAGCCGATCTGGTGATTTGCCGGGCCGGTGCCACAACGGTTTTTGAAATAGCGGCAGCAGGGGTTCCGGCCATTTTCGTGCCTTTCCCCCACGCAACGCATGATCATCAAACAATGAACGCCAAAGCCATGGTCGACATCGGCGCAGCCGTCCTTCTCCCGCAAAAAGGGATGTCCGGGGACAGCCTGGCCCATATGGCGATGGAGTTGCTCGGCAACCCCGATCGCCTCTCAACCATGGAAACAGCGGCTCGCGGTTTCGCAAAGAAACACGCCGCCGCCGATATAGCTTCGGGTTTACAGGAAATGATCGCCTGATCGGGCGGTCGAAGAGGACAGTATTATGGCAGCAGCACAGGGACCTTATCTCACAGTCAGCGGCGAAGCATGCCCCGCCATGCGCGCCCGGGTGAACAATATCCACATGGTGGGTATTGGCGGCTCCGGCATGAACGGCATTGCCGAAGTGCTCATCAACATGGGATTCAACATCACCGGCTCCGATCTCTCTGCGTCGTCCGCAGTACGACGCCTGGAGAAACTGGGTGCCAATGTCTTTATTGGGCATGGTGCCGAGAACGTCGGGGAAGCTGACGTGCTCATCAAGTCCACTGCCATCCCGGACAAGAACCCGGAGATTGTCGAAGCGAAAGAGCGCGGCATCCCCATCATCCCACGTGCCGAGATGCTGGCCGAACTGATGCGCCTGCGCACGGGCGTGGCCGTTGCCGGAACCCACGGCAAGACGACCACGACTTCCCTGCTCGCCACCATTTTCACCGAAGCGGATCACGATCCGACCGTCATCATCGGCGGCCGCCTTTCCATTTACGGTTCCAATGCCCGTCTGGGTGATGGCGACTACCTGATTGCCGAAGCCGACGAATCCGACGGCTCATTCCTGCTGCTCTCCCCCATCATCACCGTGGTCACCAACGTGGACAAGGACCACATGGACTTTTACGACGACCTGCAGGCCATTGACGACTCGTTCACCCAGTTCATGAACTCCATTCCGTTCTACGGCATGAACGTGGTCTGTGGCGACGATGAAGGCGTGCAGCGCCTCCTGCCGAACATCAAGCGCCCCTGCCTGACGTACGGCCTCGGTCCCAAGAACAAACTGCGCGGCGAAATCATTTCCACCCACTTGCGCTCGCTCTTCAAGGTCTACCTCGATGGCGAAGAATGGGGCGAAGTGACCGTGGCCCAACCCGGTATACACAACGTACTCAATGCCCTGGCCTGTATCGGCGTGGCACTGGAAGCCGGACTGGACAAGGAAGACATCATCAACGGCCTCGCCAACTTCGGCGGTGTCGGACGCCGTTTCGAGCGTCGGGGCGAAAACAAAGGCGTCATCGTTGTCGACGATTACGGCCACCATCCCGCAGAAATCAAGGCGAACCTCGAAACGGCCAAGGCATGCTACCCGGACCGGCGTCTGGTTGTGGCGTTCCAGCCCCACCGTTTCACCAGAACACAGGCCCTGTTCGGCGAATTCTGCGAAGTGTTCAAGGACGCCGATCTGTTGCTGCTTACCGAAATTTATCCGGCCAGCGAATCACCCATCCCGGGCGTTTCCGGTTTGTCACTGGCTCAGGGCATCAAGCAGGTTTCAGAAACCAAAGTGGAATTTTTCCCCGACTTTGACGAGTTGGAAAAGACCCTCAAGGACACCTTGCGTCCCGGTGATCTGTTCATGACCCAAGGGGCCGGTTCCATCTGGAAAATCGGCGAGAACTGGCTCAATCAGGACGATGAAACCGAGAAAAGTGAGGGATAGAGAATGTCGCTGGAACTCATAAGCCATCCTTCTTTGAGCGAGAGAACGAGTCTGGGCCTTGGCGGAACCGCCGAGGTTGAAGTGGTGGTGCGCAACGAGCACGACCTCGACGAGCTGAGTGAGTTCCTGACCACAAGAACCCTTCGCCCATTCGTCATCGGCGAGGGAACCAATCTGCTGGTATCCGACACGCCGCTCGACATGGCCCTCATCCGCATCGATGCCAGCCACGGCCCCAAACGCGTTGAAAAGATCGACGACAAGCTGATTGTTGGTTGCAGCGCGGACCAGCGCCTTCCCGGTCTGCTTGGTTGGGCGCAAAAAGCCGGACTGACGGGCATGGAAGGCCTCACCGGCATTCCCGGCAGCGTGGGTGGCGGCATCGCCATGAACGCCGGTTCATACGGCACCGAGATCAAGGATGTGCTTCACCGCATCCGCATCTGGACTCCCGGTGCGGGACTGATCTGGGTTGACGCTTCGGACTGCGAGTTCGGCTACCGTCACTTTTCCTGTCCGGTCGTTCCGGGCAAAGGCCTGATCTGGGAAGCCGAGTTCATTCTCAGCGAATCCACGCCGCGCAAGGTTCAGGCTGGCATGAAGGATGTCTACTCGAAAAAACGCGCCACCCAGCCGGTCACGGCACGCTCCGCCGGATGCGTGTTCAAGAATCCGCCGGACAAATCCGCCGGACTGCTGCTGGATCAGGCTGGCATGAAGGGTGTGACCCTCGGCGGCATGGGCTTTTCCGACATCCACGCGAATTTTCTCGTCAACCACGGCGGCGGCACGGCAGTCGAAGCCCTTGAGCTGCTCGATCAGGCTCGGGCCGCTGTCCTGAAACGATTCGATGTTACTCTGGAAACGGAGGTCATAGTACTGTGAGCACGCTGACAATGGGCAACAAACAGGGCCGACTCAAGGTTGGCAACAAGCGCAACAACAAATTGCGCCGGACAAAGGGCAAGTCGGTTCCCAAGCTGACCAGTGCAGGCCAGACCATCGTGCGCATCATCATGCTGCTGCTCACGGTCTCACTCGTGGCCGTGCTTGGTGTCGGCCTGCTGTACGGGTACCGCTATATCACTTCCCACTCGTATTTCGAGCTCAAGGAAATCCATGTGACCGGCAACTCCCGCCTCTCACAAGGCGACATCACCACCATCGGCGATGTCTCCCTCGGGCTGAACTGCCTTGAGATGAACGTCGGCGAAGTTGAGCACCGGCTTTCAAAAAATCCGTGGATACAGACTGCCACCGTCCGTCGCGAGTTCCCCAACCGATTGCGCATCAGCGTTACGGAAAAGGTCCCGGCATTCTGGATCAGGCAGGGCGACGGACTGTACTTTGCCGACGCAACGGGCACGGTGATTGCGCCGATGCATCCCGGCGAGATGGCCTCGCTTCCGATACTGGAAGTAGCTGACTCCATCGATGATGGCGCCGGCGTGCTCAAAGGAATTTTACGCAAGATAGAAGAAAAACAGACACCGTTCACCCAGGCGCAGACCGCCTGGATCAAACTGACCTCGGCCCATGAAGTGGAGATTTATCTCGACGGCCATGCCGGGGGCAAAGGCCTGATGGTACGACTCTCCATGGACCGTTGGGAACTGCAACTGGAACGGCTCAAGATCGCCTGGCGTGATATGATGCGCCGCGGCGAATTCAAGCAGGCGGCAATCATTGCAGCCAGCGGTGACAAGATTTGGGTGAAAAAACGACCGGCATAGGCCCGGGCAACAATAGAGCTACAAGGCAGGCAGAACGGGTTCACATATGTGAGGGGAAGCCCATCACATAGACCAAACCGATTCACCGGCCGGAAATATTACAGGGAACAACAGAGGAGTTATTATGGCCAGAAATGATCTTATCGTCGGCCTGGACGTGGGTACGACAAAGATATGTACCGTGGTGGGCGAAGCCAGTGAGAACGGCGTCGACATCATCGGCATCGGCACCTCACCGTCCACAGGACTCCGTCGCGGCGTCGTGGTCAACATTGAAAAGACCGTACAGTGCATCAAGAAATCTCTCGAAGATGCCGAGCTGATGGCTGGTTGCGACATCCGCTCCGTCTACGCGGGTATCGCCGGAAGCCACATCCAGGGATTCAACTCCCACGGCGTTATCGCGGTCAAGGGCGGCGAAGTCACCCAGCGCGACGTGGACCGTGTCATTGAGGCGGCCAAGGCGATCGCCATCCCCATGGATCGCGAAGTGCTGCACACCCTGCCACAGGAATTTATCGTGGACGACCAGCGCGGCATTGCCGATCCGCTGGGCATGGCCGGTGTTCGTCTGGAAGTGAAGGTCCACATCGTCACCGGTGCGGTCACTTCGGCCCAGAACATCATCCGCTCGTGCAACCGCTCCGGGCTGGATGTTTCCAACATCGTGCTTGAGTCCCTCGCCTCCAGTCAGGCCGTCCTTTCCGCCGAGGAGCGGGAAATCGGTGTTGCACTGGTGGATATCGGCGGCGGCACCACGGATATCGCCATTTTCTCCAAGGATTCCATCAAGCACACATCCGTGCTGGCGCTGGGCGGGCACAACCTGACCAACGATATCGCCTACGGATTGCGGACGCCCATGATGTCTGCGGAAAAAATCAAGATGGACTACGGCTGCGCCATGGCCGACCTCGTCACCTCCGATGAAATCATCGAAGTGCCCAGTGTCGGCGGCCGTGAATCGCGCAGGATGAGCAAACGGGTTCTCGCGGAAATCTGCGAGCCACGCTGCGAGGAAATTCTCGCACTGGTGGACCAGGAGCTTATCAAGTCCGGTTTCAAGAACATGATCGCGGCGGGCGTCGTCCTTACCGGCGGCACCACCATGATTGACGGCATGCAGGAGCTGGCCGAGCAGATATTTGATCTGCCGGTTCGTATCGGCGTGCCGGGTGAAGGCATCGGCGGCCTGACAGAGGAAGTCCGGTCACCGGCGTATGCCACGGCTGTGGGTCTGCTGCTCCACGGAGCAGAAGAGGAAGGCTTGCAGCGGGTACGCCCCTTCAAGATTCGCGACGATTCCGGTTTCGACCGCATCCTGTCGCGCATGAAGAAGTGGTTTACCGACATTGCATAGAGGATTGAGGACTACGAGGAAACAAACGTTAAACAGGGAACGTTTTAGGAGGACACAGTAATGGAATACTTTGAAATTGAACATGAAAGCAATGCCAAGATCAAGGTCGTCGGATGCGGCGGCGGTGGCGGTAATGCGGTCAACAACATGATCCAGTCCGCGCTCAAGGGCGTGAAATTCATCGTGGCAAACACCGACCACCAGGACATCAACAAGTCGCTGGCCGAACACAAGATTCAGATCGGTGAAAAACTGACCAAGGGACTCGGCGCAGGTGCCAACCCGGAAATCGGTCGCTCTGCCGCCATGGAATCCGTGGATCAGATTCGCGAAGCCCTTGAAGGCTCCGACATGGTTTTCATCACCGCGGGCATGGGCGGCGGAACCGGTACCGGCTCTGCTCCCGTAGTCGCCGAAGTCGCCCGCGAACTGGGTGCACTGACCGTCGGCGTCGTGACCAAGCCCTTCTACTTCGAAGGCAAACGCCGTTTGCAGCAGGCAGAAGAAGGCACTCGTGAACTGGCTGATGTGGTGGATTCCATCATCACCATCCCCAACGATCGCCTGCTCCAGCTCGCAGCCAAGAAGGCATCCTTTGCCGACATGCTGAAAAAGGCTGATGAGGTGCTCTACTACGCGGTCAAGGGTATCGCTGACCTGATCACCGTGCACGGCCTGATCAACCTTGACTTCGCCGACGTCAAGGCCGCCATGCACTCATCCGGCATGGCATTGATGGGCACCGGCATCGCTTCCGGCGAGAGCCGCGCCAAAGAAGCCGCCATGAAGGCCATCACCTCCCCGCTGCTGGAAGATGTTTCCATCGAGGGAGCCAAAGGCGTGCTCATCAACATCACCTGTGGCCCGGACATGCTCATCGACGAGGTCTCCGAAGCCGCTGACATTATTTACAAGGAAGCTCACGACGACGCGGAGATATTCTTCGGAACCGTCTTTGATCCGGATGCAGGCGACGAGATGCGTATCACCGTCATCGCCACCGGTATCGAAACCGCTGCCGAAGAACCGGAACCCGCTTTGTCCAAAGCCGAACAGCAGAAGCTGCTGCTCCTCGGACCCCGCGGTGTCAACAGCACTCCGGAACCGAGAGCCAACAAGCGCCCGGGTCATCAGCGCGTCATCAACACTGACCGCAATATCCCGGCATACCTGCGTAAAGCAGGTGGCGACCTGGATACCACCGAGCTGCCCAAGCAGCCCATGGCAAAACGTGCCGTTGGTGGTGCCGCCCCAGGTGAGGAGGAGTTCATCTTCGACGATGCCGAAGAGAACTTCGATGTTCCTGCCTTCATTCGCAAGAATGTCGACTAGAACTCGATCCTTCTTTGACTTGTAGAAACTGAGTATTAATCAGGTCGTTCACGACGGTTTCATTGCGACCGTGGCGAACCGAGGAGCGGAGTGCGCACTATTGATGCGCCTGCAATCCCGATACGTCGCGCCTGCGGACCACGCGACGACCAATGCGCGAGAGGATACCCTCATCGGCAAACGAGCCCTGTATTATGGCGTCAGGGAGCCTGAAGCTCCCGCCCTCGGTGGACGGCTGCCCGTAGCGATAGCTGTACCCGGCGGTGAAAAGAACGCCCTTTCGACCCTTGGATGGCAGTCTGTGTATCGGACGCTTTCCGAGGATCCCGGCCTGGCCGTTGAACGTGTCTTCCCGGACAAGCTGGGACTGACCGATGGCGGTGATCCGAAAACGCGCGAATCAAATAGCCCACTATCCTCATTCCCTGTAACCGCCTGGAGCGTCACGTTCGAGGAGGACTTCCTCACCCTGCCTCGGACGCTTCAGGCTGCGGGCGTTCCGCCGTTAGCGGCGGAACGCTCGCGCCTCCCTCTGGTCATCCTTGGTGGCCCCATTGCATTTCTCAATCCGGCTCCCATTGCCCCGTTTGTGGATATCTTCTGGGTCGGTGAGGCCGAAGGCGAATTTCTCGCCTTTCACCACAAGCTCAAAGAACTGATATTCGACGGACAGGACAGGGATACCATTCTGGAAGCCGTCAAGGATCATCCCGGCGTGTACATCCCTGGTCGGTCCAAAACACCGGTCAAGCGACTGGTATCCGGCCCCATGGGGACTCTGAACGATCCCGCTTTTTCCTGTTTCATCTCCGGCCACGCCACGTTTCGAGACACCCTGCTTCTTGAAGTCAATCGGGGCTGTCCCTATGGCTGCCGTTTCTGCGCTGCCGGTTTCATTTACCGCCCACCCCGGCATGCTGATATCGACGAGCTCAAGCGAATCGTTGAACTGACCGATCCGCCCAAGATCGGGCTTGTGGGAACCGCCCTCACCGACTGGCCCGAACTGCTTCCGTTCATCAAATGGATACACGGACAGAAAAAGAAATTTTCCCTCTCCTCATTACGCGCCGACGGCATCACTGAAGATTTGCTCGTCTACCTTCGCGAGCGTGGCATCCGCACCATCACCCTCGCACTCGAAGGAGCCAGCAACCGACTGCGCAACATGATGGCCAAGAAGCTCGACCCACAGGACTTCCTCAATGCCGTCAGACTCTGCGCTCGGTACGGCGTCAATCATCTGAAGGTCTATCTCATTGTAGGCTGGCCTGACGAAACCGAAGAGGATTACGAGGAGTTGCGTGCATTTCTCGAAGAAGTCGTGCGCATCCGCTCCGAAGAGCCCGGTGGTCGGAAAAAGCAGTTCATGCGCATCACCATTGGTATCAGTTCGCTGGTACCCAAGCCGTTTACGCCCTTTCAGTGGGCGCCGATGATGAGCGAAGAGAAGCTGAATGCACGCATGAAAATGCTCCGTCAGATGGTCAAGCCGTTCAAGGGCGTCACCCTGCACCACGACAACCCATTTCAAGCCCGATTACAGGGGCTGCTTGCCCGAGGTGGCGAGGAACTGGCGGATTTCATCATGCTGGCTGCCGAGCATGGCGGCTGGAAAAAAGCCCTGAAGCGGTGGGATGGCGACCCGTCGCAGGTTCTGGATAGAGAGCGCGGGGCTGATGAAGTATTCCCGTGGGAAGTCATTGATATTGGAGTTCGCCGTGAGCATTTGTACAAGGAATGGCAGCGAGCCAAGGAAGCCAAAACTTCTGCCGGATGCTCTGCCAAAGGCTGCACCCAGTGCGCCGGATGCGGGATGGAAGAGTTTCTCTAGCCTTCAGGACTGTCCAGATTTGCCCCCACTGACTGTACGCAAATTCACCAGACGACAAGAAAAGAAAAAGCCCACGACTCCGAGAGTCGTGGGCTTACTTTCATCATATTTGGTAATGATTTACCAGGCGTAGAGCGGGAATTCAGAGGCGAATTCCTCAACTTCCTTGCTGATTTCCTCAAGGATTTTGTCGTCGTTGATGTTGTTCAGTGCAGCAGTGATAGCTTCTGCAACAACGATCATGTCTTCCTCGATCATGCCGCGGGTGGTCAGGGCGGGAGTGCCGAGACGGACGCCGGAGGTCTGGAAAGGAGACTTGGTCTCGAAAGGAATCGTGTTCTTGTTGGCGGTGATACCGGCCTTGTCCAGAGCAATCTGGGCGTCTTTACCGGTGTAGTCCAGATCAGAAAGATCCATGAGCATCATGTGGTTGTCGGTACCGCCGGAAACCAGCTTGTGACCGGCTTCCTGCAGGGAGGCGGCCAGTTGCTTGGCATTCTTGACGACCTGCTGCTGGTACTCGACAAAGCCCGGGGAAAGCGCTTCACCAAAGGCCACAGCCTTGGCTGCGATGACGTGCATCAGCGGACCGCCCTGGATACCGGGGAAGATATTGGAGTTCAGCTCCTGCTCGAGATCTTCATTGGAGAGAATCATGCCGCCGCGAGGACCGCGCAGGGTCTTGTGGGTGGTGGTCGTGGTGTAGTGGGCGTGCTCGATGCAGGTCGGATGCTCGCCGGCAGCGATCAGACCGGCAATGTGAGCCATGTCGACCAGCAGCTTGGCGCCGACTTCATCGGCAATGGCGCGGAAGCGGGCGAAATCGATAACACGGGGGTAAGCGGAAGCACCGGCGATGATCAGCGTGGGCTTGTGCTTCTTGGCCAGCGCCTCGACTTCATCGTAGTCGATGGTCTGGGTTTCCTTGGAAACACCGTAGTGAACCATGTTGAACAGCTTGCCGGAGAAGTTGACCGGGGAACCGTGGGTCAGGTGCCCGCCATGGGACAGGTCCATGCCGAGAACGGTATCACCGGGCTTGCAGGCGGCAAAGTAGACGGCCATGTTGGCCTGGGAACCGGAGTGGGGCTGGACGTTCACGTATGAAGCGCCGAACAGCTCCTTGGCACGTTCACGAGCCAGATCTTCGACCTGATCCACGAATTCGCAGCCGCCATACCACCGTTTGCCGGGGTAGCCTTCGGCATATTTGTGGGTCATGATGGACCCCTGTGCCTGCCGAACGGCGGTGGAGACAAAATTTTCACTGGCGATCAATTCCAGCTTGGAGACCTGACGGTCCGCTTCGGAAATGACGGTTTGGGCTACTGCCGGGTCCTGAAGAAGCAGTTCTTCCATGGTACGTTACCTCGTGTTGAGTGTGGATACGAATGGCTTCCCATCCCAAATGCACGGCCCGAAAGGTCCGATCGCGCTCGCTCCTCGGTTCGGGCTTATTCCCCCTCCCCGGCTGACGCTCCCTTCCTTTCCGCGTGGGATGGAGATCCGTCCTTATATCGACACAACAGCCTCGTTCGAGCCTGCTGATTGTTGCCTGTTCTCTTACGTTTCAACGGTGCCGTTAGCAAGGTGAAAAGCGACACCGGTATCGGTTGGACGAAATAAACTGTGAAAGACATGGATCACGACACAAGCCGCGCCGCATCAATCTCATATCATGAAAGGCAACGTTTCATTGCACCAAAAGAAAAGGGAGGCCGCGAAGCCTCCCTTTGATTATCCGTCGAATCGCTTGAACAGCAAACAGCCGTTCGTCCCGCCGAACCCAAATGAGTTCGACAGTGCGTATTTGACCTGCTTTTCGCGAGGTCCGTCCGCGCAGACATCCAGATCACAATCCGGATCGGGTGTTTCGCGGTTGATGGTGCCAGGAATGACTCCCTCGGCAATGGTCTTGACAGCGAAGACCGCTTCCACGCCGCCGGCAGCGCCGAGCAGATGCCCGACCTGAGACTTGTTGGCGCAGATATTGATATTGTAAGCGTGATCGCCGAATACTTTCTTGATGGCACGGGTCTCACACATATCGTTGAGTTTGGTGGAGGTGCCGTGGGCGTTGATGTGATCGATCTCGGAAGGATCAACCTTTGCCTCACGAATGGCAGCCTGCATGGCCAGAGCCATGCCTGTTCCGTCTTCCGGCGGAGCGGTCATGTGGTGAGCGTCACCGGATGCACCGGATCCGACCACTTCGGCCAGGATATTGGCTCCACGGGCCTTGGCGTGCTCCAGGGATTCCAGCAGCAACAGACCGGCGCCTTCACCCATGATGAACCCGCTGCGATCCATATCGAATGGACGGGAAGCAAGTTCCGGCTCGTCGTTGCGGGTGCTCAACGCACGCATGGCGTTGAACCCGGCGATGCCGAGCTTGGTGATGGTCGACTCGGCGCCACCGCAGATCATGACATCTGCGCGGCCCATGACGATATCCGTGTACGCAGCGCCAATGGCGTGGGTACCGGACGCACAGGCAGTGGTGGTGCAGATGTTCGGACCCTGCGCTCCTGCCTCGATGGAAACCTGACCGGCCGCCATGTTGGCAATGAGAATCGGAATGAAGAACGGGGAAATACGTCCCGGTCCTTTATCCAACATCTTCTGGTGCGTATCTTCAATGGCCTGCAGGCCTCCAAGGCCGACGCCGATGACGGTGCCTGCGCGATGGCTTTCCTCTTCGGGAATGGTCCATCCAGCCTTTTCAAACAGCATCTTAGTACAACCCACCGCATACTGGGTGAAGATTTCCATGCGCCGGGCTTCCTTTTTGGGAATGTAGATGGTCGGATCGAAATCCTTCACTTCCCCGGCGATTTTGGTTGCATGTTCGGATGCATCGAATCTTGTGATCTTGCTGATACCGGACTTACCGGCCAGAAGATTTTCCCAGCTTGTCTCTACATCATTACCGATGGGTGTGATAGCAGCGACGCTGGTGACAACAACCCTATTCATATTGTTATTCCGTTGGCTCGTAAAAAATGAAAAAGGAGCGCCTGACACAATAAGTGTACAAGACGCTCACATTATTACCCATTCAAAGACCGTTTAATTAGATGGCCTTTTCGATGTGGGAAATGGCATCTTCGACCTTGACGATCTTCTGAGCTACTTCGTCGTCGATTTCCAGGTCGAATTCTTCTTCCATGGCCATGATCAGTTCGGTCAGGTCCAGAGAATCAGCGCCCAGATCTTCAACGAAAGCTGCGGAGTTAACGACTTCGTCTTCGGAAACACCAAGCTGCTCAACGATGATATCTTTTACTTTTGCTGCGACATCGGACATAACTTCCTCCAGTATCAAATTGGTTTATTTTTCAATTACATGTACATGCCGCCATTGACGCCCAACACCTGACCGGTGATGTATCCTGCACCGGGACCGGCCAGGAATGCGACTGCGGCTGCGATATCCTCGGACTGCCCGAGGGACTTTAACGGAATTTGCGCCAGCATCGACTCCACGACCTTCTCAGGGAGTTCGGCGGTCATGTCGGTTTCGATGAAGCCAGGAGCCACGGCGTTAACCGTAATTCCACGTCCGGCAAGCTCGCGTGCAGCGGACTTGGTCAGGCCAATGAGACCCGCCTTTGCCGCGCAGTAGTTGGCTTGGCCAGCGTTGCCCATCTGTCCAACAATGCTGGTAATATTTACGATGCGACCACGGCGCTGTTTACCCATGATCTTGGAGGATTCCTTGAGAAAAGCGAAACAACCGGTCAGGTTGATTTCGATAACCTTGTCCCAATCCTCGTCCTTCATGCGCATCATGAGGCCGTCGCGGGTAATACCCGCGTTGTTGACCAGTACCTCAAGCGATACTTTGCCCTTGATCTCATCCTTGAAGAAGGCAGCGATAGCTTCCCGATCACCGGAGTCCAGTTGGAAGGCCTTGGCCTGTCCACCTTTTGCCTCGATTGCACCAACGACTTTCTCCGCTTCTTCAGGGCGGGAAACATACGTCAGGTAAACGGCAAAGCCGTCTGCAGCCAGGCGTTCAGCGACTACACGACCAATGCCACGGGACCCACCCGTGACCAGTGCGACTTTCGGAAGATCACTCATATATATACTACCTCGAGATTTTCTCTTGAACAGCACCCCAATATACTAATTGATCTGCGACTGCAAATTTCCGGGTGCAAAGAGAGCAGTCGTCTATCATACTTCTGTTACGAAAGTATAGCGAAACGGGTGTTTGAATATCTAAAACTGTATCAGACCCGCGCCCCAGGTGAAGCCGCCACCAAAGGTCGGCATGAGTACCAGGTCGCCTTTCTTGACGAATCCGGTTTCTACCGCTTCCGTCAGAGCAACCGGAACCGAGGCTGCGGATGTGTTACCGTAGCGATCAATGTTGCTGAAGACTTTTTCTTCGGGGATGTCAAACTTGCGACCGACGGCATCGATGATGCGCAGATTGGCCTGATGCGGGATGAGTACATCCACATCGTTTTTGTCGATGCCATGCTTGGCGAGCAGCTTTTCGGAGATACCGACCATGTTGCGCACGGCATGCTTGAAGATGTCGCGACCCTGCATCTGGACAAAGTACTCGTCGCCTACAGTCTCGCCCTTCTTGTAGGAATGGGCAGAGCCACCGCCGTTGACGGTGAGCAGATCGCCAAGCGAACCATCGGCAGCCAGGATGACATCCACGATTCGGGGCGTTTCATCCGCTTCGCCGGTGGTGATGATGGCTGCGCCTGCGGCATCGCCGAACAGGACACAGGTTGTCCGGTCTTCCCAGTTCAAACGACGGGAAATGACTTCGGAGGTGACGACCAGCACCTTGCTTTCCGGCTCAAGGGCCAGATAGCCTCGGGCGGTCTGCATTGCATAAAGGAAACCGGAGCAGGCAGCCTGTACATCAATGCACATCTGGCCGGTGATGCCCAGTTTTTCCTGAACACGGCAGGCAGTTGAGGGAATGATGGCATCAGGGGTGAACGTACCGCACACGATGTGTGTCAGCTCATCGGCTTCCATTCCAGCATTGGCAAGGGCCTTTTTGGCGGCCTCGTAAGCCATGTCGGAAGCAGCCTCATCCTCGGCAACAACGTGCCGTTGCCTGATACCCGTCCGAGTGGTGATCCACTCATCGGACGTATCTACTATCTTTTCAAGATCGACGTTGGTCACGACACGCTCGGGCGCATACATGCCAAGGCCGCGTATGATGAAGTTTGTTTTCATGGTCGCTCATGTAAGTGATTGATTGTAAACGGTCAAGTACTACGAAAAATTACGCAAACAGCCGTTTAACAACGTAAACACTCAATATTATGTAAGATAAAAACCCCGCGAATCAATCTGATTTCGCGGGGTTATTTTTTAATCATTGGCTTAGCGGCACTTGCCATCAGCACATGCTTCCGGGCGAAGTCGCTCAGGCAGCAGTCTTGCCCTGTGTGCCTGACAGAGCCTGATGCTCTGCAAGCCCCTTGGACAAATGCTCATGGGTTTTATTGCGCACGGATGTAGCAGCCATCTTGATACAATTGGAAACAGCCAGCTCATTGGATTTACCATGAGCGACAATAACCGTTCCCTTGAGACCAAGAAGCGGAGCACCGCCATACTCGGCGTAATCCACAACTTTCTTGAATTTGCGGAACGCACGAATGGAAAGCAATGTGCCGAGCTTTGACAGCCAGCTCGAACGCAACTGAAGCTTGAGGATGCGGCTCATGGACTTGGCCAGCCCTTCAGACAACTTCAGGGCAACATTGCCCACGAAGCCGTCACAAACAACCACATCAACATCACCGGTGAATATGTCGCGTCCTTCAACGTTGCCGATGAATCGAAGGTTCGATTCACGCAGCAGGTCAAACGCTTCGCGTACAGCAGCGTTGCCCTTTCCTTCTTCCTCGCCAATGGAAAGGATACCTACGGAAGGATCCTTAGTGCCGAGAACGAAACGGGCAAGCACGTCGGCCATGAGACCGAACTGGAAGAGATGCTGCGGCTTGGAGTCCACATTGGCCCCGACATCGATCAGAACAACGGGGTTCTTCTCGGTGGGCATGATTCCAGCCAGCGCAGGGCGCAAAACACCCTTGATCCTTCCCAGCACGAACATGCCGCAGGCAACGGTCGCGCCGGAATTACCAGCAGAGACCACGCCATCAGCATCACCCGCCTTGACCAGACGGCAAGCCACCTGGATGGAAGAATCACGCTTTCGACGCAACGCGTCAGCGGGCTTGTCATTCATCTCGACAACCTGCGAAGCCGGGACAACTGTTATGTCCAGCCCATTGGTATCGAGCTTGACAAGCTCGTCATTGATCTGCGCCTCGTCACCGACAAGGACAACAGCAACTCCCTCGCGAGCGGCTTCCACCGCACCGGGCACGACGATTCGGGGGCCATAATCTCCCCCCATGGCGTCAACGGCAATGCGTGGCGCCACTGTCTCCTCGGTGTTAGGCATCTTCGCTGCTAACTACCTGACGGCCCTTGTAGGAACCGCACACGGCGCAAGCGCGATGAGAAAGATTGGGCTCACCGCATTCGCAGTAAACAACATTGGGAACTGCCACGCGATCGTGGGAGCGGCGCATGCCTTTACGGGACCGGGATGTCTTTTTCTTGGGGACTGCCATGATGTATACCTCTTTAATATTCTCTATTTCTGTTACGCTTCGGAAACGGTTCACAAGGAAGCCGTCCAACCGAAGGGCGTTACTTTATCTTTAAATTGCGGAAAACCGCAAGCCTTTCGTCGCCCTCATCCTGCTCACAAGTGCAATCACCCTTGTTCAGGTCCTGGCCGCACTTGGCGCACATTCCCTTGCAGGCATCGCCGCACAAGGGTTTTACCGGGAGAGTCAGAGCGAATTCTTCCCAGAGGATGGCACCGATATCGAGCTGCAATTGCCCGCTTTCCTCGCGTACTCGCGGTTCTTCGTCGTAGTCTTCGTCAGGCAACTGCTCGTATGTATCGAACTGTGCATCGACAGACAATTCAAAATCGGAGGTGCAACGATCACACGGCAGAAGCACGCTCCCCTTCAGGGTGCCACGCACCAGGGCAGCGTTTTCGCCTTGCGGTAAAACGGTGTATTCGGCGACCAAGTCATCTTTAGGACGCACGTCGATGGAAAACTCTTTCCACCCGTCACGCCACAATGTCTGGTCGTCAAAAGTAAAGGTCCGCCCTTCGGCGGAAATGTCGCTGATCGCTATCCATAAATTCGGCATAATATTCTCCGCCCGGTTGTGGGCAACCGGAGTTCCCTATATGGGAAGTTTTTCTGTTGTCAAGAAAAAAACACTTGCCATTTGCGAAAAGGCTCGGTAATGAATCACTCCCGCTGCCTGGGGGAGCTAGCAACCCCATCCGGCGAAAATTTTAAAAAAGTAAACAATTCGTTTAGAATATACTAGGAGGTCTCCATGTCCCAGGTTTGCGATATATGTGGAAAGGGTCCCCAGACCGGCAACAACGTCTCTCACTCCCACATCAAGACCAAACGCCGTTTCATGCCCAACCTGCAGAAAGTTCGTCATCAGCTCGAATCCGGTCAGGTTGTCAGCATCAAGGCTTGCACTCGTTGCATCCGTAGCGGCGCTATCACCAAGCCCGTCGCTCGCCAGAAAGCAGAAGCTTAGGCTCGCGCAACATTTCGCTCTCTGAGCACTGCTGCCGCCGTTCATATCGGCGGCAGCTTTTTTGCGTCTTCTGATCAGCCAGCAGCTATTCCTGTAGTTCGCCAATATCTAATTCATTTTCATAGCTGTTTATGGCAGACTGTCTGCGATGATATCTTATGCGGTCGTCATATCTTGTTCAAGAAGATTTGGGATTCAATATATCACATCCCTTTTCGGCACCCTGCTGTGTTTGGTTGCCGCGCATGCCATCGTCCCTTCTACAGCCTCTGCTGATCATGCTAACGATCTGATATTTCTTCATTATTGGACAGATGACTTGAGCGGCGGCATCAATGAAATGATGCAAGCCTACAACAAGCTCCACGACAAGGCCCCGGTCAGGGCAACCGGTTTTGAACACGAGTCATTCAAGGTCGGCATCAATGTGATGCTCGACAGCGGACACCCTCCGGACATGTTCTCATATTGGGCCGGAGCACGAACCGAAACACTGGTCAACCTCAATTACCTCACCCCCATCGATCAAGTGTGGTTGGAGGCTGGACTGGATAGTATTTTCTCCCCGACTGTTCAGAAAGCCTGCACTTACCATGGGCATAAATACGCGTTACCCCTGACGCAGCACTATGCAGCCTTTTTCTACAACAAAAAGCTCTTTGAGCAACACGCACTCAAACCACCCACCGATTGGAAATCCTTCCTCATAGCCTGTGAAACACTGAAACAGGCTGGGGTGACCCCCATTGCCCTGGGTTCCAGGGACAAGTGGCCTGCCCAGTTCTGGTTCGATTACCTGTTACTACGCACAGCCGGCCCGGCTTTCCGCGACAAGCTCATGAAAGGCGATAAACCATACGATGATCCTCGTGTCATCGAGGCGTTTGCAATGTGGAAAGGGCTGCTGGATTCAGGCTACTTCAATCAAATGCCCAACCTCCTCGACTGGGCCGAGGCGGCCAAGCTTGTCCACTCGGGACAGGCGGGCATGACCCTCATGGGTACGTGGATCATCGGACTTTTCGAAAATCAGCTTCACTGGAAACAGGAAGAGGATTATGACTTTTTCCGCTTTCCCATCATCAACAAATCGCTCCCGCTGACGGCTTTGGGGTCCATGGATGTGGTACTCGTCCCCCGTCACGGCCGACACAGTGAAGTCAACAAGATACTTGCCTACCTTTCCAAGCCCGAGCCGCAAATGGCAATGAGCCGAGGATCCGGCGCATTTTCTCCCAGCTCTGCCGTGACTTTGGATTTTTATCCACCAATGCAGCAGCGAATTCTCAAAACCATACGATCCACTCCCAACTGGGCCTCCAATTACGATCTCTCCACTCGCCCCTGCATAGCTCGTCAGGGTCTGGACATGATGGCACGCTTTATCGACTCCCCGGACACATACAAAACGTTACTCCAACAGCTCGCCAAGGACACATGCCTGTCAATCTCCCCACCACGAAGTTCGCAGGTACCACATGATTAGTCTGCTCAAAAAAAGCCTGATCCTCAAGTTCAGTGTCGTGGTAGTCCTCGTCGAGATTGCAGTACTGGCACCCCTTGGTCTCTTTTATATCGATCGCTTTTCCAGTCAGGTCGACGCGTTTCTTGAAGAGACCATCAAAATGCCCGGCGAACTGATGAACCACCAATTGCTTCGCTATGAATCCGTGGCAGACCTCAAGGTCATGAACAAGCTGGTTGGTGAGACTTTTCTTGATGGGATGGTCATTGGAACCGATGGGCGGATCTATTACTCCCTCCATCAGGAGAACGTCGGCAAATCCCTTTTTGACCTGCCGAATATCGAGTCAGAGTTGAAGTCGAATCTCAACACGGAATCCCTGATTATATTTCGCCCTAGTACCACGACCATTGCCTCCATCACTCCACTGGTCGCCTACGAAGGGGCAAAGCCGTTTTTCATCGTCTACATCAAGTCCAGCACCACTGAGTCGCAGGCTCGCAAAGGGCGCATTGCGGCCATGTTCATTTTAGGTTCCCTGGCATGCATCACCCTCACTTCCCTCTTTATCATCGGGTACTCACGCCGCCACCTGACGAATCCCATCAATCATCTGAAAGAGGCAACCGACAGTGTTCGACGCGGTGATTATGATGTGGAATTTCCGGTACAACGCATTGATGAAATTGGCAGCCTCGCCAATGGTTTCTCCGCCATGCAGCAAGCCATCAACCGCAACATTGACGAACTCACCCAGGCGTATGCCGATATCAGCATCAAGGAACAAAAACAGACCGCGCTGATCGAAGCCATGCCCGATCTGGTCCTCATACTGGACAAGGATGGGACATATCAGGAAATTCACGCTCCTGAACACAACGTACTGTATGAGGACATAGAAAATCTCAGAGGTAAACGGCTCCACGATGTCATGGACACCAAGACTGCGGACCGTTTCTTTCTGGTCAATGAAACATGCATGCGCACCGGCACTGTCCAGACCATTGAATACGACATGAATGTCCTGAGCGGACACCGATGGTTTGAAGCTCGCATTTCTCCCATTGGCAAGACATCGCAGTACCAGGGGGCGGTCTGGCTCATTCGGGACATTACCTACCGAAAGGAGATGGAAGAGACTCTCACCAAGGCCAAGGAAGACACGGAAAAAGTCAATCAGCAGCTACGCGAACTGGACAGGACCAAGTCTGCGCTTGTCTCATCGGTATCGCATGAGCTTCGCACCCCGTTGACCTCCCTCCTCGGGTTCTCCAAACTCATTCTCAAGAATTTCGCCAACAATTTCTGGCCGCTTGCAAAAGGAAACCCAAAGCTTCTGACCAAGGGTGCGCAGATAGTCGAGAACCTGAACATCCTCATTCATGAAGGCAACCGATTGACCCGGCTCATCAACGATGTCCTTGACCTCAACAAGATTGAAATGGGCTACACTGAATGGCGGGATGAACCGATCAATGCGGCCACCCTGGCCCGAAATGCGACCAATGCAGTGAAGGGGCAGTTCGAAGAACACCCGACCATTGATCTGGTCACGAATACCAGCAGCAACTTGCCTGACATCGTCGTCGATGCCGACCGTATGACCCAGGTGCTACTCAATCTCCTGACCAATGCAGCCAAGTTCACAGCCAGAGGCAGTGTTACGTTTTCCACTTACGTCACAGAGGCAGGCATGCTTCGCTTTGAGGTGAAAGACACAGGGCCTGGCATCGACACGTTGGAGCAGGATCGTATCTTTGATGTCTTTCATCAGGCTGGCAACACAGGGCCTTCTGACAGCAAGCCGCACGGAGCCGGACTCGGGCTTGCCATCTCCCGAGAGATCGTCAAGCACTACAATGGGACCATCTGGGTGGAGTCGGAACCGGGCAATGGGGCAACCTTCATCATTGAGCTTCCGCTGTAGCCACACCAATCACCCTCATGTGCAACTATGACACACAAGAGCATGCAATATGATGCACAAGTGCACATCGCGCTAAATGCTATAAATCGACAACCAATTGATATTTAAGCTGATAAAGTTTGGCACACATACTGCTCTCCTTTAAGCAAAAGCAAGGAGGACAGATGGAATTTTTATCGAGCTTCAATAGTTGGTGTAGCGGCCCAGGATTCTTTCAGGGCGCCGGGCATGGATGGGGTGGCGGATTCATGCCGTTTCACATGGGCTCCATCTTCCAATTGCTCATTATCGGCCTCATCATCTATTTCGTCGTGCGCATGTTGAAAAAACCTGCCACGCCCACCGACACACCCAGCCCCGAGGCCATTCTCAAAAGACGGTATGCCAACGGTGAGATTGACGAACAGACCTTCAAGAGCATGAAGAACGACCTGAAATAATTTTCGATAGACGCGCAACATTCATCCTCTCCCAAAAGAAGCCCCTGCCGGATCATCCGACAGGGGCTTCGTGCATTGATATAGGAAAAAGGAATTACAGTTCAACAGCCCGCTTCATGCGTGCCAGCGTTTCTTCCTTGCCAAGAACCATCATGGTCTCGAACAGACCGGGAGACTGGGTCTTGCCAACAATGGCGACCCGAATGGGCTGGGCAATGACTTTGAACTTGATATCCTTGTCTTCAAGGAACTGCCGGTGGACATCTTCCAGCGCCTTCTCCGTGTACTCGTCCATGGCTTCGATGCGCTCGGCAATCTCTTCCAACAGCGGCTTGGATTCCTCGGTGAGGAATTTCTTCACGGCCTTTTCGTCGTAGGGAAGGAAATCGGACTTGACGATAAACGGACGGGACTGCTCCAGCATATCCACGATGGACTTGGCTCTGGGCTGCAACAACGGCGCAATCTGAGCGAACAACGCCTTATCGACAGGCTCGGCTCCCTCACGATCCAGGAATTCACACAGCAACCCGGCCAGGTACTCAGGATCGGCTTTCTGCATGTACTGTCCATTGACCCACTCGAATTTAGTCAGGTCAAAGACAGACGGCGACTTGCCGAGATTGTCGGTGGAGAACAACTCGATCATTTCATCCATGGTGAAGAGTTCCTGATCGCCATGGGACCAACCGAGGCGGGCGAGATAGTTGCACACCGCTTCAGGCAGGTAGCCCATTTTCTCGTATTCCATGACCGAAAGTGCGCCATGACGCTTGGAAAGTTTCTTCTTGTCCGGTCCAAGGATCATGGGAACATGACCGAACTGCGGTACATCCCAGCCCATTGCCCGGTAAATCAGGATCTGACGAGGGGTATTGTTGACGTGGTCATCGCCACGCAGCACCGTGTTGATCCCCATGTCGTGATCATCTACCACAACGGCGAGGTTGTAGGTCGGCGATCCATCGCTTCGACGCAGGATCATATCGTCCATCTCGACGTTTTCCACGTTGATGGGGCCCTTGACCATATCAACGAAGCCGGTGTGTCCTTCTTCAGGAGCCTTGAGGCGCACAACGCCTTCGGTCAGGCCCTTGGCACGACAGCTACCATCGTATTTCGGCTTGCGGCCCTCTTTCATCGCCTTCTCGCGCATGGCATCCACTTCTTCCTTGGAGCACTGGCAGTAGTAGGCGTGGCCGTTTTCAATCAACTGATCGATAACTTCATTGTGACGGTCCGCCCGGGTGGACTGAAAGACGATCTCGCCGTCATGCTCCAGGCCCAGCCACTGCATGGAATCGATAATGGCATCCGTTGCTTCCTGTGTAGAGCGCTCCCTGTCTGTATCTTCGATACGCAGCAGGAACTTGCCGCCCGAGGACCGGGCCAGAAGCCATGAAAACAGAGCGGTACGGGCACCGCCGATATGCAGATAGCCGGTTGGACTTGGCGCGAACCGGGAAACAATTTTCGTCATCGTATGTATCTCCTGTCTCGGCCCTTGAGCATATGCTCGTAGCGACCGAAAGCGTGGCACCATCATGGTACCCAGTATTCAATTCAATAAATTTCAAACGGGCAAAGGCAAGACCATGATGGTCACATGCCTCAAGGGCTAGTCCACGGCTTCGACGCGCTTCACCGAAGGGACTTCCTTGAGCACGATCCGCTCAATACCGTTCTTGAGAGTCATTTGTGACATGGGACACCCTTTACAGGCGCCGGTCAGCCGGACCTGAACTACGCCGGTATCAGTCACATTCACGAGTTCCACATCGCCGCCATCGGACTGCAACATGGGACGTACTTTTTCCAGCACCTTTTCTACCTGTTCGAGCATACTTGCCTCCACATGAATATATTGGTGCGAGAAGTACGGCTTTGCGCCGGCCATGTCAATGCAACTACTGGTCAAGGAGGATGGTAAACGCTTCTTCCAGCTCTTCGTCCAGGTCCTCGATCATCTCTTCCATGCGATCGGGCGACAGGTTCATGGAAGCCCAGACTTCCGGGTTGGGCGGCTGGACGAAAAACTCGCCACTCGAACCAATCCCCAATGCCGTGGCAATGGTTTCCGCGCAATGAACCAACGCCGCTTCCGGCTCTTTCTGTTCACGTTTGGGCTGGTGGTGCTCAAGGACAGCTGAAACAAGTACGAAGGGGAAGTTCCATTTGCGCAGCAACATGCCGCCAAGGGTGGCGTGATCGAAACCGAGCAGTTCCTTTTCCTCTTTCCACAGCAGCACATCCTTGGCCTTGGCGTGCTTCATGACGCCGGCAGCCCGTTCCGGCTCTGCCTTCAGCAGAATCAGCAGCCCGATATCGTGCAGCAGTCCGGCGACGAAAGCGCGCTCGGGTTCGCCTTTGCCCAGCGTACGACACAGCCGTCTGGCAACCAGGCCACAGGTGATGGAGTGTTTCCAGAACTGCTCCATATCGAGTACTTCGGCAGGCACATCCTTGAACAGCGACATGACCGACGTACCCACGGCCAGCGTGGAAAGCTGATTGACGCCAATGACCGTCACGGCTCGCGAGATCGTATCAACAGGCTGTGGCAGACTGTAAAAGGCGGAGTTGACCATGCGCAAAAGAAACGCCGTCAGGCTCGGGTCCTGACTGATGATGGCTGCCAGATTGTCGGCTGATGTGGATTTACCGTTGATGGCCCGCTGCAGGTCGAGAAAGACCTGCGGCAGTGAGGGCAACTGATGTTCCTTGCGAAGGATATCCAACGGGTCCAGCGGCTCGACTTGTGGCGGCTCTTCGGTTTCAGGCGTCTGCTCATATCGCTCCGGGCACTTGGTCATGTCCCTTGCTATATATCGGACACCCAAACGGGCCAAGCGTATGAGGGTTGCATCCGGGTCCGTGACGAACTGGAACCGTTTGCCCATCAGTTTTTTGGCTGCGGTCATGGTTTCCGGGGCGATCACGACCTGCTCTTCAGTGACTTCTTCTGTTATTTCATCTGCCATTTGTCATCCCTGTACAGTTTGAAGCATACCAGTATTCAGATCATAAAAGAAAAGGAGTCGGGGAAAAAGTGCTTTATACTTCCCTTCCTCTTTGGCTGCTCTTTCTACAGCAGTTGGAAGTCATACTGCAAGCGTAAGCGAACCTGCACTCCGTCGCGTTCGCCTTTGCTTTCCTGATAGGACCAACGGTTGAGTATGGAAAACCCTTTGAGGTCGCCATCAAAAGCATAACTCATGTTCAGATCATACTCGTTTCTGTCAGGGGAAGCGGTGCGCCCTTCGTCAGGCGTTGTGGCAAAGGATGCTTTCACGTTCGTGCTGAACCCATTTGAAATCATAGGATGCGCCGAGATACAACGCCTTTTCACCGGCCCGATTATTGGAGTAGCCCATCATTTCATTGAAAAACGGGTATGAAGCCCATTCGGTAACATCCGTGGTGTCATCCACAATGGTACCGCCGACATCCATGGTGAATCCACTGACGGTCAGACCAGCCAATGCGCCACCCTCCGCTACATTGAAATCGCCGGCATCTTCACTACCCAGACTCCGCTGATCAAGGCCGATCAACTGCCAGTGCCAGGAGAGGTCCTCGGCCAATGGATGCGTTGCGCCAAGGTGAAAAAAGGAAGTTTGAATGTAATCGGGAACTGCATAGTAATACACCTTGGATTCAAAGGAATCGGGCGCCCATTCCCCACCGATCATCCACATGCCGCGCTGGGACGAATCCAGAGCACCCGTCACTTCGCTCATGTATCGAAACCGCTTGGTATCACGAAGCTTTATCTTGTCGATCCAGCCACCAATCAACCGCAGGTCGTCCTCGTCGTATTCGAGAATATACGCTTCGTAGGTCTGCGGGATCATCCGGCTGTCATTGGAGTTGATCAACGGAGTCTCGATCTTCTGACGATACAGACTGGAGACCACGCCCTGAATGTTCATTTTTGCATAGGCTTCGCCCAGCACAGTGATTCCGGTATTCTGACTGGTGAGCAGATTGGTTCCGGCTCTGTCGGTCTGGTTGAATGTCTCGGGGAACGGCTGGGAGGTATACATGGCAACGCCACTGTTGAAGACATCCTGGATCCAGGGAGTCTCGTATTTGAGGTATCCGCCAAGGGCCAAGGATTCCTTGACATCTTCGCTCGCCTGCCCGTCCACATCATCACGTTGCGTAAAATAATAGTACCGCAACTGACCACTGACCTTGCCAAATGCCCAGGGTTCTTCTTCATCAGCGGCCCACGCTGGGAACGCCAGCAGACACAATACGAAACACAGAACAATAGACACTGGTTGCTTCATGCTTTTCATCTTTCTCTCCTGATATGTACTCGTTACATTCGGGCATATCATGAAAAGAAAGTAAATGCATAAAAAAAGAGAGATAGGAGATTACACCCCGCGCTGAAACTCCGGGTTGTTGGCTTTTTCATGGGTCACGGTAGTCATGGGACCATGGCCCGAATAGATACGGGTTTCATCCGGCAGGCTGAAAATGCGGGATCGAATGGACCCGATCAACTCGGGACCGGACCCGCGAGGCAGATCGGTCCGCCCGACCCCGATCATGAAAATGAGGTCGCCCACAAACACGCAACCGGCAGCCGGGAAAAAGTAGGACAGGCTGCCGGGCGTATGACCGGGCGTGGGCAAAACGATAACCGGCTGGCCCAACACCGTCGTTTTTCCCGGCTCAAGAGGGCTGAGGGGAAAGTCGAGGTACTCCACGAACTCCCTTATTCCGCCACCCTCAAGGGATATTTCCTTGAGAAAGAGATCCTTGGAGCTGCCATAGACCGGTGCAGGATGGGCAGCGATGAGTTCCTTGACGCCCCCGATGTGGTCGAGGTGAAAGTGCGTGATCAGAACACGCTGCAATTGCAGTCCCTGCTCCGAAATACGCTCGATGAGCCGGTCAGGAGCAATGCCCGGATCGATGACAACCGCTTTCCTGCCCACGCTGAGCAGGTAGCAGTTTGTCTCGTCCGGGCCGAGAACAAAGGTTTCGATGGTGAGCTTGTCCATGTCTGCTATCGACGGGTCAGTCCGAACTTCTTGAGCTTGTACTGCAAGGTCCGACGGCTGATTCCCAGCGCGTCGGCTGTTCGTTCACGGTGGTTGCCGTTCTCTTCAAGAGCGCGCATGATGGCCAGCTTTTCGGCTTCTTCCAATGACGCGGGCGTGCTCATGGAGGAAGACGCGTGTGGCGCAGGCTCCATGCCGTTGCTCATGTCGATGGCAGCTTCGCGAGCACCTGTCACCTGTGGCGGCAGCAGGTCCGGACCAAGGGCATCCGATCGCGACAGGATGAGCGCACGCTCCAGAACGTTTTCAAGCTCACGCACGTTACCCGGCCAGTCGTAGCCGGAGAGCGCATCCAGGAATGCAGGGGTCACCGTGCGGATGATCTTGTTGTTCTTGTTACCCAGTCGCCGCAGCAGGAAACTGACCAGCAGAGGCAGGTCTTCCTTGCGTTCGCACAGCGGTGGGATACGGATTTCAAGCACCGCGAGCCGGTAATACAGGTCTTCGCGAAAACGCCCTGCCTCGACCTCGGCCTTGAGGTTGCGGTTGGTGGCAGCAATGATCCGGGTGTCGACCTTGATGGTCTTGACGGACCCCAGCGGCTCCACGGTCTTTTCCTGCAAGGCGCGCAACAGCTTGGCCTGCAAGGCAGCAGGCATCTCACCTATCTCATCGAGAAAGAGCGTGCCACCGTCGGCGAGCTGGAATCGTCCGGGCTTGTCCTTGACCGCACCGGTGAATGCGCCCTTCTCGTAACCGAAGAGTTCGCTTTCCAGCAGGTCGTCGGGCAACGCCGCGCAGTTGACCTTGATCAGCGGACGATTGGCCCTATTACTGGATTGATGCAACCCTTCGGCAATCAATTCCTTACCGGTACCGGACTGTCCGAGAATCAGGACCGTAGCCTCGGTCGGCCCAGCCTGGGCCACAAGATCGCGCACACGCTGGATACCGGGGCTGTCCCCGATAAAGTCGGCCTCACCGCCCATTTGCGCTTTGAGGCGAGTATTTTCCTTCACCAGCTTGTAATATTCGTACGCCTTGCCGAGCACGGCGGTCAGTTCGTCATTATCGGCGGGCTTTGTCAGATAATCGAAAGCGCCCTTTTTCATGGCATCCACAGCGCTGCCCACACTACCGAACGCAGTCAGCAGCACAACGGGCATACCGGGACAACGCACCTGCAACTCCTTGAGGAGCTGCATGCCGTCCATGCCGGGCATTTTCATGTCGACCATGGCCACATCGGGGAATGTCGAGGATTCCGCTTCTTCGGCGAGGACAGACAACGCCTGTTCGCCGGAGTCGGCCTCCAGAACCATCCACCCGTCATCTTCCAGAACGGCGCGAACCATCATCCGGTGTCCGGGTTCATCATCAACAATCAGTACTATTCTTTCTTCCATTGGTGCCTCCGGCATCTCGCAGGTGACTTCATTTCGTGTGATTGGCTTCGATCATATCAGCCGGAACGAAAAAATACAGTTCCGACTCAATTTTATACTTCGCCTATTCTCCATCCGGGAAAAACAATCGAATGGTCATGCCCTCACCGGGTCTGGAATCCAACTCCAGCTTCCCCTTGTGGGCGCGCATGATATTCTGAACAATGGCAAGCCCCAAACCGGTGCCGGTCTTCTTGCCGGTCACAAAAGGCTTGAGCACTTCGTCACCAAAGTCCTCAGGCATTCCCGGGCCGTCATCGGCAACCGTAATCCAGACCCCGTCACCTGTGTGCTCGGAGGTCAAGATAATGTGGCCGGGCTTGTCGCAGTCCGTGCAGCCGGTAATGGCGTCAAGACTGTTGGAAATAAGATTCAGCAGTATCTGGCGCAATGCGTCCTGATCAGCGTGGGCCGGTTCCGGCCCGAAATCAAAGACCAACTCCGTGTCCCTGCTCTCAAAATCGAACCGCATAAGCTGTCTGAGCGACTCGCCCACAGCGGAAAGATCCACGGCAACAGGGTCGAGCTGGCGCGGCTTGGCCAGATACAACAGGTCCGTCACCACTCGGTTGAGGCGATCCGCCTCCTGAACCATGGTGGTCGCGTACTGATCAAGCGGCGGCTGCCCTTTGAGCTTGTTGGCAAACAGTTGCGCAAATCCGCGCAAAGAACTCAAGGGGTTGCGCACCTCGTGGGCCACACCGGCAGCAAGCGAACCGATGGCTGCGAGCCTGTTGGCTTCGTGCAGGTCTTCCTCAAGGGAACGGATTTCGGTTCGATCGCGAATCAGGACCAGTCGCTGGCCCAGCTCGGACGTCTTCTCCTCACCGTTGGCCTGCAAGGGCAGTGAAAGAATTTCCAGTTGCCGTCCCTGATAATCATACTGCTGCCATTGTGGAGCATCGGCCGTACCATCACCATTGGTTTCAGCAAAAGGCAGGGTATTCCAATGAATACCGAGAATTTCGTGTTCCCCTTCCTGATCGGCCGGGGCAAGGAGTCGCTTGGCGGAATGGTTGGCGGCCGTGATCTCACCCGATCCGGAAACGGTGACCAGACCATCGGGCATATTGTCGAGCAGCTTGTTCTGGAAGCGCTCCATGCGCATCAGCTTTCGGCCTTCACCCCGGCGACGCATATAAGCAAAGGCCAGAGACCAAAGGACAACGGCTGCCAGAAAAACATAACCTGTCTGATATGTTGCCGCACGGCGATACTGACGGAACTGGGCAAAGTGCTTTTCGGCGTTGAAGCCCACGACAAGAAATACATCCGGGACATCCTGCGCACGATTGCCGCCGTGTCCCCGGCCCTGCATCATGCCATGGCCCATCATGCCACGGGGGTTCTTGCCCTGAACCAGAGCGGCCATGGGATTGGGTACTTTCAGACCGGATATCAGCACGCTGTGCTTGTTGAATTCGGCCATGACGTGCCAGACCAGTCCGACCTCGACGTCCTGAGTGACGTTGGAAGGTAGTTCGATAGTAGGCTTGGTCTTGTCCTCTTCGGAGGTGACAATGGGCTTCCCGTCAACACTGTACAACGTGATAAAACGGATATCCTCGGAAGCGGCAAGCTCGGTGAACAGCTCTTCAGCCATGGTCGGGAAAAGCGGTGCCGCCTTGGGATTCATGCGCAGGGAACGCATCAACCGGGTCAGGTTGTTATCCACGCCACGCAGAATGGAGGACCCAGTCATGATCATGTGGTCCTCGACGATCTGCCGCTGATGCGCAATAGACCGCCAGGTCAGATAGAGACTGCCCAGTCCCAGCACGATAAGCGCCAGGACAAGGGCGATGAGCGGTCCTTTTTCCTTACTTATGGCGTGTACTTCCATTCCGTTCTCACTATGGGGTGGCTCGCAAGGCGTCGTAGACTTCCTTGGGATTCATCCCGTTTTCATTAGCTATTTTTTTCATCGTCCATGCGCCGTCGGCCTTGATGGACTGTGTGTTCAACTTGGCGACCGCCTCCTGCAGGGGCAGTCCGAATGTCTTGCAGATGTCAGCCAGCGCGAGCTTCCCGGTTCCTTCCGGTGGCGTGGCTGGCATCGCCGCAAACGGATCCATGGATTCGCCCAGAGCAACCCGGATATCATCAAGCACCTGCTGAGGGCTGACACCCTTTGAGGCAGCAATCTCCTTCACCGGCGTCTGCAGGGATATGTCGGGACCGTACCCTTTTTGCTGCAGGGCCGCCAGAGCCTTTTCTGCATCGAAACCGAGGAAACCGCAGAACTTTTTCAGCGGACTCAGCTCGGCATGACCATACGGAGGATTACCATATGTCGCCACGGCTCCATCCTTTATGGAAGCCCCAAGATCGATCAATTGCTGCATGGGCGGAAGCCCCAGCAACGTACCGACCGTAACGAACGCTGTCAGGGCAACACTGATAATCATGGGCTTGGTCATGACCACCATTTCTCTGGCCTGATTCTTCATGTAGGCGGTAATTGGTTTCCAGTTCAGCCAGAGGTGAATGAACAGCATGACCAGAAACAGTGTTCCGACCGTGATGTGGATATCGCCCCATTGCTCCTTGGACAGGCCCATCAAATGCCAATCCGCCCAATAGGCCACGCGGCCTTGTGGGACGATATACAAAATGACACTTGTCACCAACGTGATGATCAGGGCCAAAAAGCTTGTCAGGGAAGTGATCTTGCGCAACATCGGAAGTCTCCTTTAAGTGTGTATTAGCGTAATCTCCCAATTACGGACTCCGAATATCGTGCTGTAATCATTATTGGATGCGGTCTATTATATTTAAAAAAACGGAGTGGCATTCCCCGTGAATGCCAGCTCCGTTCTTATCCTGTTTTCCGGGGTATTCGGAAATGTTGCTAGTAGCGTCCACCACCGTGGTAACCGTGGCCTCGACCCTGTCCCTGAAGACCGGGGCAGTCACCATAATTACCGCCGCCGTGGAATCCCTGGTGATGACGTCCGCGTCCACCAAAGCCGGTCAGTCCGGTTTCCTTTTCCAGTTCGGTAGACATCTGGGTACGCAGCTCGAACATCTGGTCGCGAAGCTCGGTCACTTCCTTGGTCAGCTTGCCGATCTTTGCTTCATCAGCCTGGCCGCCATTGACCATTGCCTGCAGGGTGGAGTGCTTGGTCCACATCTGAGTGCGGAGCTCCTCGAACTGCTTGTTGTACTTTTCAACGATGGTATCCACTGCAGCCTGCTTTTCAGGGGTCAACTGGCTGTATGCGCCGTTGCCGCCGTAGGGGCCGCCGCAGCCGCCGCGTCCGTAACCGGGACCGGCAAAGGCCATTGCGGAGATGAAAAGAGTCAGAACTGCTGCCAAAGCGGTGATAGTAAGGTTCTTCTTAGTCATTGTGTGCTCCTTGCTTTAAAAAATGTTTCTCTTGCTTTTAACCAATTCAGGCCTATTGACCTGTCATGTGATTGTAGGTGCCATGACCACCGTATGAACCACCATTGCCGCCGGGGCCGCCACATCCGCTGCGTCCGTAACCCGGGCCGGCAAAAGCCATTGCCGTGAGAGAGAGGGTCAGAACTGCCGCCAGCGCGGTGATGATGATACTTTTTTTAGTCATTAATGTGCTCCTCAGTTTATATGTTCATGCAATCAGGAAGAAGAGAGTGTGTGTGTCTTCTTGCCCACTATAGAAGCACAGCGCGTGCCAAACACATTAACAATCTGTTTTTACTACTAAAACATATATCGGACTTTTATTAATTCGAGAGATTTGTGCAGTTGGATGCACTATTTTTTGCACAAACATGTGCGACAAGTGCAACAGCCCGACTTGACAACTGCAATACAAGCATCAATTTGGTAGAATCCAACCCATTTAAACACAGAGGAAACATTATGCCCATATACGAATACACATGCAGAGAATGCGGCAACGAGTTTGAAGAACTGGTGTTCTCCAGCACGGCACTGCCTCCTTGTCCCAAATGCGCATCCGAGAATGTAGAGAAACTCATGAGCGCCTGTTCTGTTCAGGCAGACAGTGGCAGCAAGACACCTTCCATGCCCCAAATGCCTCCCATGGGTGGCTGCGGCGGGGGCGGTTGAGGCATCTGATCCGTACCCCGGGTCGGGGTACTTCAAACCAATGGCGAAAATATTGCGCCGTTATAAATAGAATAAGAAACTAGACTTGCAGACAGGGAACGACGAAAATCCCCCGCATGCTTAAAATGCTACGTCATATCCCGGCTGCGATCATGGTTCTGCTTTTTACTGTCTCCTCGGCGCAGGCTGAGGCTTTCACTGTTTTCACCAATACGGTTCCCCCCATTAAATTTGTGGAGAACAACAGGCTCAAGGGCGTTGCAGGCGAAATTCTCGATGCCTTGCTGCGCCGTACCAATCATAGTGTCGACACGGTCATCGCCCTTCCGTTGAAAACAGCCTATGAGCAGGTCCGCCAGACGAAAAACTCCATCTGTCCCGCCCTCGGCAGAACCCCGCAAAGGGAAAAACACTTCAAGTGGGTAGGGCCGGTGTACTCCACCCGGTTCGGTTTGATCGTCAAAAAAAGTCGCCTGGAGGAGCTGAAATCAGTGAACAGTTCCGATCTGATTGTCGGATCCGTGGCTCAGAGTGTACCGGAACAAAAATACCGGAAGCAATTCCCGTCCAAAAAAGTCCGGCAAATCCCCACCACGGACCAAGCCATCCGCCAACTGGCAGGTAACACCATAGATGTTCTGGTCTTTGCCCTTACTCCGGCATTCCATCTGATCGCACACGAGGGGCTGGACCCGCACGATTACGTCGTCCTCAATGAAATAGACAGCGTGGATTTGTACATTGCCTTCAACCTGCATACCAGCGACCAGACCATACAACAGTTCCAGGATGCCCTTGAAGACATGAAGCGTTCGGACGATAACGACAACGAGTACAAACGAATCATCTCCCGCTATTTCGTGCCTTCCCTCTGATTGCCGCACACCATTTCGGCCATTTCTTTTCACCGCGAGAAGTGATAAGCGACTGTATCGCACAACCACGCCAGAACGCGAGAGGAACAAATCATGGACGAGAGACTCCCCTGGCCCGAATATTTCATGCGGATCGCCCATCTGGTGGCACAACGCTCCACATGCACCCGACGGGCTGTCGGCGCCATTGCCGTACGAGAAAAACGCATACTTGCCACCGGTTACAACGGTGTCCCCACCAACATAGCTCACTGCGCCGATGTCGGCTGCATCCGTGACAAAATGGGGATTCCTTCCGGAGAACGGCATGAACTCTGCCGTGGCCTGCATGCCGAGCAGAATGTCATCATCCAGGCCGCGACCCACAGTCTCGAACTGACCGGATGCGACATATACTGCACCACCAAGCCGTGCATCCTGTGCACCAAGATGCTGATCAACTGTGAAGTCAAGAACATCTACTTTGCAGACAACTATCCTGACGAGCTGTCCGAACAGATGCTTGAAGAAGCCGGAGTGAACTATGTCTACATGCCGGGTGAATTCCTCTAACGACGAAGGATTCATGGCCTGCGCCCTGGACCTGGCAGCGAAAGGACGTGGCCCGACCGCACCCAATCCGTGTGTCGGGGCAGTACTGGTTGCCGACAACGGACAGGGCGAGGAAGTGGTCGCCGGGGGATGGCACACGCAATATGGTGCACTCCACGCCGAGCGGGAATGTCTGGCTGCCGCCCGCGAACGCCAGCTCGACCCCTGCGGCATGACCATGTACGTCACGCTCGAGCCGTGCAATCATCACGGCAAGACACCTCCCTGCACCGAGGCGATTATCGAGGCGGGCATTACCCGTGTCGTCATCGGCACCCGTGATCCCAACCCGATAGCTGCCGGCGGCATTGAAAAGCTCAGGGAACACGGAATCCAGGTAACCGAAGGCGTGCTTGAGAACGAATGCCGCGACATGATCGCCGACTTTCTCCACTGGCAGAACACCGCCGGCACCTTCAACATCGTCAAGATGGCCACCACCCTGGATGGGAAGATCGCATCACGGCACATGGTACCCGAGCCGGTCTCTTCTGCCGAATCCTTTGCCCGTGTCCATGACCTGCGCGGCATGGTCCATGCGGTAGTCGTCGGCGGCGGAACCTTCAGAGCAGACAATCCCAGCCTCACCTGTCGACAGGATGAATTGCCAAAAGACTTTCGGCAGCCCTTCGGTGTTATCGTGACCTCACGACTTCCGGATAAAGCCGGAGAATTCAAGCTGCTCCGTGACCGCCCCGATCAGGCAATCTTTTTCACCACGGAAGAAGCGGCCCGAAGCACCAACGCCGATGCTCTTCGTGAGCTGGGAGCGCGTGTCTGGCCCCTTGGAGGAACCACGGGCGACCTGGACCTCAAGCAGGGATTCGAGCGCCTCCGCGATGAACTCCAGTGTTACTACACACTGATCGAAGGCGGCGGTCGCTTTGCCATGCAGTGCGTGGAATCCGGCCTGGCGCAGGAGCTGGTCCAATTCATCGCACCCCGCATTCTGGGCGACGACCAGGCTCCAAGCGCATTCAGCGGACGTGAAAACATCAGCATGAGCCAGACCCGAAACTTCCGCATTATCAAGACCCAACGGTCAGGCCCTGACATGATGATGGTCATGCGCCCCGTCGAACCGGACGCAGAATAGGCCTATGAGCCAAAACTGAGCATCCTTTAGAAATACCAATGCTGTTCGGATTGGCTATTGATATTGCCGATCCCTTGATGCACCATGGTTATGGGGGAACAAGAGCAAAGGGAGGGTGCTATGCGATACGCCTTTTTTGCCGCCCTTATATGGATGCTGAGTATGGCCCTGCCCTGCATGGCCGACCCCTCACTGACACCCGCTGATCTGCGCTATCTTTCAGAAGATTACCGACCATACAATTACAAGGAATACCATGAATCCAAAGGGCTGGTGACCGACTTTCTGTTCGCCATGTTGAAAAACATGGGAGTGGAAGAGCAACCCATTGATTTTTTGCCGTGGCCGCGAGCATATGAAATGGCAGTTCAGGGTTCGGTAACAGTCCTTTTTTCAACTATCCGCACTCCGGAACGAGAATCCCTTTTCAAATGGGTTGGCCCGGTTCTCACCACCAGCGTTGTACTGATTGGTCTTGATAACTTTGACAAGAAAATAAGCAGCCTGGAAGATACGTCCGGCCTTCGCATTGGTGTCATCAAGGGGTATGCGGAAATCTCACTGCTCCAAAGCCACAAGAATAAACTCTATCTCGATATTCTCAATTCACCTGAGATTGCCATAGACAAACTCATGGCCGGTCGGCTCGATCTGGTTTTTTTCGACCGGATAGCCTTTGAGTATATTGCTAAAACCAAGCACATTCCTGCAAACCGATTTCGGGTCGTCTACCAGCAACCGCCATGGGGTGTGTACTTTGCGCTGAGCCGCAGCCTGCCGGACTCCCTTGTGGAGCGAATGCAGATAGCATGCGACTCGGTGCGCAACTCGCCCATGTACTCAACGATCCTGAAACAGTATTTGGGTGAAACGACAATTTACACCCAGCCCGCTCCCTGATACTACTCGTTCCCAACAATACATATTGCGAGGAATACCATGTTTACAGGACTGATCATGGGAATGGGCCGCATCGAAGCGGCTGAAAACCGCGGAGCCGAAACCCGTTTCCGCATCAAGACATTATTCGACCTGCCAGAGATCGAACTGGGCGAATCCATTGCCGTCAACGGCGTCTGTCTGACAGTGGAGACCTTCGGCGACAACTGGTTCACCGCCTATGCAAGTCGTGAGACCATGTCCGTCACCAGCCTGGGGGAACTCAGGATAGGCAGCAAGGCCAATCTTGAACGGGCCATGGCCATGGGCGACCGGTTCGGCGGCCATATCGTGTCCGGCCACGTCGATGCCCTTGCGGATGTGCTTGAAGTGCGTCCTGCCGGTGAATCCAACATCTACAAGCTCGGATTCGACGCTGCCCACGGCAAGTACGTCATTCCCAAGGGGTCCATTGCGCTGGACGGCATTTCGCTGACGGTCAATGACTGCGGTCCCACATGGCTTGAGGTGAACATCATCCCTGAAACACAAAAAGCGACCACCATTGCCGAATGGACTGCTGGCCGCAAGGTGAATATGGAAACCGATGTCATCGGCAAGTACGTCGAACGCATGGTCCAGCCGTGGGTGGCCGAGGAATCGGAACCCAAAAAGACAGGCATCACCATGGACTATCTTCGGGAGCATGGATTCTAACCCGATCCAGCCATTCCCTATCCATACGCAACAAATAAGGGCGACATGATCACATGTCGCCCTTTTGTTTTCACTGCTGGATGGCAGCGACCGAAAACAGCCACTTACTCAACGGCTTCGGAAACCCCGGCCGCACTGAATGTTGCCATATCATTGTAAATATCAGCAGCACTGCGCACCAGATACATGACGCACGCTCCACCGGTTCCTTCGCCCAGACGGAAGCCGAGATCAAGGTACGGTTCCATGCCCATGGCGGCAACCGCATCACGGTGTCCGGGTTCGGCTGAAACATGGCTGATGATGCAGTATTCCTTGACCGTGGGGCAGAGTTTCCATGCAGCGGCATAGGCAGCGGTGGAGATGAAACCATCCACACAGACAAGCTGTTTGTTCCGCGCACCACCGATAATCAGCCCTGCAAGGGTGGCGATTTCCAGTCCACCCAGTCCTGCGAGGATTGCCAAAGGGTCACCCGAAGCAACAGCTTCACGGTTGGCCTCAAGTCCACGGCGAATAACGGCAGCCTTGTTGGCGACCCCTTCGGCATCCAGACCGGTTCCGGGACCGGTAATGATCTCCGGCTCAAGGCCAAGGTAGGCACAGTAGAGGGCAGTGGACGGCGTGGTGTTCGAAATACCCATATCGCCGGTCCCCAGTACCTTGACACCTTCGGCGTGGGCACGGTCGGCCAAGGAAACGCCGAGCAGCAACGCCTTGAGGCACTGCTCTTCTGTCATGGCCGGGCCTTTAGCGAGGTTGGCCGTGCCTTGGGCCACTTTTTCCTGAATAAGGTAGGGATGCTCGTCATACCCACCGCCACAGGAACCGGCATCAACAACATACAGTTGCGCATTGGCGGTCTTCGCCAGCACATTGATTCCGGCGCCGCCGTTCAGGAAATTCAGGATCATCTGGCGGGTGACTTCCTGCGGAAAGACAGAAACACCTTCATCATTGACGCCATGATCACCGGCCACGGTATAAATCCGCATGGGATCGGCCTGGGGCGCTTTGCCACCCTGAATGAGGAATAACTGAAGAGCCAGATCTTCCAGTTTACCCAGGCTGCCCTTGGGTTTGGTCAGGTCGTCAAGATGAGCCTGCCCCACGGCGGCAAGGGAGTGATCCAGCGGTTCAACGGCCGCAACGATATCGTCAAATTTCTTTCGCATTATATGCCCTCAATGGTCTTTGTGTGATTTGTCGCAGCACAGATACACCCTTGCACGTGAAGTGTAAACTAGACGATGCAGCGGTATTGATGGGCATGGGCATCCGTGGTACTTCTTTGATCGCGTCGAAGAGTGGATATTTCAACAGGTTCCGGGACATCATGAACAAACGACTTTGCATACTGCACGCCAACTGTCAGGGCGAACCACTACTGGCACGGCTCAACGCTTCCCCGGAATTTACCGATCAATACGAATGCCGGATCATCACCAATTACACCCGTGAAGCGATCCCGGACGGCCTCCTTGAGCGGTGCGATCTGTTTCTGTATCAGTATCTCAACGCAAACTGGGGAGAGCTTGCTTCCGACACCCTGCTGGGCAAACTTAAGACAGACTGCAAGAGTCTCTGCATCCCGAACATGTTCTTTGCCGGATACTGGCCCTTCTGGAACGGAAAGCCGGGATTCAACTACCGCTGCACCCACCTGGACGACATCATCAACATGGGCCTGCCCGACGAAGAGACCGTCCTGCTCTACCTTCGCTCCAACCTGTCCCAAAAATTTGACCTGAATGCACTGCTGCACCAGACCATCGCGCAGGAACAACAGCGCGAAGCACACACGCCGATCAAGTATGTGGACATCATTGAAAACGAACACGGCCAGCACCGCCTCTTCAACACCGTAAATCATCCCAACGCCCGACTCATGGACCATGCGGCCACGGAGGTACTGCGCCATCTGGGCATGACGCCTCCGGACAGAGCGGTCCTCGACGCGCTGGGCGATCCATTCCCTGAATTCGAGCAGCCCATCAATCCGCACATAGCCGCTCACTTCGGATGGCCCTTTGGTGGAGCCGATGCTCAGTACAACGTGTACGGCATACCCATGAGCCATGCCCGCTATGTGGCGAATTACGTATCCTGCCAGAAAGCGGGCATCGAAGATTTCATCGGTTATCTGCAAGGGGAATATCGTGAATCCTAAAAAAGTGGCCTGGATAGGCGGCATCTACTTCAAAAACGAATTCGCTGATCTGGGTTATTCCGTTACCCATATCCCCATGACCGAGCCGGACCTGCTGCGCTGGGAGGAGATCGTCGACCGTGTGGGCGGTGAGCCCGACATGGTCATATATGCAGACCGGAGCTTTCCCCCGCCCCTGCTCGGCGTAGAGCGCTTCCCCTGCCTGACGGCCTTTTACGCCATCGATTCACACATCCACTCATGGTATCCCATGTATGCACAGGGATTCGATCTGGCGTTGGTCAGCCTGCGCGATCATCTGCCGCGCTTTCGGCAACGATTACGGGATGATCAAGTTATCTGGCTACCGCCCTATCCGCTACGCGACCTGCAACCGCCCACAGAACCGGTCGCCAAGGAATGGGACCTGTTGTTTGCGGGGAGTGTGGACAAGGAGACAACGCCAGAACGGTACGAATTCCTCAAGGAACTGAAAAGCCGGTTCCCCAATCTGGAAGTGCGCTCCGGCCACTTCGGCGAATTGTTTCCCAAGGCGCGGGTGGTGCTGAATATCGCTGAACGGGGAGATCTGAATTTCCGGGTTTTCGAAGCGTTGGCCTGCGGCTCATGCCTGCTCACCCCGGCCATCGGCAACGGCCAATCGCAGCTTTTCACGGATGGCGAACACCTTGCCACCTATCCGCCCGATGACATGGACCAACTGATCGAAACCGCCTGTCGGCTGCTGGATGACGAAGGTACACGGGAGCGCATGGGCATAGCAGGGAGTAAAGCCATCGACGATGCACACCGCCCCGTGCATCGCGCAAAGTCACTGCACGACGCCATCACTACCTTACCGGACGAGGTGGTTGCCAACCGACTGGCTGACGCCGCATTCATCCACACCAAGTATCTGAAGCTGGTTTACCTGCACTGGGCCGAGGTCTACGGCGACACCCCGCTGGGGCGAGCGTACCTCAAGGCCGCGCTCAATCGCTGATTACCGTTTCAGCCCGTGTTTCTTGATCAGTTCGTACAGATAGCCGCGAGAGACTCCGGCTGTTTTCGCCGCCTGTTTCATGCTTGAGTCGGTCCGTTCCAGAAGCAACTCCACATATTCACGCTCGGCCTTGTCTCGATAATCCTTGAGCTTGGGCATGGGATGCCCTTCCGCCTCGGCACGCGGCACCGGCGACACGGCAGGTTCCAATCCCTGCTGCGCAACCTTGATACGGATCTGCGTGGGCAGATGCCGACTATAGATGACCGGCCCATCCTGTGCCGCAGCCAAAGCACGGCGAACAGCGTGTTTCAATTCGCGCACATTGCCGGGCCACGGATAGTTGGCCAGTGTGGACCAGAATTCATCGCTGATATCCTTGGGGCCGCCGCCCATCTCTTCACAGGCGTGATCGATATAATGCCGGGCCAACGGTTCAATGTCTTCCGGCCGTTCTCGCAGTGGCGGCAGAGAGACTGTCACACCCCGCAGCCGGTACAGCAGATCACTCCGAAAGAGACCAAGTCGACTCATCTCTTCCAGATCACGGTTGGTGGCAGCAACCAGTCGAAAATCCGATTCCCGCTCGCGCTGACTCCCCACAGGACGATACCGACCGGTTTCCAGAACCCGCAGCAGGGACGCCTGCATCTCCAGTGGCAACTCCCCGATTTCATCCATGAACAGCGTGCCCGTATGCGCCTGGGCAATGACCCCTTCCCGGGAACGGTCCGCCCCGGTGAACGCTCCGCGAACATGGCCGAACAACTGGGAACCGATAAGAGTGGGCGAAAGCGCGGCGCAGTCCAGCGTCACGAACGGTCGAGAGGAGCGACTACTCCGCTCATGGACCGCCTTGGCAAACAATTCCTTACCGGTGCCGGTCTCCCCGTGGATCATGGTCGCCACATCAAGGCTGGCCGCTTCGTCGATCTTACTCAGGCATTCGAGCAGCTTGGGACTTGAGCCAATAATATCTGACGGGCGTGATGACGGCTTCACCGCGCCGTGGTTGTTCAGTCTGTAAGTAATGACATCGCGCATGGACTGTTCAATCTTGTCCACGGTGAGCGGCTTGGTCAGATACTCCCATCCCCCCTGCTCCAGCACCGTGGCCGCACCCGTCGATTCACCGTAACTGGTGATGACGATAATCTCCGGGGATGAAGGCAACGATTTGTAGCGCTGCAATTCCTCGATACCGTTGCCGTCAGGCAGCAGCACATCAAGAAACACGACATCGTGCTCACCGCTTCTGGCCTTGGCCCATCCTTCGGACAACGATTCGGCAGTATCCAGCTGATGTCCAAGCCCTGCGGCAACATCGCCGAACAGGACATGCATCATGGGTTCGTCGTCGATTAATAAGATGCGGGACACGCTACACCTCCAGACAGCGCTTCACCGCTGCCAGTGCCTTGTCCGAAACCAGTCGCAGGTTATCGAACAACTCGGGAATCTCGGTCAGGCGATTTTCCCGTACCGCCATTTCCATATCCAGCGCCACCTCGGCCATGGAGTTAGCCTGAATCATACCAGCGGAATTCTTGATGCCATGGGCCAGGCGCAACACATCATCCATGTCGCCCTCGGCTATGCGTTGACCCAGATCGTCCATCTTTAACGGAACATCTTCCATGAACTTCGCCGCCAGCTTGTCAAAGAGTTCCCGGCGACCGCCAAGCCGCTTCAGTGCAGCATCAATATCGATGGTCATTTCGCTTCCTTTCACATCACCCACAATCACTTCACAATTCAGTTCCTCGTCTTCGCAGGTGTACATCGCCACCGCCCGGAGCAGATCACTGCTCTGCATGGGCTTGACCACGTACCCGTTCATTCCGGCCTCGCGGCACTTCTCACAATCGCCACGCACGGCAAATGCCGTGGCAGCAACGATGGGAATATTCCTGGCGTGCTCTCCTGCTTCTCCGGCACGTATGCGACGAGTGGCTTCCAGCCCGTCCATGTCCGGCATCTGAACGTCCATGAACACCATGTCGAAATCCGCATTGCGGAGGGCTTCCAACGCTTCGATACCGTTTTCGACTATGACGACGGGATGACCGGCCTCTTCCAGTATCTCCTGGGCAAAGGTCTGATTGAGTATGTTGTCTTCGGCAACCAGTATCTGACGGGGACGTGTGGCCGGAATCTCATCAGAAGACACTTCATCTTCCAGCCCTTCGACATCGTCCAATGCTTCTTCCACCAAGACATCAAAAGAGAAGACCGATCCTTTGCCCGGATCGCTTTCCACGGCAATGGAGCCGCCCATCATTTCAACCAACTGGCGGCAGATGGTCAGGCCGAGGCCGGAGCCTTCATGCTTTTTGGCATAGGAATCATCCACCTGCCGGAAGCTGTCGAAAATCCCCTTCTGCTCCTCGACAGGTATCCCGATGCCGGTATCCTCAACTTCGACACGCATACGTACAAGATCAGGATTGGCCCCTTCGGGAGATGCCCCCCTGAAGACTCGCACCGAGACCTTGCCATGATCTGTGAACTTCACGGCGTTACCGACCAGATTGGTGAGGATCTGCTTAAGACGGAACACGTCGCCCTTCAGTTTGTTCGGCAGATTGGGGGCGACGATGGAAGAAAGTTCCAGCCCCTTGGAGCTGGTTTCGTAACGAAAGACCGAAAGGGTTTCATGCAGCATCTCACGAACATCAAAAGTCACTGCCGACAAGTCCATACGGCCCGACTCAAGGCGGGAGAAATCCGTGATGTCCTTGACGATTTCAAGCAGGGTCCATGCCGAATGGCGCACCATGTCCGCATACCTTGATTGCTCCTGGCTCAATCCCTTCTGCTGCATCAGTTCGGTCATGCCCATGATGCCGTTGAGCGGCGTGCGCATGTCGTGGCTCATGTTGGCGAGAAATATGGATTTCGTCCTGTTGGCCCGTTCAGCTTCGTCGCGCTTTTTCTGCACGAGATAGGTGGAGCCGCATATCCCCACAAATCCCACAAGAAAAATCATGGTGAACGCCAGATGGGTCTGGGCAACGGAACTCTTGCGGGTCTCGACAAGTGGGGCTGCTGAAAATGATACGGAAATACCGCCAAGGATGTCGCGACCGTCATGCCCGTATTTGGCATGGCATTTCATACACCGCTCTTCGGCATCGAGTGGCGCCATGTACCGGAACTGCTGGCCGCCAGAGGTCTGCACCAGCTCAAACTTTTCCCGTCCCCCGCTGCTGAATTCCGTCAGAGCACCGGATTCCCACTCGTCAGCCTTGTTCTCGGGTCGAATGGGATCAAGGCTGGTGATGTGAAATTGTACCTGATGGTCTTCATTGGCGATGGAAGATATCTGACGGGTCATGTAGGCCGGATTGATCATGGTTAGCATACGACCATCAACGGTCTCGACCAGCCGATCCTCGACCGGCAGATATTTATTGGGTGGATTGGAATCCGTTGCGAGCACATACACGCCGCCATGGGCCGCGTTCCAGGAGCGGGTCACGACAACCTGCTGAAAAAACGCTTTGGCTTCCCGCTCGGCCATTCGCATCACGTGCTCTCGCTCGGCCTGCACCGACCATATTGCGAGCACCAGTAGGAAAATCAGCCATAGAAAACCAAGTCCCAGCGGCCAGACCAGTCGATTTCGGATTGTGAATTGTCCCTTGTCCATGCTTCCCTCGCGTGATTCCGTGCGTGTGTCATGAATAACAAACAGTATGTTTAATTTACATGACACATGTCATAAATAAATGACAACATTTTCTCATCTATCCCGCCCCATCTTTTGCACCAAGCGTGAAACCCGCTGATACCAAGGCTCATCTCCTGCCCCGGCAAACACCACAAGGTGGCATGAAACTTGTTCTTGCACAGCCATCATTTCAATCGTCGTCCATGACAAACGACTGAAATTACGAGGTTGGCTGGGGGCTGGCGGCATCAATCGGTCGCACATGACACGTTCAACAAAAGCAAGGGATGTATGAATGGCAGACAGTGAAAAGCGACTGAGCAGAAAGCTGTTGCCAGGCATGCTTGTGGGAGTTGTGCTCACCATAACCGTGATTCTGGCCTCGGGTTACATGATCCAGGTCACCAATACGGATGAATTCTGTGTTTCCTGCCACGTAATGACACCATTCAGAACTGCATGGAAAAAAGAAACACACGGAGGAGCCAACGCCAAAGGCCTTGAAGCGCAATGTGTTGACTGTCACCTGCCGCATGGCGGTTTTGTGGAGTATGTGACCGCCAAGGCGTACACCGGGACTCGGGACATCATCATGAACATGATCATCGACCCCTATACGTACGACTGGGCTGGACGCGCCAAGTTCCGGCGCGAATTCACCTACGACAATGCCTGTAGAAAATGCCACGTGAACCTCGAGCCCAAGGGCATGAGGACCAGCGGTATTCTCGCGCACAGGCAGTACCTCATCGGCGATCTGGACAAACGTTGCGTGGATTGCCACGAGCATGTCGGCCACAAGAACATGGTCACGGAAATCAACAACTATTTTAAGCAAAGCCCGCAAGTCGCAGGCAAAGAGTAGGAGAGGTTTATGAAAAAGGTCTTCGGTACGTTATTCGTCGCCGGATTCGTTTGCTGCATGACCCTCATATTCGCGGGACAGGCGCAAGCCGCCGCAGAACTTGAGGGGATTGAACTCGGCAAAAAAAGGCTCGTGGTGCACAGGGGCTACACCAAGGAAGCCAAATCGTGCATCGAGTGTCACTCCCAAAAAACACCCGGTATCATCGAGAACTGGAAAAACGGCAAAATGGGCCATGCAACGGTCTCCTGCTACGACTGTCATGTCGTGGAAAAGGACTCCCCCATGGCCAGTCAGTGTGAAGGTTTGAGGGGAACCGATATCTACACGTCCCCCATGGTCTCTTCCAAGACCTGCTCCAGATGTCACCCTCGTGAAGTGGAGCAGTTCCTGGAATCCAACCATGCCATGGGCGCAGGCCGTCCATTGCTGGAAGTGCCCAAATTTCAGTCGCTCATGTACCACAATGAAGGCGCTGAATTCCTCGGCGTAGAACTCGGCTCCGGTCCCAATCGCGCTGCACGCGCTTCCGGCTGCCAGATGTGCCACGGCACCAAGGTGGAGCTTGGCCCGGACAACAAACCCATCAATGAGACCTGGCCCGGCGGCGTTGGCACCCGCTACCCCGACGGTTCCGTTGGTACTTGCACCGTCTGCCACACTCGTCACCAGTTCTCGGTAGCCGAAGCGCGCAAGCCCGAAGCCTGTGCCTCCTGCCACCTTGGGCCGGATCATCCGCAAATCGAGATTTACGAAGAATCCAAGCACGGCCAGATTTACAACGCCCATGGTGAGAAGTGGAACTTTGAAGCCGCTCCCGACACCTGGGAACCGGGCGACTACGATGCACCCACCTGCGCCGTCTGTCACATGTCCGGCATAGGCGAGTTGAGCACCACCCATAACGTGGCCGACCGCCTGAAGTGGGACCTTGTCCATGCCCGCTCCGAGATCCGCTCCGGCACCCGCGGCAACGGCATGGAAGGCGACAAGAAGATGCGCGCCGTCTGTAAGAATTGCCACTCGACCACCCACACCAATGTCCAGCGCGACCTGCTCGATAACAGCGTTGCCCTGTACAATACATACTGGGACAAGGCAGTTGAGATGAAGACCGTGCTGAAGGAGAAGAATCTCCTGGGCGAGGACCCGTGGTCTGACGGCTTCCAGGAGTTGATGTACTTCCTGTGGCACCACTGCGGACGCCGCGCTCGTCACGGAGCCGCCATGAACGGACCGGACTACGCTCACTGGCACGGTTTCTTCCAGGTCTTCCAGGTCTATAAGGACATGGCCGCCCTGTACGATTACCGCCTCAAGCATGGAAAGATCGAAGAGTTGTCTCACGTGATGAGCACAGCTCCGGACTAGGCCGACACCTGTTGCCGCCTACGACGCCTGCCTCGAACACGACAAGGCCCCCTGATATCAGGGGGCCTTTTTCGTGTCGTACAAGTGGTGAATCGGCCGCTCAAAAAGCAGCTGACAAGCGTCCTTCATATAAAGGAAATGGAGAATTCGTCCGATAAGGGAAGCATACACAGCCACCAGGGAGGGTCGGTCATGTATATTGAATTTAATGAAGCCCGGACAGGAGGCACCAGTTTCGAGATGCATCTCAGGGAAGTGGCACAAGCCGAAGCAAAGCGCTTGCTCGGTGATGTGACGGAGTTCTCCGAGGAGGCCATCGCGGCGTTCAAGGAAGCAGCCATCGAACCGATAAAGAACGGCACGTTCTCGCTGGAGCAGATCGAGCGCAGGATCAGCGTGGTTCGCTCCGAGATCGCACAGGTATGGAATTCGGCACTGCCGGATGACGAAAAGTATCGTCAGATATCATCCAAGGAAAACGAGATCGCCCTGCTTCAGGCAGGACAGTTCACCTTTGCCAAGGCAGGGTTCGCAAAGACCGTGTGATGTATAAGATAAGGATATGGGAGAAAAAAGAAGGAGCCGGCTTAACTGCCGCAGTCGCGTGAACCATAGGTTCGTTCGTACCGCTTGTTGACCGGTTTTTCGCAGTCAACGCTGAAGCCGGTGGTACTGGTGTCGATGTAGACATCTCCTGCCGCTTCAGCCAGACGTTCATTGATCAGGAACGTCAGATCGTTGTAGGTGACGTATTTGTCTCCCGAGCAATAGTCGTCAAGCGTCAACAGCAAGCCGGACCCGTTACAGTCATCTTCTGCAAACTGTATACGAATAGGCCTGACATCCTTTCCTTCAAAAAAGGTTGCCAGCCCCTGCATGGCTGCTTCTGACACCTTGATCATTCACGCTCCTTGGACTCAAAGTTGAACGAGTATAGCCAGGAATCATTCTTTGTAAAGCGTAATTATGGTAAAAAAAGGACGACACTCAACAGAGTGTCGCCCTTCTTATTTCCATACGCTGTACTCGTTCAGCAAGTACTCGCAGGTTAGCAGGAACAGCCGCTGGAAGAGCAGCCGCCACCACTATCGGTGCCGCAGCCGGAAGAGCAGCCGCCGCCACCGCCAACCGGGTTTTCGGATTCAACAACAAAACCGTAGTAGGTCATGTCGATCTTCACTTTGCCGGTCTGGGCTTGAAGTTCTTTGTCGATGAGGAAGGTGAATCCACCGGCCTCTAACACTTCGTCTTTATCGTTAGGCTCATCCAGAGCCAGGGTCAGGCGAGGGCCTGCTCAACCGCCAGCCGCAAGATAAACGCGGATGGGGGATTTTTCTTTGTCCTGGAAGTAGCCTTCAAGCTGCTTCGCTGCAGCTTCGGTCAATTCAAACATTTGCTAATTTCCTCCTATGGGTGGTCGGGAATAGAAGAGGTAAGACCTATATTCGGCTTTGTCAAATCGAAAATGGCTACTTTTCGCCGATAGTGTTGACCCACATTATAGCATAGGATATTTTCTCCCTTTGCTAATCAGCCCCCGGGCAACAAGAGGCATTACATATGAAAGATTGCGGCACCATATTGAATTCCAAGGAAATGAACCGGACGCTGGAGCGTCTGGCGCTTGAAGTACACGAGCGTAACGGCGACGACGAGAACCTCGCCATACTCGGTATCCAGCGACGCGGAGCCGATTTGGCGGAACGTTTGAAACTTCTTCTCGACGAGCGTCTGGGGCGCAAGGTTCCCCTGGGCAAGCTCGATATCAACCTGTACCGGGACGACTGGACCACCAATCTCGAACTCGCTCCGACCATCAACTGTTCCGAAATCGGGTTTGACATCGAAGGCGCGACCATCGTGCTGGTGGATGATGTCCTCTACTCGGGCAGGACCATCCGTGCAGCCCTTGAGGCCATTCTCGACTATGGTCGTCCCAAGCGCGTGGAACTGCTCGTCATGGTCGATCGCGGCCACAGGGAACTTCCCATCCAGGCCGACTACATCGGCAAAAAGGTCGAAACCATTGGCGCCCAGCACGTCAACGTGCTTGTCACCGAGCGCGACGACGAGGATCGTGTCTGTCTGGTCGAAAGGAACTGATCATGGCATTCACCCCTCTGGATCGGGACCCGATCCCGCAACCCTGCATCACGCTCGTCGGCATGGCGGCAGCGGGTAAATCCACCCTCGGGCAAAAACTGGCCGAACGCCTCGGCTGGGGACAGCTCGACACTGACCGCCACATGGAAGCCTTTTACGCCATGCCGCTGCAAGGGATCATGGACACCTTCGGGCTGGACGAATTTCTTCGTATTGAAGAAACGCTGGTCAGCGATCTCGGCCTGACACGGACCGTCATATCCACCGGCGGCAGCGTCATCTATGGCCCCAAGGCCGTTGCCCGGCTCAAGGAGCTTGGCAAGATCGTCATGCTGGATATCGACCGGGATACGTTTCTGGAACGCGTCGGTGACGGGGAAAACCGCGGGCTGGCCATTGCTCCGGGCAAGAGCATGAGCGATCTTTACAACGAACGGCAGCCACTGTATCGTGCCGCGGCTGACATCGTTGTCCGCACGGACCGCCACACGCCGGAAGAATGTGTGGATCAAATTCTCGAAGCCATCAATCTACCATGAAAAAGCTCACTCCCAAGGCCGCATATCGCAAACTAGCCGCCATATACGATAAAATGGTCGCCCAGTACGGGCAGGCAGCCGACGCCATCGGACTGACCTGTGAAGGGTGCACTGACAACTGCTGTCTCACCTTTTTCCAACACCACACCTACATCGAGTGGGCGTACCTTTGGGAAGGCCTCAACGAACTGCCCGCCGACCAATTGGAAGCGATCAAGGCCAAGGCACAGCAGTACGTAGAGGAAGCGCAATCCGCCCTCAATCGCGGCGAACGCCCGCACACCATGTGTCCGCTGAACATCGACGAAAAGCAGGGAATCTGCGGTCTGTACAAGCACCGGCTCATGATCTGTCGTATGCACGGCGTCCCCAATCTGCTGGTCAAGCCCAACGGACAACAGGTACAGTTCCCGGGATGTTATCGATGCCAGGAGCAGACCGAGGAGTATGAAAAGGACGGCAAAGTCGCACCGGTAGTCAACCGAACCGCCCTGTACAAGGATCTGGTCATGCTGGAGATGCAGTTCGTGGGCAAGAACCTGCGCCAACTGCCCAAGGTGGACCACACCATTGCCGAGATGATCGTCCTCGGTCCGCCACGGATCAAGTAGACGTAACGTCACATGTATTTTCAAAGCCGCCTCTCAGGCGGCTTTTTTCATGTCGCCACGCTGACTCGCATACCACCCGGGCCACACCTCCACAGTTTTCCCATTACCACCTTGGCAAGACGGTTTGTGCCGCGTAGTCTGGAACAATTGCAATCGATAACCATGGAGGTCCCAATGCTACGATACATACTCCTCGCCCTGCTCGCCGTGAGCATCCTGCCCGGCTGTGCCCCGAAACTGAAAATTTTCGCTGCCCCCACAACCGAACCGCTCAAGGAATTCGTGATCGACGGTGAAGGGGACGGGAAAATCGCCCTGATCCACCTGACCGGATTCCTGCAGACCCAGCCCAAACAGGGTGCGCTGCGCTCCAAGCCCAGCCAGTTGCAGGAGCTGGTCAGCGCCCTTGATCTGGCCGAAAACGACGACGATGTACGCGGCGTAATCATCGCCATCGACTCCCCCGGCGGGACCACCACGGCATCGGATATCGTCTATCACGAGATAGATGATTTCAAGCTGCGCACCGGCAAGAAGGTCGTGGTGACCATGCTCGATGTGGCGGCCTCGGGCGGCTACTATGCAGCGCTTCCGGCCGACTGGATCATGGCCCATCCCACCACCATCACCGGTTCCGTGGGCGTCGTGTTCATGCGGCCCAAGGTGTACGGGCTGCTGGATAAGGTCGGTGTCGAAGTTGAAGTGTCCAAATCCGGCAGGGACAAGGACATGGGGTCGCCTTTCCGCCCCACCACCGAAGAAGAAACCATCCTCTTTCAGGCGATCATAGACGACTATGCCCAACGCTTTCACGCGCTGGTCGCCAAGCACCGCTCGCTGTCTTCAACCAGCATGGATGTGGTCAAAACAGCGCGCGTATTCACCGCAGGGCAGGCCGTGGCCCTCGGCCTCATCGATCAGGTGGGCTACATGCAGGACGCCTTTGCCAAGGCTCGCTCGCTGGCGAATCTGCCTGACGATGCAAAGATCGTTGCCTACCGTCGCGACATGTACCCCAACGACAACCCGTACAACACCATGACGGCAACAGGCGGTGAAAAACTGAACCTGCTGGGTGTGGATACCGATTTGATCATGCCACCCAGAGCCGGATTCTACTACGTCTGGCCCCAAGGCATGAGCCAGTAACAATACAAGGCGGCAGGAGTGAGACTCCTGCCGCTTTTTTGACTGAAATATGAAGAGACTTTACGAAGCGAGTTCGTACGACTAGACAAAGAAAAAGGGCCGATGCACCGATGCACCGACCCACTCGATTAGGACCGCAACCCCAGCTAATAGCCGGGTTTAATCGAAAGTCCTTTCATCGACGAGCCGGGGAGCGGCATCCGGTATGGTACCGGGCGCAACGGTCTCGACGAGAGGCTTCAATTTCATGGTGGACTGAAAATCTTCGGCAAACGCCTTGGTGTCCAAATCCACGCTTGTTTCCAGTAACACGATCAACGCATCGCGTCCATCGGGATTACGCACTCTGACCTGCCAGTTTGACACGTCGGGATACAGCCGCATGACCGAAGCAGCCTGAGCCGGATAAATGAATTGTCCCTTGACCTTGGCCGTATCATCGGCCCTGCCCTTCCAGCCGGTCAGCTTGCGGGCCGTTCGACCACAGCCGCACATGGATGTATCGATGGACGACAAATCGCCGGTGGCAAGGCGCACCAACGGATAATCCGTGAAGAACGGCGTCACCACCACTTCCCCGATCTCACCATCAGGAAGCGGCTCGCCCGTTACCGGGTCGCAAATTTCCACGTGCCGGTAGTTGGAGAGGTGCATCCCGCCAAGTTCCATGCACTCGTAGGCAATGCACCCGACATCAGCGGTGCCATATCCCTGACGCACGGTGATGCCGAACATCTCTTCCACTTCAGCGCGTAGCGTTTCCGGGAGCGGCTCGGCAGCGACGTAGGCCTTCTCCAGAGAAAAATCCTCTTTCAGATCAAGACCGGCAGCCAGGGCTTTCTCACCGATCACTTTCAGATAACTCGCCATGCCGATAAAGGCGGTGACAGGAAGGCGGGTCATCAGCTCGATCTGCTTGTCGGTATTGCCGGGGCCAGCCGGGATGACCGCGCAGCCGATATCGCGCAGCGGCTCCTCAAGCATCAATCCGGCCGGGGTCAAATGGTAGGAGAACGTCATCTGGGCCAGATCACCGGGACGGAAACCGGCCGCGAAGAATCCTTCGGACCATGCCCAGTAATCCTCTTCCGTGCCTTCGGGATCAAAGATGGGACCGGGAGATTGATAAATACGCTTCAGCTCTCCGGGTTTGCAGTTGAGGAACCACTCCAGACCGTGCTCTTCCTGCCAACTGATGATGTCCTGCTTGCGCAAGGGCGGAATCTTACCATAATCCTCCCACCCCTTGATATCCTTGACGCATGCGCCAAGGGTGGACAGGCGGTTGCGGAACTCGGCAGACGCTTTTTCCGCCTCGAACAACACTTCACGAACGCCTTTCCACTTGCGTTTCATCCGCTTTTCGCGGGCCTCGGTCTCAAACTCAGTATAGTACATGAACAACCTCCGACAATCAGAACCGGCAACCGCCGTCCCAACAGCCCTCCACCGTACATTCAGTGTCTCTTCGGAACTCGGGATGCTGCGCTTTGCCTTCAGTTCCCGAGCCCATGAAAAACCCTATTTTTCCACCATGGGTAATAATACGACAAATCATCGCAAATCTCTATCAGGATTTCCGAAATACCCTAACGTACACAATCTGTATTCGCGGGCCGACATCCCGAAGGATAGGAGACTATCCCAGCCAACGCTTGCGACGACGATAGTGCTTCACATCCCGGTAACTGCGCTTGTCGCCACTCTGCCCCATACCCAGATAGAACTCCTGCACATCCGGGTTGTTCAGCAGGTCCGTGGCCGTTCCATCCATCACCACGCGCCCGTTTTCCATTATGTACGCCTGTTTCGCCACCGACAGTGCGGCGCGAGCATTCTGCTCCACGAGCAACACCGTGACGTCTTCGGCTGCGTTGAACTTCTTGATGATGTCAAAAATCTCTTCCACAAGCATGGGAGCCAACCCGAGGGACGGCTCATCAAGGAGCAGCAACTCAGGACGGGCCATGATGGCGCGACCAATGGCGCACATCTGCTGTTCACCACCGGACATGTATCCGGCCAACTGTTTGCGACGCTCCTTGAGGCGGGGGAAATAATCGTAGACCTTTTCCATGGACCCGGCGATCTCGGAACGGGGGCGCGTGAACGCCCCGCACTTGAGATTCTCCTCAACGGTCAGATCCTCGAAAATGCGCCGCCCTTCCATGACCTGAAACACGCCTTTACGGACGATCTTTTCGGGGATGATGCCCTGTATAGGCTCATCGTTGTAGACAATGGACCCATCGGTCACCTTGCCGTCTTCGGTTTCGAGCAGACCGGAGATGGCTTTCAACGTGGTGGATTTTCCTGCGCCATTAGCGCCAAGCAGGGCCGTGATCTCGCCGCGAGGGCAGGACAGGGACAGGCCTTTGAGGACCAGCACCACATCGTTGTAGACCACTTCCAGGTTTTCAACCTTCAAAATATCACTCAAGGGATGCCTCCCGCGCTCCAATCACCCATCAACCGAGGACTGAAGCCAGCATATACGTTCCACATGCCGCAGCCGGGTTTCGACAGCGGCCCGCATGGATTTCACCATGAAGCAGCCCCGGAGACCCACAGGTCTCCGGGGTATATCTCAATTCTTCTAGTGACCGAGCCAGTCGACCCTGCGGTCAAGGTTTTCCTCTTCCACAAAGGTCAGTTGACCATCCTTCACCGTATAAATGAAGACCGCCATATTGGGTCGGTGATCATCCGGGAAGAAGGAAATGGCCGGAGACAGTCCCATGGGATCGTAGTCACGCAGGGTTTCCAGCGCATCCTTGATCGCCTCACCCGTCACTTCGCCCTTTTCGGCGGCGCGCTTCATTCCTTCGGCCATGACCAGTATGGAAACGAAACCGCGAGTGTAGTGCGTCATCTTTGATTCGCCGTTGGTGTACTGCTCGATGATCTTCATGCCCGGGACATCCTTTCCGTATACGGCAGCCGACTGGTTGGAGTAGGCGCCGTTGGCATCGTCACCGGCCAGCTTGAACAGGTTCTCATCCGAACCCCAGATATTGGTGAAGAAGGTGGTCTCCATGCCGATGTTCTTGGCCGACTTCAGGATGACCGAAGTGGACGGCGTAGTACCGCCGATCCAGCAGAAATCCGGGGCAGTATCCTTGAGCGGCAACAGCTCGGTGGTGGCGTCGATGGCCTTGAGCGATACGTTGGCGTCACCGACCAGTTCAAAGCCCAGTTCCTTGGCGTATTCCTTGCCGCCCTTGATGGGAGCGAGGCCATACGGGTGATCCGGGTAGATGAAGGCCAGCTTGGGAGCGCGTTCTTCGGTCCATGTATCACGGAAATACTTCAGCGATGCACGCAACTGTGTGGTGTAGTCCGCAGCAATGAAGAAGTTGTACGGGGCTTTTTTCGGGTCAGTCAGATGCGCCGAGTAGGATGCCGAAAAGTTGGGCACCTTGTCCTTGGCCAGATTTCTGATCAATGCTTCGGTAACGGCCGATCCATATCCCTGAATGCACACCACCTTATCGGTGTTGACCATTTTCTTGTACAGGGACAATCCCTGCTGGACGTTGTAGGCCGTATCCTGAAGATCGAACTCAAGGGGACGACCATTGATGCCGCCGTTGTCGTTGATGTACTGAACCGCATCCTTCAGCCCTTCGGAATACGGTACGCCAACCGACGATGTCGGCCCGGACAGGTCGATCAACCCGCCCACTTTGACCGGAGCCTGCGCTGCGGTTTCCTTGTTTTCAGCCGGTTTCTGTTCTTCGCCTCCGCAGCCGACCAGCATCAGACCGGCCAGGACCATGATGCAGACTGCGGTTATGATTTTTTCAACCCTCATTGTGGTTCTCCTGAAGAATTGAGGTGTTCATGTCCGCTCAAATTGAACGGAACAACCATTGTATGATGAACCCGCCCGAAGCGGGATTGTGCCACGCCCTAATGGGCAAACGGATACAGTTTCCAGTAGGCCTTGAGCAGCCGCCAGCGGTGAGCCAGTCCTTCCGGTTCGTAGATGAGGAACAGAATCAGAACCAACCCGAACACGCCATCTTTGAGCGCAACGATGTATTGCGTTATATCAGGGAAGTAGCCGCCGAGACCATTGGAAATCACATTGAGCAGCTCGGGCAACAGGGTCAGGAAGACCGCGCCGAACACGGACCCCAGCACACTCCCCAGACCGCCGATGATGATCATGGCAAGATAGGAAATGGAAAGGCCGATATTGAACTGCTCCGCAGAGATGTATCCGGTGTAATGTCCCCACAAACCGCCGGCCACACCCGCCAGGAACGAGCTGATGCCAAAGGCGGCCAGCTTGTACTTGAACAGGTTCACGCCAACGATTTCGGCAGACAGGTAAAAGTCGCGAATGGAAACAAACGCACGCCCATACTTGGTGCGCATGATGTTCGAGACCATCAGCAATGATGCCGCTGCAAAGAACAGCAGCAGGTAGTACATCCGGGCTTCCGAATCGAAGACGAACCCGAACATGACAGGCGGATCGAGCAGCAGCCCGTTGGAGCCACCGGTCAATGCGCCGCCGTGCAGAAACACATATTCAAGCACCAGCTGTGCGGCCAGTGTCGCAATAGCCAGATAGATGCCTTTGAGCCGCAGGGACGGTACGCCAAAGACCATACCGACCATGGCGGTAACCAGCCCGGCCGTCAGAATAGCCAGCGGAAACGGCACACCGTGCAGTGTACACTGCCCTGCCGCGTACGCTCCCACGCCGATGAAGGCGCCATGCCCAAGAGATATCTGCCCGCAGACACCGGTCAGCAGGTTGAGCGACACCGCCGCAATAGTGGCGATGAAGATCATGTTCATTATGGATGTCAGGTGGATATTCAACACCGCCGGTGCTGCGAGCAACACGAGCAGGAATCCGCCGATCATCAGCTTTTGGAACCCCGAATGGAACAGTTGCGCCTCGCCCTGATAGGACGTGAAGAACAACCCGCATTTACCCTGCATGGTCGCCTCCTGTCGCCTGAACGCTACCCGGGCCAATCACGCGGTCTCCCGCCTTGATCGAGAAGGTCGTCATATCACACCCCAATTGTTCGTTGGATATATTCATCATGCATAATCCCTTGGGGTTAGACCCGTTCGATTTCCTTGGTTCCGAACAGCCCGTACGGCTTGATCATCAGGATGATGACCAGAACAATGAACGCCGCCACCTCGCGGAATCCGCCAAGACCAAGCAGCTGTCGGGCCGCGCCGTCGCAGACGTTTTCCAGCACGCCGATAATCAATCCGCCCAGCGCTGCGCCAAGCAGGGAATCCAGCCCTCCGAGGATAACCGCCGGGAAGACTTTCAGCCCAAGATGACCCAACTGGGAGTTGATACCATTGATGTTGCCGAGGATGATGCCGCCCACAGCGGAAACGATGCACGCGATGCACCAGCTCATGGCAAAGATGTTCTTGATGCCGATACCCATGGACTGGGCAGCCTGCTGATCAAACGCCGTGGCACGCATGGCGACGCCGGTTCGCGAATACTTGAAGAAGGCGGAGAAGATGACGAACAGGACCAGCGAGAGGGCAAAGGCCGCGATATAGACCGGAGCAATGGGCAGTCCGGCAACAATGATGGGTTCGCTTGGCAGCACCTGCGGGTAAACGCGAATCTGCGTTCCCCAGAAAAGCTGCACCAGTGACTTGAGTATGGAACTCATACCCACCGTGACCATGATGACCGAGATATGCTCCTCACCAATGAGTGGTCTGAGGACCATTCGCTCAATAGCCAGCCCGAGCATCACCGAGAAGCCGAGAGTCATGAAAAATGCCCAGACAAACGGGATGTTGAACTGCACGGTCAGCGCAAAACACATGTATGCACCCACCATGACCAGCTCACCCTGGGCAAAGTTGACGACCTTGGTCGCTTTATAAATAATGACGAACCCGAGGGCCACCAGCGAGTAGATACTGCCGACGACCAGTCCGTTAACGATAAGTTGCAGATAATATTCCACTTACGCCTCCATGTCCTCGATGCGGATTTGACCGCCCATTTCACGAACCCGACCATCCTGATAGGTGATTTGTGTCTTCAGGTTCACGCCCGAAACATCCGTATACAGCGCGTCAATCAACTCGCCGTACCGGTCATTGATGACCTTGCGCCGCACTTTGCGGGTTCGGGTCAACTCGCCGTCATCGGCGTCCAGCTCCTTGTAGAGCAGGCAAAACCGCCTGATGCGCGTCTCTTCGGGTAGTGTTTCGTTGGTCTTGGCTATTTCTTCCCGTATCAGTGTGTAGACTTCATCCTTGGCAGCAAGGTCCTGATACGTGGTGTAGGTGATCATTTCCGTTTCCGCCCAATGGCCCACAATAGCCATGTCGATGCAGAGAATGGCAGCGGTGTGGTCACGATTGCCACCCATGACCACGGCCTCGCGCAGGAACGGCGAGAACTTGAGCTTGTTTTCCAGGAATTGAGGCGAGAACTGGGTGCCGTCGTTGAGATACATCACGTCCTTGAGGCGATCGATGACAACCAGTCGTCCGTTGTCGTCAAAGTATCCGGCATCGCCGGAGAGAAGCCAGCCGTCTTCGGTAACGGTCTCTCGCGTGGCTTCCTCGTTCTTGTAGTAGCCGAGAAACACCGCCGGTGACCGCGACAGGATTTCGCCTTCCTCGGAGATCTCCACCTCTGTCTCGGGGATGGGTGCCCCGACCGATGTGAAATCCACTTCGCCTTCGCGGTGAATGCATGAAATGCCGGCGATCTCGGTCTGTCCGTAAATCTGCTTCAAATTGACGCCGATGGCGTGGAAGAAGCGGAAGATATCCGGTCCCAGCGCCGCGCCACCCGTGGTGGCTGACCGCATGTTGGAAAACCCGAGCCGGTCGCGCAGGGCGCGGAACAGCCCCTGATCCGCAATAAAGTATTTGAACCGAAGCAGTGCCGAGGGTTTCTCGCCCGCAAACAGCGTATCCACATACTCGTGACCGATGGGCAGGAAGAGATTGTACAGAAACCGCTTGAAGGGCGTGGTTTCCATGATATCCCCCTGCACCTTGGCAGCGATGGATTCGTAAACGCGAGGCGGCGAAAACAGGAAGTGCGGCCCGATCTCACGGGAGTCCGACTGCGCCGTGACCGGCGTCTCCGGGAAGTTGACGCAAAAGCCGTACAGCAGCGCGGAAGCCACCGCCATCATCTGCTCGCCGATCCATGCCAGCGGCAGGAACGAGACAAACTCGTCCGTGGGGTGCTTGGGGTCCACCTTGCCCAGGTTGTGCGCCATGGAAAGCAGGTTGACGTGGGACAGCATGGCCAGCTTGGGGCGGCCAGTGGTGCCGGATGTGGTGGTGATCAACGTGGGGTCGTCGGGATTCAGCTCCCCGACCCATCGCTTGTAATCTTCCACCGGTTCGGAGTGTGCCTCGCGTCCCTTGCGGCGAACCGCATCGAAATCCTTGAGTCCGTCGACCGACTTTTCGTACGCGACGAGTCCCTTGGGATCATGGTAAACGATGTGCTCAAGGGCAGGCAGGTTCTCCCGGAACGAGAGGATCTTATCCACCTGTTCCTGGTCCTCGGCCACTACCAGTCGGCAGTTGGCGAGGGCAAAAATGTATTCGATTTCTTCTGCGGGCGAGTCCTGATAGAGCCCCAGGGCCATGCCGCCGAGTGCCTGGATGGCGAGTTCCGCCCATATCCATTCGGGCCGGTTGTCGCCGATGAGGATGACGATGTCGCCTTTGCCAAACCCCAATTCCTTGAGGCCGCAGGCGAATTCCGCCGTAATTCTGAGGTTGTCGCGCCAGTTGACCGTCTGCCAGACGCCCCACTCCTTTTCACGGATAGCGGGCTTGTCGCCGCGTTCGTGGGCCTGTCTGATGAGCAATCTGGGCAACGTTGTTGTATAAGATGCCATATGTCCGTCCGTATGTCTGAAATGTGTCTCGTCTCCTGAAACAGGAGCCGGGCCTTGTTATTTTATCTCCCTGTGAACGTCGCTTCTTCGGTACCTAGGTACGCGGCGATGACGTCCTTGTTTGCCTGCACTTCGTCCGGCGACCCCTCGGCAATTTTCTGACCGAAATCGATGACCACGACCTTGTCGGAGATGTCCATGACAACTCCCATGTCGTGTTCAACGAGGAGCACGGTGACTCCCCATTCTTCGGATATGTCGAGAATATACCTGGCCATGTCCTCGGTTTCTTCGAGGTTCATTCCGGCCATGGGCTCATCCAGGAGGATGAGTTTGGGTTCGGCGGCAAGTGCGCGTCCTAGTTCCACCCGTTTCTGCACGCCATAGGGTAGGCGGCCCGCATGCTGGTGCCGATAGGGTGAAAGATTGAGAAAGTCGATGACATCTTCTACACGGCGGCGATGGGCTTCCTCATGCCGAACGGCCTTGCCCCAATACATGATCGAGGAAAGGATACCGTAGTTCATCCGGCTGTGCCGCCCGACCATAAGGTTGTCGAGAACGGACAGCCCCTTGAACAGGGCAATATTCTGGAAGGTACGTGAAAGCCCCAGCTCCGTGCGTTTATGCGCGGGCATGGAGAGCAGACACTCGCCGTCGAGTTTGATGGAACACGGGCCGGCTGCGCCCCCGTCGGGGATGTAGCGACCACTGATACAATTGAGCATGGAGGTTTTACCGGCGCCGTTGGGGCCGATCAGGGACGCAATAGTTCCCTGCTCCACGGTGAAGGACACACCCATGAGGGCAGCAATGCCTTTGAAGGTGAGTGTCACGTCACTGACGTCAAGATAGGCCATAATCCTGCAATTATGGTTGAGAACCTACCCCATGTTCACGATGTTTGTACGGCCGGTGGGTGAATCCTGTAACACCGCCCCCGGTCCTGCACTATCGAGTTGTGAGCAGACCCTTAGGTCCATTCTCCCTGAAAATCTTCGGGAGCGACCAATTTGTAGCCTCGTTCCTTCAGCGCGGCGGCCACGGGAGACGAGTCTTCGGTATCTATTCGGACGACCACGACGCGGCGTCCGTTATAAAAGAATGTGCCAGTAGAGATGATGGACATCTTCATATTGGCAATAACGCCTGCGACTTCATAAAGAACGCCTGAGCGATCTTCGACCTCGAGGGTAATGCGGCTGCCGCCCTCGCGGTATCCCATCTCTTCGGACAGGACGTCGAGCATGACGCTTCGGTTGATGTATCCGATGAGTTCTCCTTCCTTGTCGACCACGGCCAGTCCGGCCAGGTTCATCTCATACATCATGTCCGCCGCGCCCTCGATTTCGGTCTCCGGGGTGACGGTCTTGATGTCGGTGCGGTAGATTTTCTCCACCGTGAGTTTGCTCATCAGATAGTTCAGTTCATGTTTTTCCAGGGAGGTCATGATGCTCGGCAGGGCCGCGGAGATATCCTCCTTGCGAACGTAGCCGACCAGTTTGCCGCTGTCGTCAACCACGAGAAGCATCCAGAGTTTGCTGTCCTCCAGTTGTTTCTGGGCGTCCTTGACCAGGGTGTTCGGGGTGACCTTGACGAAGTCGCGCAGCATTTTCAGACCGACGTACATTGAGCAATCCTCCTTGGATATGGCTGTTTACCAACCGCTACAAACCGGTTCGTTTATGTCCGGCCTGCATACACGGTTTACGTCCTCGACGCAATGAACGCGGACGCAATACGGTGCAGCCGATTGATTTACAAACAATTTCGACCAAAACAGTCAAGATAAAAAATGACTATTTCTCAACCTTTCATGGCGAACGGTCTCAAAATGACGGCAAGCGGCCAGCAGTAAATCACTTATACAGCACCGAGAAACATGGAATACATCCGCTTGAACATGAAGGGTGGCATTTCCGAGTCCCAGTGACCTGTCAGCTTGGCCCATCCCCAGAAAAGGAGCAGCACGGCCACCGAACAGATGCCGACGGTCAGCCAGTGAACGCGGAATCGTCCGGCGGCTTTCACGGTCAGGCAATCGTCAACAGGACAGTGGCCCACGCATTCCATGCAGCCGATACATTCCGGCGAGCGAACGATCTTCTTTTCCTCCACCTTGATGGCACCGGGGCATCCTTTGGTGCATTTGCCGCACCCGATGCACCGCTCTTCGTCACGCGTCACGGCAGTCGGACTGAGCCAGGAGAACAGCCCGAGTAGTGCGCCATACGGACACAGGTAGCGACACCACGCATTACGAATGACCAGACTGAGGAGCACGATGGCGGTCACGACGATCAGCGATGTGGTGGACGGGTCGGTAAAAAAGGCCATCATCTTGGCGTCGGCCACCATGTTGTACGGTCCTGTCAGGAAGGACTGTACCGAACGAAGGTCCATGGAGATGAAGACCGTGTAGCTGAAAAAGCCCACCCCGAGGTATTTGATGCCGGTCAGCGGATAGTCTGCCCATGGCCGGGGGACGCGGGACAGTTTCAGGCGGCGGCCCGCCCTGTCGATGAGGTTGGAGATGAATCCCACCGGGCAGATATAGGCGCAGAATCCCTTACGAAACAGGAAGGCCATGGTCACGATTGCCAGAAAAATGGTCAGCCCTGCCGGATGCACAGGGTCCCATTCCGCCGTAGACAGCCACTGGCGCAATCCGAGCAGCGCACTGATGGGCAGAAAACCCTCGACCGCACCGGGTTTGGCTACGAATACTTCCGATTTACCAAGAGCCCATGACAGGAACGCCGCGAATCGGATTCCCACATAGATATTGAAAAGCGTGAAGGCCGCCTGGAGCAACAGGCGAAATTGGACAGGTGTCAGGCGTTCGCGGGGGGATTCATTGATCTGCATGCATCGGCCCTAGCCAATCCATTAGAGAGTGGCAATCATGTGCAACAAGTGCAACCCTCACCAACAAATTGCCATCGCCGCAGATGTTGTCGCTACAGTTCCATATGAAGGAGAGGGAACGGCTTGCCCATTCCATCCAGTGGTGAACGGCCTACGACCTTGAAGCCCATGTGTTCGTAAAAGCCGACAGCGGAAGGATTCTGCTCGTTCACGTCAACCTTTGTCGCGCCGAGATTGTTGATCGCAAACTGCAACAGCACCCTACCTATCCCTTTGCCACGAGACTCTGGAGCAAGGAACAGCATCTCGACATTGTGCTCGGCCACACCAATGAAACCGAGAATAGTGCCATCTTCGTTTTTAGCGCAATAGAGCGTGACGGCTGCAAGGTATTCATTCAAAATCAGCGGCTTGAAAAACTGAATATCCTCTTCAGCCAAGAAGTCATGGGTAGCCCGGACAGATGCTTCCCAAACAGCAACGATTTCCTGGTAATCCGACTCAACTCCAACAACGATCTCCATGATGCCCCACCTTTGTCATTTCTGGCACCCATACAAAAAAACAGCCTCTACACGACTGTGTGGAGGCTGTAAAATCATGCGATAACCGCCCATGCGGCATACCCGATCTATCGAGCGGACATGGCGCACAGGCGGGCCGACCTTCCCTGCACAGGAGGGAAAAGCATGACCGGACATCCCGGCTGTCTGCTTATGACAGGGATGCCAGACGACTTTCTATGTAGTCCTGAATTTCCTGAATATTCTCGTAAGAAACCGTGGACACCGTTTCTATTGTCTGGCTGATGTCATCCTCGGAGAGATTACTCATCATGCCGATGGTAAACCCGTCCACTTCGCCGTCTTCGGCCACGACGCCGCAACCACCCAATGCACCCAGGTGCTCGCCATCAACCACAATCGGAACGGAAATCCGGGTCATCCCGGCGTCACATTCCTCTACGAACGGCTGCCCTTCCTGTACCATTTGCGTGAACATCATCCCGGCCGTGGCGCAGATCGCCCCGTACCCTTTACTGTCTGCACGCAACTTGTGGCACAGTTCGTTACCCCAGGTATTTCCGGCCAGACGTTGCCCCTTGCTGTTCACTACATCTGCGTTCAGCCCGAACCGATCATGCAGTTCGTATTGCAACGCAACCCAGTCCTCTACCGGCATTAAATCCGTGAGTTCCATTTGTATTGCCCCTCAGCTTTTTGATGAAACATGCCATGCGAATTGCCCCTCGCATGACTGCCGGACTCCGTTTCTACTCTCATTTCCATGCATGCGCAAGTGTTCATACATATCGCAAAAAGTGTGCAATAAAGGTTTCCAGCGCTGACAAAAGTCGCTAGAAAAATGGGCGGAGACACACTATGCAACAAAAGAACTTCAAAACCACACTGCGCGGCCTGACATTCGGCGTGCCGTGGAATATCATGATGCTGACCTTCGGGGCTTTCCTGATCGCTTTTTCGGTCAAGGCAGTGGCCGTCCCTCATGGTCTGCTCACAGGCGGTATGTCCGGTATCGCCCTGCTCTGCTATTATGCGTTCGGCGGGCTGAGCACCGGTCAGTGGTATCTGCTGCTGAACCTGCCGGTATTCGTACTCGGCTGGGTTTTCGTTAGCCGTCGATTCTTTTTCTATTCCCTCTACGGGATGTTCGCCACTTCCATCTTCATTGACATCATCCCCTGGGAACTGCCTATCCAGGATATCTGGCTGGCCGTGCTCACGGGCGGCGGACTCATGGGCGCAGGCGTCGGCGTCGCCCTGCGCTCCCTCGGTTCCACCGGCGGTGCGGATATTCTGGCCGTGCTGTGCAAGGAAAAATTCAACATGTCCATGGGCTCGTTCGAGTTCTGGTTCAACATGATCGGCTTCATCGGCGGGTTCATCTATCTTGAAATGACCATCGTCCTGTACTCCATCGCCATGACCTTCGTCATCGCCATCAGCATCGAGTACGTGCTGGGCATGTTCTCGGAACGAATGATGTGCATCATCATTTCCGACAAGTATGAAGCGATCAAGAAATCCATCCTTGAAGACCTTGACCGCGGCGTCACCGTCCTTGATGGCACGGGCGGCTGGTCCGGCACCAACAAGAAGGTCATCCTGACCATGATCTCGTCCATGCAACTCAAGGAGCTGGAAGAGCTGGTTTACGCCGGTGATCCCGACGCCTTCTTCATCATGGGGTCCGGGTTCCACGTACAGGGGCAGGGTTTCTCGGCCAGAAAAATATATTAAGGCGAGGTAACAATGTTCACGCCACGCAAAGAGGAAACACCGCCGCGCACCATTGGACTGCTCACTGATTTCGGGCTTTCCGATCCGTATGTCGGCCAGATGAAAGCGGTGATAAACGGCAAGGCTCCGGCCTGCACGATCATCGATATTTCCCATGACGTGGCCCCTTTCAACGTGGCGCAAGCCGGATTCTTTCTGGCAGCCAGCCATGTGCACTTTCCCAAAGACGCCGTGATCCTTGCCGTGGTCGATCCCGGTGTGGGCACAGACCGGCGAATCGTTGGCCTGCAACTGGACGAGCGACTGCTCATTGCACCGGACAACGGACTGCTTTCGCTGGCTCTGTCTTCATCGTGGACCAATCAGGTACGCGCCTATGACCTCACCAAGGCCGTGGAAGCCCCGAACAAGGTTTCGCACACCTTCCATGGCCGGGATGTATTCGCCCCGCTGGCGGCATGGCTCGCCCTGGGCGGCAACCCGGCCGGGCTTGGCGGTGAAATTGATCCAGCGTCACTAGTGCGCTGCGACTGGTCCGCTCCTGAAGTGAAGGAAACGTCAGCGCGGTGTCACGTGCTGCATATCGATCGTTTCGGCAACTGCGTGCTGAATCTCGAAGCAGCCAGTGTTCCCAACATCTCGCGCCTGCACCTGCAATCGCCATCCCGCTTCGACCTGGCGTACGTCACCACATATGCAGAAATGCCTGATGGCATGCCCGGGCTGCTTGAAGGCAGTCAGGGGTTTCTCGAAATAGCCATGAACCAGCATTCCGCTGCCAAAGAACTGGGACTGTCCATGGGTGATCAACTCACCCTGACCTGGGAGGAATAATGTTTTCGATCCGATCGCTTGGCAACACCCTCGGTTTTCTGACCCGACTCGCTCCGGCGCGTATTGTGACTGAACAGGAAATGAACCGATGCATGGCATACATGATGCCGGTGGGGCTCATTCTCGGTGTTGTTCTGGTATTTCCTTTCTGGCTCGGCATGTTTTCCGGCTCCACATGGACGCAGGCCTTTCTCATCACGGCGCTGAATGTCTACCTCACCCGCGGGCTTCACTTTGACGGGCTGGGGGATGTCTGTGACGCCGTGACCACCCATGGCGACCCCGAACGTTTTTGGGAAGTCATCAAGGACAGTCGGGCCGGGGCTTTTGCGATCATCGGCCTGTGCCTGACCATCGTCGGCCAGATCATCCTTTTCGAAACCATGCTGGCCGCCGGTGCATACGCTGCCGTGGCCTGGGCGTTTGTGCTCGGACGCGCTGCCTGTGTCGGGTTCGCCTATGTAGTGCGCCACCTTGCCCGTCCGGGCCTGGGCAAGCTCTACATGGACGGGGCCACCCTGCCGGTCACGCTCATTGCTTCCGGCTCCACATTCATTCTCGGTGTATTCATGGCCGGGCCGATCACCACCTTGAGCGCCATGTTCATCGCCACCTGTGCCATGTACGCGCTCTATCGCCTCGCCACCCGCGTGGACGGCGTGAACGGCGATTTCCTTGGCTGCTCGGTACTCCTGGGCGAACTCGCCGCAGGACTTGGCTTCGCACTTTTTCTCTAGCCCCCTTTCGACGCCACCCCCTTGCATTGTTGCGAGCGGCGTGGCTTTGCCGTACAGTGGCGGCTTCAATTCGACCATAAGGAGATTTTCATGCAGCTCATTTCATCACAGATGACCGGATATATTAAAAAGGCGTCCTGGATTCGTAAAATGTTTGAAGAAGGGATCAAGCTGAAACAGGAGTTCGGTGCGGAAAACGTACACGACTTCAGCCTCGGCAATCCCGACCTGCCGCCGCCGTCCATCATCAAGGAGACCCTCGCCGAGTTGGCCGATGAGGCTGATCAGCCATTCTTCCTCGGATACATGCCCAACTTCGGCTACCCCGATGTTCGCCAGCGTCTGGCCGAGGAAGTCTCCAAAGAGCAGGGTGTTGAAGTCCCGGCCGACAGTCTGGTCATCACCTGCGGCGCTGCCGGAGCGCTCAACTCGGTGTTCCGCGCCGTGCTCGAACCCGGTGACGAGATCATCACCCCGGCCCCGTTTTTCGTTGAGTATGGATTTTATGCCGACAACCATGCGGCACAGCTCAAACCGATCCCATCCAAGCCGCTGACGTTCGAGCTGGACCTCGACGCCATCGATGCAGCCATCAACGACAAGACCCGCGTAGTCCTGATCAACTCCCCCAACAACCCCACCGGCGCAGTCTACAGCCGTGAAGAGTTGGAAAAGCTGGCCGCCATCCTCGAAAAGCACAATGCCAAGCGGGAACGCCCCATTTTCATTCTGTCGGACGAACCATACCGCTTCCTTGCCTTTGACGGCGTGGAAGTGCCGAGCGTTCTCGACATCTACCGCTACTCCATCGTCTGCTCCTCGTTCTCCAAGAACCTGAGCATGGCTGGCGAGCGCGTAGGCTATGCCCTGATCAATCCGGCCATCGAAGGCAAGGAAGTGCTGATGGGCGCCATCATCATGTCCAACCGCATTCTCGGTTTCGTCAATGCTCCGGCACTGGCTCAGAAGCTGCTCGGCAAGGCTCTTGGCAGCTCGGTGGATGTTTCCATCTACGACAAACGCCGCAAGGCCATGGCTGAAGTGCTCGACAACGCCGGGTTCAACTACACCATGCCCAAGGGCGCCTTCTACTTCTTCCCCGAGGCTCCGGGCGGCGATGATGTCGCTTTCTGCGCCACCCTGCAGGAGGAAAAGATTCTGGCAGTTCCCGGCACCGGCTTCGGCTGCCCCGGCTACTTCCGCCTCGCCTTCTGCGTGGGCGAAGATGTCATCTTGCGCGCCAAGGATGCGTTCAAACGCGCCATGGACAAAGCATAGAACGACTTGCCGCCAAATGAGGCGGCTCTCACGATGACGAAATGTTCTCGTGACACCCATTGAAAATGAAGAAGCCCGCTTGTGCGGGCTTCTTTTTTTTGCACCAAGGCCAGCAGTTCAAAAATTTTGTCCCCAGGTCAGTGAAAATGGAGTGGGTAAAATTTTTTGTACACACTCCGGTATTTCCTGCCCCACTGCCGCGGGGAACAGGTTGAGTGCAAACAACTGTAAAACAACGGCTTTTAAGTTTTATTTGTTTTATGCTCAAACTTGGCACGCCGAGTGCAATATAGAAAGCATCTTCCTTTTGTTTGCACCGAGAAAACGTCAGCCTCCGCAAGGAGGCTTTTCTCGTTTTAGAGGGGTGGATTATTCAGCGTCGTCTTCTGACTGCCTGGATCGCTTCCACAACCCGCGAATCCGTTTCGATGCCGACTCCCGTTTTTTCTTGAGCGAACTGCTGATGTCAGACAGTGCCTTGCCGGTCTTTCGTCGTGAATCAGCGACGGTCTTGCCACTTTTTTCAATAACCGTTTCAGCCGATCGCTTTAGAGAACTTGTTGTCTCCTGCAACTTACGAGCGCCATCTGCGGCTTTCTGACCTGATTTGCGCGTCCCCTCCTTCACGGAAGAAACGGTATCCTTGGCCTGCTTGCCGATGGAGCTCACGGCAGACTTCACGGCTCCGGTGGTCGAATTGACGGCCTGACGGGTTCCATCGCTCACTTTACGCACGCTCTGCTTTGAACGGTCACCCACGCTTCGCACTGTTTCTCCTACAGCAGAAGCGCTGCTTTTCACTCCCTGACCGACCTTGCGCACACCACTGCCCACGGCTTCTGCCGTTCCGGTTACGGTACCGGTCACGCCTCGAACAGCCCGAGCCGATCCCGACTTCATGGCCCCGGTGGTGCCTTTGACCAGCTTCCGGGTGACGTAGGTCACGGTCTCGGCGCTCATCGATACGAACATCCGAGATGCTTCCATGGTCGCATTACGCCGCATGCTGCCTTTGGAATCAAGGTTGAGGCTCATGTAGTTCCGAGCCAGAATACCGCACCGAAGAGTCATCAGACCATTGGCCGATCCGGTCAGCACGGAGTTGGTGATGGTCGAGGATATGGCCTGCGCTCCGGGCACCGCTCCGATGGCGGAGCCTCCCACAAGCGGTCCCATCAGTTCGGTCACGTGATCCTCCAGCCCGAGGTCTTCGAGGCTGCCCGCCACAAAGGCGGTGATCGCCACATTGGCGTAGAGGTTCATGAGTTCGCGATAATGGGGGCGCTGATTGTAGAGCTTGGCAATGCGCCAGTTCAGGCGCGTGATCAGATACAGAACCACCAGCACATCAAGGCGTCCGTTTTGGGATATGGCCGTGCTGATGAAGACCCGCTTGGCCGTGGATCGGATTTCTTCGTCCGCCTTCTCTTTAAGATACGCCAGCGCATGATCCATTTCCGAGGCGTCATTGATGACCACTTCCGCATCACGCAAATACTTGTTCTTGCGCAACCGCCCCAGCAGGATGCGGCGAAAATCCTCCATCTCCTTTTCCGTGGGATTCTCATGGACCATCATTGGTCGCGGCCGCATGAATGCCACGGCCATGGACCACAGGACCAAGCCACCGGCAACGGCACTCAACGTCCAGAACAGCCATGGTTCCAGCGCAGGATTTATCCGACCGGCAAAGCCGGAAAGCCCGACAATGCAGTTATAGAGAAAAACAAGAAACGAGCCGATGATGATCACAGCGGCAAACGTGACAAGATGTTTCAGATGTTTGGGCATACGCAATGGTACCTCTTTTCAGACCGCTGGTGAAGTGATGTGTCAAACTCGGCACATGGTTGGCGCAGACAGTATCAGGTTCGGATTCCCTACAAGAAAGGCCCGGAAAGCCTGATGCTTCCCGGGCCTTTTGAATTCGGAACAACTACTACTTTTCCAGCTTGGACATATCCGGCAGATGCAGCATGGGACGGATGATCTCCTCCATGGCCTTGCCGGTGGCGGTCTCCTTGTGAACCTTCATGAAGGGGAACCCTTCGTCACCGGAGTGAGCCACTTCCGGGTCCATGGGGATACGACCGAGGAACTGTACGCCAGCTTCCTTGGCCAGTTCTTCGCCACCGCCGGAATTGAAGATGTTATGTACGGAACCGCAATCGGGACAGGCGAAACCGGACATGTTCTCCACCAGACCGAGCACGCGGTTGCCGACCTGACCGACAAAGGACAGGGAGCGACGCACGTCGTCGATGGCCACGCCCTGCGGGGTGGTGACCACAACTGCCAGCGCGGTGGGGCCGAGAGTCTGGAGTGCGGAAAGGGGTTCATCACCGGTGCCAGGAGGGCAGTCCACGACCAGATAGTCGAGGTCGCCCCACATGACGTCTTCCACGAACTGCTTGATCAGGCCGACCTTGACCGGTCCACGCCAGATCACAGCCTGACGTTCGTCTTCCAGCAAAAAGCCCAGGGACATGACGGAAAGATTCTTGCTCCAGGGGACCGGCTCCATGCACTCGTCACCCATGTGCGGCTTTTCACCCTTGAGGGAAAGGAGTCGCGGAACCGAAGGACCGTGCACGTCCACATCCAGCAAACCGACTTTCTTGCCCTGCAGGGAGAGGGCCACTGCTATATTGGTGGCAACGGTGGTTTTACCCACGCCGCCTTTTCCGGACATGACAACTATCTTGTTCTTGATACGACCAAGCGTTTTCTGAAGCTTTTCATCACCCGGCTGACAGCCGGCGCTGCTGGAACAGCTTCCATCCGGGGCCGCAGAAGAACAACCACTGCATCCGCTCATAACTATACTCCTAATATGACGGCTCCTGGCCGCCGTTGAATTGCGTACCGATAGACCGGCGTAACGCCGACGGTTTCAGAGAAATACTCATCAGAAGGGAAAAGTCAAATTACAGAGCGAATAAGTCTGCTTTTACCAACGGTTTCAGCCAATTCCATAGAAAGGATTAATACATGCGAAAACTTGCGCTGCAAAAAAAGGGATGCGTTTTCGCCAGGTGCGGCAAATTGCGCCACCCGACAGCGGAATACCCCGCAGGCCAATATGGCGGATGTCCTGTCCATAGGGTCCTTTGAGGGAAGGGATAGGAGGCCTGCGGGGTAAATATGGGCACCGTGTGCATGAAAAGTTACGGTATAACAACCTCTTTTGCTAAAACGACACAGGGACCTTCCTCGACAAGGTATGATACTGAAGATATCCGCCGCCGCTTGACTGATCTATACTGCCAAAACCGACAAACGGATTTAGCACGGAACATGCCAAAAAATTATCGTCCACATTTCAACATTTTGCAGGGAACGCGACAAAAGAAGCGACGCAAAATGCGTCTATCATAAGAGGAGAAGGACGAATTTTTAGCCCAAACCGCAGCGAGCAAGCATACGACGGAGGGTATCCTTGGAGATCTTCAATTCACGGCAGGTTGCCATCTTTTTGCCGTTGTTACGCTCAAGGGCGATCTGGGCTGCGCGACACTTGATTTCATCCATGGTCCCTTTGAAGAGATCGCGCCCAAGCCCGCCTTTGGCAAACTGGAGATTGTCGGGCAGATGTTCAACCTGAATAGGGCCTGTTGAACACAAAATAAAGGCATACTCGATGATGTTTTCCAGCTCCCGGACATTGCCGGGGAAGTCGTATGACATGAGGAGTTGCAGCACCTCACTGCTGACTCCATCCAATGACTTGCCCTGCAACGCATTGAACCGATCGACAAAGTGCTCGACCAGTACCGGAATATCTTCTCGTCGCTCTGTCAGCGCGGGAAGCGGAAGGTTCACGACATTGAGCCGATAGTACAAGTCCCGCCGGAATGAACTGTCTGCCACGGCCTGTTCCAAATCACGATTGGTTGCAGCGACAACTCGCACATCGGCCTGGACCGGCTCGACACCGCCAAGCGGCTCAAAGGTCCGTTCCTGCAAAAACCGCAAGAGCTTCACCTGCAACGGTCCGGGCAAATCGCCGACCTCATCCAGGAAAATGGTCCCGCCCTCTGCCCGCTCGATGCGCCCGGGTTTGTCGGTTCGTGCATCCGTGAATGCGCCGGCCTTGTATCCGAACAGCTCCGATTCCAGCAGGGTCTCGGGCAATGCTCCGCAGTTCACCGCCACAAACGGTTTCTCCTTGCGGGGGCTCAGGTTATGGATAGCGCTGGCAAACAGCTCCTTGCCGGTTCCCGACCGCCCTGAAAGCAGCACGGTAGCCGAGCTGTCGCTTACCTGAGGGAGTATTTTGAGAACCCGGTTCAGCGCCGAACTACGCCCGACGATATCCTCAACGCCGTACAGGTCATGCACCCGTTTCCGCATGCCGTTGATTTCAGTCAAATCACGGAATGTTTCCACGCCGCCGACCACCTGCCCCTGCTTATTACGCAATGGGGCAGCGGAGATGGAAATCGGGACCGTAGTACCGTCCGCACGCTCAATGGATATGGATTTATTGTTCAGCCGTTCCCCTGTTTCCATGCACTCGGCCACGGCACAGTTGCCGTCACAAAGGCTCGACCGGAGGACATCCCAGCATTTGCTGCCCAGCGCCGATTTGGACGACATACCGGTAATACGCTGGGCCGCCTCGTTGAAGAACGTGATGTTCCACTCCGCATCGACCGTAAACAGGCCGTCGGCTATGGAGGAGAAAATATCGTCTAAAGCCAGGTCATCCGGGAAAGACATGATTACAACATACGCCTCCCCACAATTTCTGCCAATGGGAAAAGCTCACGAATGAACAGGATATAATCCCAGCAGGTAAAATACTCGCATTGCGTGCATTCTTCCTCAAAGCCGGATGCTCTTTGCCCGACAGGCACAAAAAAATCCCGCCCGCACAATGCGGACGGGATTGTAAAACCATATTGGTTCCCAGCGGTTACTGCTTTTCGGCCCGCTTTTCGCGCAACCAGGAGTACCACTCCTCAAGGTTTTCTCCACTACGTGCGGAAATAGGAATGACCTTGATGTCTTTGTTCAATTTGGTCGCATGTCCGCTTGCCTTATCCAGATCAAAATCCACATACGGCATCAGATCGACCTTGTTCAGCAGCATGACCGCGGAAATATGGAACATGAGGGGATACTTCTCCGGCTTGTCGTCCCCTTCGGCCACGGAAAGCAGGGTCACTTTGTAATCTTCGCCCACTTCAAATTCAGCCGGGCAGACGAGGTTGCCTACATTTTCCACGAACAGAATATCAAGTCCTTCCATGTCAATGGACTTCAGAGAATCCAGCACCATGCCGGAATCAAGATGACAACCGCCTTCGGTGTTGACCTGGACGGCCTGAGCACCAGTGGCAGCGACACGCTGCGCATCGTTATCCGTCTGCAGGTCGCCTTCGATGACAGCCATCTTGAACTCGTCCTTCAAATCGGTGAGGGTGCGTTCCAGCAGCGTGGTCTTACCAGCGCCGGGGGAACTCATGAGATTCAGACAGAGAATCTTCTTCTCTTTGAATGTCGCCTTGAGTTCTTCGGCCAGACGGTCGTTGGCCTCAAGGACATTGCGGACGATAGTGACTTCCTGTGTCATGCTTTTCTCCTGATATATGTTACTGCTCGTCGTCGATTTCAATCGAATCGATAAGCATTTCCTTCCCCTGGATCACGGTATGCCCCAGCAGCTGGTCACACTTCGGACAAGGCATGCAGCGCGTATGCTCCGGCATGAACTCCTCACCACAGTCACCGCAAGCTACCTTGATAGGCACTTCAATGATTTCCAGTTGGGCACCATCAAAACCCTCTGCGGGGGTCATGGCGTCCCAGGCGAACTTCAGAGCTTCAGTGACAACCCCGGCCAGTGCGCCGTTCTTGATCACCACTTTCTTGAGCTTCTTGCCATCGTGTTTGACCATCTCTTCCTGCAGAATACCGAGAATGGATTGAACTATAGACATTTCATGCATGGAGAACTGGGTACCCCTTTTTTCAAATGGCGGCAAGAGGGTGTTTGCCCTCAATTCGGAAGATATTCAAATTACTTCTCTGATCCGACAATATCTTCTTCAGGATGAATTACTAATATACACGGTGGAAAGAGTGGATTACAGGTAATTCATGAAGCTGCGAAACATACTTTTTGCATCATTAGGCATACTTGCTGTCATTGTTCTGTCAGTTGGATACGCCATAACCAACCGCCTTGTAAGTGGCGCTTTTCTGCAATTGGAAAAGGAAGAGATTACCTCTCATGTGGTTCGTGCCAAAAATGAACTGCACAATCAGTTACATCGACTTGATCTTTTTTTATGGGATTGGAGTTCCTGGGACGACACCTTCGATTTCGCCATGGACGGCAATGAAGACTATCGCACATCAAACCTGATGCCATTGACATTTCAGGAGCAGCATCTGGCTGCCATGATCATCAACAATGGCGACGGTAAAACTGTTTTCGGAAAGGCATACAACGAAGATGGCAGTGAGAACCAACCGCTCAATCAGTTTCTGAGAGACATCATGGCCCAACCCGAAACCCTTCCGGCCATCTCAGATGAAGGCGGACGAGGCGGATTCGTCATAGTCGGGGGCAAGCCATACGTATTCTCTGTTCGACAAATATTCACTTCAGCAGGTCGTGGTACTGATATCGGTCACTTTCTCATGGCCCGACATATTTCTCCTGCACTGGTCGAAACCATAGCAGAAGACCTGGTGTTGGACATGACGGTTTTCACTGAAGCACAGTCACCCATTGATTGGGACGAATCGAGCGATATCCTTCCTCACTCCACGCCTGATCCCACTATCATCCCGGAAAGTGAAGACACCATCAAAGGGTTCATCACCATTGGCGACATATACAACAAGCCCGCCCTTGTCATTCAGGTGTCATCTGATCGGCGCATCATGAATTTGGGCAAATCCGTTTCGCAGCTCAGTGCCATTTCCATGGCCGTAGTCATTCTCGTTGCAGGCATTCTGATCTTCATCATTCTCCAAAGACGCGTTCTCTCACGACTGGAACGGCTCAATTCACAGGTCCAGCGCATCCGCATTTCCGGCCACACTGACAGGGTTAACATCAGCGGCAGCGATGAGCTTGCCCAGCTCGCATACAGCGTCAACATGATGCTTGAAAGACTGGAATCCGATCAGCGCAAGTTGAGCGAAGCCCGTGATGAGCTCGAAGACAAAGTGGCAGACAGGACCAAGGAATTGGAAAAAGCCAACAAGGAACTGCGAACACTCGATATCGCAAAGAACCACTTTCTGTCGGCCACGTCCCATGAATTGCGCACCCCGCTGACAGCCATCCACGGGTTCGTCAAACTGATGGAACGTGATTTCAAAAAGCATTTCAGCCCGCACCTTAAACAACAAGAAGACCTGACAACCAAGGTCTCAAAGCATCTGACCAACTTCACCGTGGTTCACAATGAAACCAAGCGCCTCGGCACACTCATCGGTGACATGCTTGACCTCAACAAAATCGAAGCGGGCAAGATCATCTGGCGGGATGCCAATGTCGCCCCCGGCCAAATCGTCAATCGTGCGGCAAAATCTATCGCCGGACTCATTGAATCCAATGGCGCCGTCGAGTTGCTGGTCGACATCGAGCCGCAACTTCCACATGTGCATGTAGACAAAGACCGGCTCCATCAGGTCCTCATCAATCTGTTGAATAACGCCGTTAAGTTCACCGAGGATGGTTACATCAAGATATCCGCCAGCAAAGTGCCGGACGGTGTACAGTTCTCTGTTTCCGACACCGGCAAGGGCATTAGCTCCAATGACGTTCCTCGGCTCTTCGAGCTGTTCTATCAAGCTGATCGGGGTGACAGGGAAACACCTTCACTCGGAACAGGCATCGGGCTGGCGATCTGCAAAGAGATTGTCGAGCACTATGGCGGCACCATCAGCGTCGAATCCGAGATAGGCAAAGGAAGCAGTTTCTTTTTCACTATCCCATCGGCATAGCTTCGGCTTTTCACTCCTTCCGCCCTCTCTTGATTTCTCCCCGGAAGACACTCCTTTCTATTGACATTCAGGGGGAATTATATGAGGTTGCATGCACTTGTTCTCAGGGCGGGGTGGAAGTCCCCACCGGCGGTAATCTGATCTTTCAGAAAGCCCGCGAGCGCTTCTCCGTGTGGAGAAGGTCAAGCAGACCCGGTGTAAATCCGGGGCCGACGGTAAGAGTCCGGAAGAAAGAGAATGAGGCAGTCACCCGCTGTCGGTTTTTCACCCGGCACGCGTCCGAGACACGGCCACGCCGTGCTCCACTGTCTATCCTTGCGCCCTGATTCACCATCTTCCAAAGAGGAGATTCAGATGAATCAGAAAACCCAACTCACTGATTTCGGCGATGCCATCGAGCGTGTCGAGAATGCGCTGACGGCCTTGCGCGAAGGTCGCGGCATCCTTGTTACCGATAACGAGGATCGCGAAAACGAGGGAGACCTCATTTTTGCGGCAGAAACGCTGACCGACGAACAGATGGCTCTGCTCATCCGCGAGTGCAGCGGCATCGTCTGTCTCTGCATGACCGATGAAAAAGTCCGTTCACTCAACCTGCCCATGATGGTCGAGGAAAACAACTCGCAGTACCAGACCGCATTCACCGTTTCCATCGAGGCCACCGAAGGTGTCACCACCGGTGTTTCCGCTTCCGATCGCGTCACCACGGTCAAGGCTGCCATCGCAAAAGACGCCAAGCCCACCGACATCGCCAGCCCCGGCAATGTGTTCCCGCTCCGCGCCCGCAGTGGCGGCGTTCTTGAGCGCGGCGGACACACTGAAGCGACCGTGGACATGACCCGACTGGCCGGTTTCGAGCCATGTGGCGTATTATGCGAAGTGACCAACCCCGACGGCACCATGGCCCGGTTGCCCGAAATCATCGAATTCGCCAACAAGCACGATATGCCCGTATGCACCGTGGACGATATCGTCGCCTATCGCAGGGCGAAGGAACGCGTGGCAGCATAACGCCACCAACACTCCTCCCCCTCATCTAAACAAAATATAAGGCCGCTCGTTTGGGCGGCCTTTTCTTTTGCCTAAAGATATTCATGGGAAACCGCCTTCGGCGGGATTGGTCAGGTGATTTCGCCTCCGGCGGGCAAGGACTACCGCCCTTGCATCCCATCTGCCCTTCGGGGCGAGTTTGCCGAAGTACACCGCCAACTACCCACATACCCTTCGCCAACGGCGACACAGGATTCCAAAGGGGCTCGCCCTTTGGCCGCCAGAGGCGAAGCCATCCAATAAATCGCCGCAAAGCGGCATTCAGATTTTATCTCTTGTTACCGAAAAATGACCAATAGCGAAAAAGCCACACTCTAGTTGTAAAACGGAGTGAAAGAGTGCAGCGAACTTCATACCCATAGGTCGATCAGTCTGCGATCCGAGATTGAGCAGGCTTTCACCCTCTAGATAGGATAATTATATCCAGAGAGTGAAAGCCGGATTTTCAATTAATCATGGTCCTGAGAGGAAGGCACGCTCAACAACACCTTGGGGGTCAAAGAGCGCCTACCCTGGCCTTGAAGCCCTTGAATAACACCTATCAATCTTTGATGCATTTCAAGTAGCCGCGAGGAGCGACTGAAAACATGAGTTTGTTGTCAATGTCCGTGTCACGCACAAAGCGGTCATTTGTCTTCAGGAATTCGTCAACAGCAGTCATGGGGTTATTACCAGGCGCCCACGGACGATCGGCAGACGCTTCTTCCGGGAGTTCTTCAATGACCGTGTCGAAAACAACCATGTATGAACCTTTTTTGACAAGAGGTGAGTATAATTTCATTTCTTCAAGGACATGTTCATGGGTATGATTAGAGTCAAGAATCACCATGGGGTTCTCGCACCCCTTGGCAAGGTCGAAGGCTGATTCCACAATCTCGGAGTCGATGGAAGAACCTTGCAACATGGTGACGTTCTTACACATGGGATGTGCCTCAATTTCGGCACGATTGTGGTCGCGAATATCGATATCAATACTAACGGTTTTTCTTTCGCCGCCCAAAAGCTGCAGCATTGAGGCGTGAAACAACACAGTTCCACCATGTGCGATACCGGTCTCAATAATAATATCAGGCTGCACATTCCATATGAGTTCCTGCATTGCGATGATATCTTGAGGATACTGTATGATGGGACGCCCGAGCCAATGAAAGTTGTATGAATATCCTGTCTTGATCGACTCACGCATAAAACTGTCTGCAGCTGATTTCAGTTTCTCATTGCTGCCCTGCGCGTTAATGCGTTCTTGCCGTTCTTTCTTGAAATCTTCAATTGGATTGCTCATATTTCTCCTAATGTCAGCAGTGCGTTAGGATTTCTTTCGCACATGGCTTGTATTTCATCTTTGTAATTTTCGTTCATTATGATGATGTCTGCATTTTCATGATCTCGCAGCTCATCGGGCGATAATATTAAGTGACCACTTTTAGCCGCATAACGGCCTTGTTTTTTAGGGCTGATGTCGACGATTCCGCCAAGCACCGTCCCTTGAGGATCGACCTGATTGGCGAATGCAATCCCTTTTGCACCAGCACCCCATATCAGGCAACCAGGGCGAAGGGCCACATACTTCTTCAGCCGCTCCACTTCATCAGAAAAGATGTTGGGATCGACTGTAGCTTGGCAGCTTTTTTTGCAAGATGTGAATTCTCTGAGCTTATTGATATCGGCGATTATCCACATATATTGATCTTCAAAACACGGAACTACGGAGCATTCATCAAAAAGGCCAGCAATAGAGGATTCCGTGAAATAATTACAGTGCTCATGAAAGATGTCCCAAAAAGCCCGCCTTTGAACAATCCATTCGAATCGAGGGACTTCGATCAGTATTTTACCAGTGAACCCGTTGGCCTCACAGATGGCATGAAGGAACTCAACAGGAGCCGCCACATGCTCCAGTGTGTGGCGCAGAACGACAATATCCCCTGGAGTCACATCAAGTTCTTTGTTGAAATATTCCGACACAACATCGGGATCGTTGCCTTCATGGGCCGGGTCGTAGCCTGTGACTTTGTAACCGGCATCCCGGATCATGCTCAAAAAAACACCCTTTCCACAACCTATTTCAATGACGTTTTGTCCTGGCTTAGCGATACTATTAACCACTCCAAGCGTGTCATTCAGGTGTTTTTGGAAAGCCAAGGAGTGCGCTTGCTCATTTTGATAAGATTCATCATATTCCATGACCTCAGGGTGAAACAAATGGTTCCATGCAAAGCCACAAGAGGTGCATTGCATGAGTTCCACCGGGAAACATGGGGTGTTCAAAGCGTCGTTTTTATTTTCGTACACCCTGTTTTGAAAAGCCGGAACAGCAGCATTGGAGTATATGAGAATAGCTTCGGTTTCGTTACACAGGGGGCATTTCATCGTTGCTTTCTCACTTTTTCCAATAGGTGAGGGGCCCCCCAAAACTTGAAGGGTTCCCAGTCGGGATACGGGAATACGCCAAGATTCAATTTGATATCTGCGTTGTGATTTTCGAGATATCTTTTCACAAGATCAAGCAAGGGAACATTCTCTCCGGAACAAACATTTATCGTACCGGTGTGAGTAGGGTGACAAATAAGATCTGCAATGGCCGCCGCGACTTCCTCCACTGGCAGATAATCACGAATCTGTTGACCGCCGGACATGTCGAATTCATCGCAACCAGACTGAATGGCCTTCTGGAGTTGCGCAAAAAGAGATTTGGGATTCTGCCCTTTGCCGTACATGTAAAAAAGTCGTGCCCACTGTAAATCCGTATCTTTGTCTTTCAGATAACTTTCCAGTTCCAAGCGAAGTTGATTTTTGGCTCGACCGTATGGGTTGTCAGGACGAGGGGGAAACTTTTCAGACAACTCCCCTTCCTGCATTCCGTACTCAAAACAAGTTCCTGCCACCAGAATTTTCTGAATCCCTTGATCGATGAGCTTGCATAGGAAATTCTTGCTTTGAGGCAGACTATGATTGAGATGGGTTTCGGACTTATAGTCGGGCAGGTTAGGCCACGCCAGGTGGACACAATGGCTAGGGTGGTGCAACTGATCCATGAGGGAGTCTGGTAGTTGATCCAAATCCATTTGGACTAGCGTAACGGCATCAGCCCACGGCGCCTGTTTCATCTTACTCAGACTGCGCCCTGTGGCCACTACTTCCACCCCTCTTTCAACAAGGGTAGAAATTACGTGATGGCCCAAAAAACCTGTCGCACCCGTTACAAGTATCTTCATTGGTACGGTTTATCCTCGAGTCTATTCTGCAACCATATTAATCTGGAATTATCGCCATTGAAAAGCATACATCTTCTGATTGCCTAAGATGTTTGGCTGCAGCGAAAATTTCGATCAGGATACACCGACACAACTAAACGCCCTTCTTCCTCGGCGACAAAGCAGCAAGGAACACGGAGGCCAGAATAGGGATACCTACTATAATGATTTGATCGACCATGAGATTGCCTGACGTTTTCAGGACCATCCAGCTAGGATAGAGAACCTAATTGACTCTATGTCCTCTCGCACCAACTCTCGCTATTTTGATGAATCCTGAAACAAGTTTCGTTCAAAAATTATACACAAAACCACTTTTCCGTGCAACAGCGAACAATCAGCCCCGAAACGGACTACCGCCCTTGCATCCCATTTGCCCTTCGGGGCGAGTTTACCGAAGCGCACCGCCAAGAAAAGCCAGCGAACGACTTGTTCTACCCACATACCCTTCGCCAGCGGCGACACAGGATTCCAAAAGGGCTCGCCCTTTGGCCGCCGGAGGCGAAGTCATCTAATAAATCACCGCAAAGCGGCATTCATATTCTGCTTGTAAAGTCTTGAAATAGAGAGATGTGCAGATAGGGAAAGGGGAAAAAGCGATTTTGATCAGCCAAAAAAATAGGGCCGATGCGGTGCACCGGCCCTACTCGTGTAACGAACCACGTTTCTTATGCATTTCCAAGATCTCCGGCGACAGCCTGAATGACTTCACCCTTCGCGTTGTAGGTACCTGAAGCCTGAACCTTGACGAGGTCACGGGCCATTTCCGGGTTTTCCAAAACTTCTCGCTGCAGCCGAACCTTGCGGATGTTCTTCATCTGATCCGCTTGATTGAATGCACTTACGTTGAGACTACCAACTTCCATGATTCGAACCTCCTTGCAATGTATTTGTTGCAGTGTATTTACGGTTCTTATCGGATTGGCGATGGAAACCTTTAGGGGATTTCGGGGATCGCGAAGAGTTCGCTCCCCAACCATCTTGATTTTGGTGACTTTTTTTACTGAAAATTTAGCTCTGGACATCTATTTATCACAATTGTCCCGTTCGGGATTCAGAATTTATTGCGAACAGCAATAACGATTCAGTGATAGCCAATAGAGAAACTCCGGCCCGGAATGCCGGGCCGGAGCAATCAAAGACTATGCGGATTCGCGAGCGTAGACGCGATCAAGGATTTCCTTGGCGCCCTGCTCCAAGACTTTTCCGGCCAGAATCATGCCGATATCCCAGGCATTCTCGACCTTGCCTTCAGCCATCATGCGGATGGGATTGGAGCCATCGACATCGGCCACAAAGCCGGTGAGGCGAACCATGTCGCCATCGAGCTGAGACCATGCGGCAATGGGTACCTGGCATCCACCGTCAAGACCGGTCAGGAAACCGCGCTCAGCCATCACCTGATGCTTGGAGGGGGTGTGATCGAGGAACTGAAGCATTTCGATCACTTCAGTATTATCCTTATTGTATTCGATACCGAGGGCACCCTGGGCTACAGCAGGAAGGAAGTCCGGCGGTCCGAGGATCTCCTGCTTGGGCGCTGAAATTTCCAGTCGATTCAAACCGGCGGTGGCAACAACAATGGCATCGAAGTCGCCATTGAGCAGCTTATTGACGCGGGTATCGAGGTTGCCGCGCAGGGACTCGATCTTGAGATCGGGACGCAGGGTGGCCAGTTGCGACTGACGACGGAGGGAAGAGGTGCCGACGACAGCACCTTCGGGCAGCCCTTTCAGTCCATCATAATGGACGGAGAGCAGAGAATCGGTCGGTGCTTCACGCTCGGGGATGATGCCGACTTCCAGTCCTTCAGGCAGTTCGGTGGGGACGTCTTTCATGGAGTGAACCGCAATATGCGCGCGTCCATCCAACAATGCTTCTTCGATTTCCTTTACGAACAGACCTTTACCGCCGACTTTAGCCAGCGGGACGTCCAAAATTTTGTCCCCTTTAGTCTTGATCTTGAGCAGTTCAACGCTCAGTCCGGGGTGTTCGGCTTCAAGTCGATCCTTAATATGATTGGCCTGCCAGAGGGCCAGAGCGCTACCGCGCGTGGCAATGACGAGTTGTTTCATGATATCCTTGTGGTCTGGTGCCGTTTTGAGAAGGCGGTCTGGAATTAGCCGCAGCTGGAACAGTCGCCGCCGGAACAACCGGCGCATCCACTGGGGGCGGAAGGAGCGGAGGCCATTTCGGAATCGCCTCCCATATCCGGTGCACCGCCGCCAACGCGAGAACGAACCGCGCTCATCAGCTTTTCGGTTTTCGAAGACCCACAGCCGGGACAATTGGGACATTCATCCCTGTCAAATACGAGTTCTTCGAATTCTTTTTCGCAATCGTTACAAATATATTCAAATATCGGCATGTATTACTCCGAATGCATGGTTTATCCACAACCAAAGGCTGTCGGGACAGAGAGACTCAATAGCTCAAAAGGTCAATACTGGCAACGGTCGGTTCCTACATGCCCACCGCAACCGTAAAGTAGGATAAATCGTCATCCGTGCTTGTCCAGTCCCACATTATAAATGACGGTGAAAGTGGTGAGCGGTAAGGTGGAGACTGATCAAAACAACTGTTTATTGGAATCGACATAATCGGCGGTAACATATACACTACTTACATCTTTGTCATCGGGGGGATGACTTCCGGCCACATCAGTGCCGGGCAGATAGACAATGCAAACCAGGACCCAAATGCGTTCACAGGTTAAACCGGGATGTCCAGGGCTCGAGAACACCAACGAGCCTCTCAAGTGCGTCTTCTCAACGGTGACGACCTTCAAAGTCGGGACCGGAACCACCGCAAAAAAGCAACAGAGTAAAAACCTCTGGTTCGCCAAGCAGTGCGACGAGGATTCGTATGCCATACGCAAAATAAATCCGCAGTTCGTTCCCGTGGGCGATGAGACATACGTAGACCGCGAGACCCTGCTCTCGGAGTATACCCCTGAGGTCGAGATTCACAACCAGCAGGTACAACCGGCCATGGCGGCGCTCAACAAGACCCTTGCCAAGGGCGACAAGCACCGTGAGGACAACAAGCCGCTTTCAGCCGAGATGGAATACACCAGGGCGCTGGATGTTGACGAAACCAATGTCCGCGCCATCTTCGGGCTGGGGCTTGTGTACCTGGAACGCAACGACAGGGAAAAGGGGTTGGCGGTTTTCGATCAACTGGTCGCCATGGAGGCGGCTTTCGACGAAGACCACAAGCACTTGTTCAACGAGTTCGGCATTGCCTTGCGAAAGAACCAGCTCTATGAAGAATCCATACGCTACTACACTCGCGCTTCCGAGTTGACCGAAGATGACGAGAATCTCTTTTACAATCTGGCCCGTGTTTTTTATGAGAAAAACGACTGGGAGCACTGCTTCCTTTTCGTGGAAAAGGCACTGAAACTCGACCCCGACCACACCGCAGCAATTAGCTTGGGACAAGTCATGTCCATCATGGCGGATGATCCGAAGAAGCGGGAAAAGCACGGCAAACCAGAAGTACCAACTGAAATCGCGGAACAAGTCAAAACACTACTAAAAAAGAGCAACTCTTCAGCAATGATGGAATTTCCCACGGAAGGTTTAGGAGGAAAACGTGTCTAAGCGGCTGGACGTCACCATGTTCGGCACCGGCTATCGTGTCGGGGCCATACTCCTCTCGCAACAGACGATCTCTGCCGGAGTGGCCGCCTATGGACGCAGAGAGTGGCATGTCCTTCTCATGGATATAGCGCTGGGAGTGGCCTCTTCCCAGAAAGTGAAACAGGTCAATCAGGTGGTTGGGGCAAACCTGTCACCACTTTTTGTCAGCGAAGGGATTGCCATGCAGGACGAAGAATTCGGCATGGAGATATTCCACGAAGGCCGACCCGTATCCTTTACACAGGTCGATGCCGCCCGCCGTATCCCTCGCCCGGAACAGTTCCTGAGTCAGGGCAAGGCCAAGGACGTCCTCGGTGTCTATCATGCCCGACGCGACACGGCATTGAGCTTTCGATGGGACGATGTTGATGCCTTCCGCCAGGAGGACGTCACCCTCTCCATTGACAACTGCACTCGCCTTCTTGGTGGAAAGTTCAAACTGGAGTTGGCAGTGGGCGTCACCTGGAAAGGCGGTGCAGGGCGAAATGTCGGTGTGGACCGCAATGAGGAATGGGGCTACTTCGGCCATGTCTTTCACCAAAAGAGCTGATGCGATCAAGAGTTATGGATAAGGATGATTTCAAGCTTGATCTGGGTGATACGCCCAAGAGCAATGGAACGGTCTCCGGTTGGGACTATCTGACAGAAGACGGGATCATCAAATGCGTCTTTTCCTCGATATCTGACTCGGACACGAGCGATACGAACGATGCCACGTCTGATGATCGCCAGTATTGGTATGCGCATCAAACCGGCCCCGAGCGCATCGAGCTTCGCCAAATCAACGACAATGATCTGCCCGACGGCGAACCGGCCACCATCCCCCTGCATAAGCTCATCAATGAGTACACCCCCCATTTCGGCTACTACGAAACCACGGTTCTCCCGGCCATGAAAGAACTGGCCGAGACCCTGGATCGGGGCGATGCGCTTCGTGAGGAAGGCCGCCTGTACAGCGCAGAGATGGAATACGGCAGTGCTCTCAAGCTCGAAGCCCGGAATATCCGCGCCCTGTTCGGCATTGGCCTGATCTGCTCCACGCGAAAAGAGGTGGAACGGACACGCGAGATCATGAATGAACTGGTGCAGATTCAGTCTGCCTTTGACGGCAAGAATCAGCATCTTTTCAATGAGTTCGGCATCGCCCTGCGCAAAATCGGCCTGTTTGATGAGTCGGTTCAGTATTATCGCCGAGCCATCGAGATGGTCAAAGATGACGAGAATCTCTATTACAATTACGCTCGCGCCCTTTACGAAAACAAGGACTGGGAAGGGTGTATTGACGGCCTGCTTCTCTCCCATCGGATCAATCCGAAACTCGAAGTCACTCAGGACCTTTGCCATGTGATAGTGGCGCTCTCTGACGACGAATCCCTGCTGGTCAAATACGACAAGCCGCCGGTCCCGCCGGAAGTCGCTGCCGCCGCCCGCCGCATGATCGAGCAACAGGAACCGAAGGTGCCCCTCGACGAGAAGCCCGTCTTCGACGCCCCGGAAGAAGGCCGCGCCCAGCAACAGCGCTCCCACCAGGTGGAGGACGGCGAAGAAGTAGATATCGACAGCCTGCTGGGAGATTGATCAATTCTCACTCACACCCGAGCAGCATGAATTGAATACGATAAAAATTTGCTTATAAAAAAAGCCCTGTCATCGGATGACGGGGCTTTTTATACTTATTGAGTATGGCCGTTATGCTTTGGCAAGGGGCCAGACTTCTTCGATCTTTTCGACGGTCTTGATCTTGATCCGCTTGCGGAGTTCTTCCGGTATTTCGGTGAGGTCCTTTTTGTTCTGGGCCGGGATCAGGACAATATTCATGCCACGGGCTACCGCGGCCAGAATCTTTTCCTTGATACCGCCAACAGGCAGGACACGACCACGGAGACTGATTTCACCGGTCATGGCGATCTCGGGGTTGACCGGAGCATTGGACAATGCCGAGATCAGTGCCGTGACCAACGTGACACCGGCGGACGGGCCATCCTTGGGAGTGGCACCAGCCGGAACGTGAACGTGGATATCCATCTTCTCGTTGAACTTCGGATCGATGCCATATTCGTCGGCGCGAGCACGGGCGATGGACAGGGCGGCCTGAGCCGATTCCTTCATCACATCACCGAGCTTACCGGTCAGTGTCAGACGGCCTTTACCGGGCATGGTCGTTACTTCGATGTGAAGCAACTCGCCACCCACAGGTGTCCAGGCCAAGCCCACGGCAACGCCCGGAGGCAGGCTGGTTTCCTTTTCATCGTCAAGAAAATGCGGCGGCCCGAGCAGCGTGTAGAGGTTCTTGGCCGTCACCTTGAACGGTCCCTTCTCCCCTTCTGCCTTCTTGCGTGCCATTTTGCGGCACAGGGTTCCGATTTCCCGTTCGATATTACGCAGCCCGGCTTCGCGGGTGTACTCACGAACGATTTTTGCGACCAGCTTGTCAGAGACCTCCAGTTCATCATCCTTGAGGCCGTTGTCGCTGACCTGACGAGGGATAATGTAACGGCGGGTAATAGCAGTCTTTTCCTGCTCCGTGTAACCGGGGATGCGAATGATCTCCATGCGGTCACGCAACGGGCCGGGAATAGAATCCAGCATGTTGGCCGTACAAATGAACATCACCTTGGACAGGTCAAACGGCACATTCAGGTAGTGATCGGTAAAGGAGTAGTTCTGCTCCGGATCAAGCACCTCCAGCAATGCCGAAGACGGATCGCCACGGAAGTCCGAACCGAGCTTGTCGATTTCGTCGAGCATGATCACCGGGTTACGGGTACCGCACTGCTTGATTCCCTGGATGATTCGTCCGGGCATGGCGCCGATGTATGTCCGGCGATGACCGCGAATCTCTGCTTCGTCGCGCATGCCGCCAAGCGACATACGGTGGAACTTGCGGCCAAGGGAACGGGCAATGGATCGACCAAGAGAGGTCTTACCCACACCGGGAGGGCCGGAGAAGCAAAGGATGGGACCTTTCATCTTCGGGTTGAGCTTGCGAACACTCAGATATTCGAGGATACGTTCCTTGACCTTCTCAAGGTCATAGTGATCCTCATTCAGAATGGTCTCGGCCTTTTTGATGTCGAGCCTGTCGCGGGAAAGCTTTTTCCACGGCAGCTCAATCATCCAATCGAGATATGTTCTGATGACAGTGGCTTCACTGGATTCGGCGTGCATGGATTCAAGGCGACGCAACTGCTTGTGCGCCTCTTTCATGACATCCTTGGGCATGCCGGATTTGAGGATACCCTGCTTGAGTTCCTCCATCTCTTCGGAATCGTCACCGTCGTCACCCAGCTCGCGCTTGATGGCCTTCATCTGCTCACGCAGGTAGAAGTCACGCTGTGCCTTGTCCATGCCTTCTTTGGCCATGGTCTGGATCTTGTTCTGCATATTGGCAACTTCCACTTCCTTGAGAAGCTGGGAGTTGACCAGTTCCAGTCGATCCATGGGGTCCTGGCATTCGAGAATCTTCTGCGCGACATCAACCTTCATTCGCAAGTTGGATGCGATGAGATCAGCCAGACGCCCCGGCTCGGAAACATTGTTGAGCACGGACATGATATCCTGCGAGGAAATCCCGCGCAGGGTCAGGATGCGCTCGGACTGCTCGCGGGAAGAACGGATAAGCGCTTCCTGCTCGCTGGTCAGTTCAGGCACTTCCGGCTCGATGAGCGGTTCAAGCTCTGCGATGTGATACGGATCACTGGACGTGATACGCTTCACCTTGGCACGGGCCAATCCCTGTACAAGCACCTTCAGACGGCCATCCGGCATTTTCAGCATACGCATGATCATGCCGACGGTGCCGGTCATGTACATTTCGTCCGGGTTCGGGTCTTCGACCTTTTCGTCCTTCTGGGTGAGAATCAGGATATACCTGTCCCCTGCCAGTGCCGCGTCCACGGCCTGGATGGATTTCTCCCGTCCCACGAAAAGAGGAAGGATCATGTAATTGAAAACAACGATATCCCTGACGGCAAGCACCGGAAGGGTGGAAGGAATATCCGCCGGATTCGGACCGGCCAATTCATCACCGTCGCCAAACAGGGACGCTGTTCCGGGAGCGTTGGTCAACGCTTCAATGATATCAGGCAGTTCTTCGCCTTTACCAGGCTCGACAGGCGCGCTTTCCGGGCGCTTCGGCTTATTTGCAGGCCCTTTCCTGCCGCCGGATTCAGGCTTTTTGCGCTTGATCCTTGTCGGCTTGATGGGCGATTTACTTTTTTTCCTGCTCAAGGTTTCATCCTTTTATTTCTGTGAAAATCTGGTTGTTTTACCCAAATAAGTCGTCAAAACGGGTTGGCAAGTCCGATTTTTATGCAATTTGACACTTCTTATCTACGTACGTCAAACGAGTCGAAGACTGTCTCTTTGTCTCCACTTTTCACAACGACCTCCGTCACCCTTGCCAAGGGTGGGCCGTCGTGCAGACGCTCAATAAACTGATCCAGGACGCCCTTTTCCGCTTGGGCAAGAGCCTCCACACTCCCATCGGGAAGATTACGCACCCAGCCTGCAACTCCCAGCTCGCGGGCGATGTCTCGGGTCCAGGCCCGAAACCAGACTCCCTGCACCTTGCCGTGTATGACTGCTACAATTTCTTCCATCACATCCGCCCATGATCATTGAAACTATAGAACTCGGTATCCGTCACCACCAGATGATCCAGCACGCGAATATCCAATGCCTGCGCCGTTTCCTGAATCCGTGCCGTCAGCAAGATATCTTCCGAAGACGGCCTCGGGTCGCCCCCCGGGTGGTTGTGGGCCAGGATGATGGAGACCGCCTCCAGTCGGAGTGCAGTAGCCATGATCTCCCGCGGAAAAACCGGCGTGGCATTGACCGTACCCTTGGAGACCTGCTCCCAGGCGATCACCCGGTTCTTGGAATCCAGAAAGGCCGCCCAGAATTCCTCGGTTCCCTTGTTGCCGATGCGGGCCATGGCAGCACGAGCCACCTCAACAGGGTCAGACAGAGGCTCGCCGCTCCGGGCCTGCGCCTCACCCATGCGGGCGAACAGCTCCTGAATGAGCTGCCAGTGGTATTTCACTCCGGCGGCAACACCCTTGATCTCGTCAAGCTGATCAGGGCGGGCCATCATGGCGTCTTTCAAAGATCCAAAGCGCTCGATCAAGGCCTTGGCCAACGGTTTCGTGTCCCTCCGGGGAAGCACGGAAGCCAGAACCAGTTCCATGATCTCATAATCAGCCAGGCTGCGAGGTTCACCGGCCAGCTTCTCTTTCAGGCGCTGCCGGTGGCCTACGTAATGGGGCTTTTGTTTTTGTTTCATATCGGGGAAGTCAAGACGTGAGGAATGATTTAGAACGATTTATAATAAGCCTATCAACGACGCATCCGGGCTTTAGGCTGAAACAGATCGATGAGACCGGCGATGAGGCTGTCCAGTACTTCGTCGTACTTTCGCTCGCCCGATTTGATGGAATATTCGGCCTCCAGAGCCAGATCAATCATGCGCGCAACGCCCTGCTGCCCAAGCTGACGGGCAACCGGTGTCTTTTTCTTGATGACATACGGATTACCCGCGACCTTGCCGCCACCGAGGATCATCCCGAACATCCGGGCCTGTGAAGCCAAAAATCCGATAAGATTGAAAAGCATCTGGTCCTTGGCAGCCTTTGCGTGATCATCAATGACCCGCTTCCATACAGCGGCCTCGGCTCCCGGACGACTCAGGGCGTCCATGAGATCGAAAAACGCCATCTCTCCGGTCTGGGCGATCAGTCCGACATGCTCTCTTTTGACCATACGCTCGTCACCGGCAGCCAACTCGATCTTGTCGAGCTCCAGTCGGGCCGCGACAGCATCTGCGGGCAATGCCTGGGCCAAGGCGCGATCCGCCCCCGGCTCAAATGCCATGTTGTTCTTTTGCGCCCATGTCCGCACGAAATCACCCAGGGACCGGGCATCCAATCCCTGCGATTCCCATATCCAACCGGCTTCCTTGGCCTTCTTGAACAGACCTCGTCGAGCCAGTGTGGCCGGAATGGGCGCCTTCTTGGTCTTCCATTGTCCTTCGAGACAGAAAATCGGATAGATGTCCGACCCCAAGCCTTTGACACCGGCATCGAGCTTATCCCAATGCTCTGCCTTGAGGGCATGGGCGCGGCGCACGATCAATGCCTTGGGTTGCGGGAAAAGCGATTTGATCGTCAGGTCGGTCCAGAATATCTGAGGCAGCGGATCGTCATCATCACCCCAGAATGTCTTTATTTCCCAACCGTCCTGCCCCGAGCTCTTGAGTCGCTCGTCCACGTGGGACTTGATCAGCTCCGGGTCAGGACAGACAAGAAAAATGTATTTGGGTCGATTCATGCTATTCCACTCTAATAGTTCTGGGACATTCTGTTAGCCAAATCACGGATGCCAAGGCGCGTGACTTCTTCATCGGCTTCGGACTCCTGCCCGGAGAAGAACGGCCAACTCTGCGTAATGCGGCCGGAGCTCCAGAGGACAGAATCATCCACGGCAGAACGGACCACTGCGCTGAACTCCAACTTTGCGCTGGAACGCAAGGTTTCGTCATTTTCGCCTTCCACCGCGGTACGCCGAGTATAACTTTCGATATCGATGGAGATCAACGCGTCGGCATCCTCCCGATCATCCACCCAGGTAATCACGCCACGGTTGGTCATCTCGTCGCGCAACAGCTTGCGAAGACGTGGCTCAAGCCAGGTGAACATGGTCGGGTTGTCCACTTCAGCTATCCCCATTGTTCGGTATTTTTCGGCCAGAACAAAGTGGTCGCTGCTGGGACCAACGGAATATCCGCACCCAACAAGGAAAAAGCACAGCAAAAGAGGCATATATTTGGCTACGTTCATCGTTTAACTCCACGGAATCGATTTTGGTGGCAGATAGTACGTGGAAACGAAGCAAAGGTCCACTTTGACCTTGGCTCATTCCGACCCTGTTGACGACTTCCATGCAAACAACTTGATACGCCCCCCTAAAGAAACTGCTCATCTTTGCCGATACAACCCATGAAGCGGTGAAATATACGCTAACAATACAGCTTAATAAACAAGACGAGATTCGTACTTGTAAAACCCGCACGAACAGTGGGGGAGGGATAGGAGATCACTGCCATGGACGGCACACTCTTTTCGATCATAATTCCCTCTACAGGCAGGCGGCCCAGGGCTTTGCAGAAGGCGGTGGAATCCGTTGAAAAGGCGGCCAGGTTCGCAGGACTGAAGAAGGAACAACTGGAAATTCTCATAGGCTTCGACGGAGTCAAGGGGACAGCACCGCAGTGCGCCTACCCGGTCCAGGCCTTCAATCTGCCCAGGGATAACGACTGGGGCAACGGCATACGCAACACGCTGCTCAAGATTGCCAGCGGCGACAAGCTCATTTTTCTTGATGACGACAACGTCATCAAGCAGCACGCTTTGCGCACCTACATGCGGTATACGGATACGGAGATGATCATCGCCCGTATCGATACGCAACTCGCCTTTGACAAGCCGTTTCTGCCGGTCAACGACAACGGCTCACTGGTGCGTCCGGGCAATATCGATCCACTGTGCCTGTGCGTTTCCCGACGACTGGTTGTCGACCGCTGCGGCGGCTGGCTCTATCAGGGCAAGTACGAGGCAGATTATCTGAACATCCTCCAGTGGTACCGCCGCTCGCACTCCACAAAAGTGCTTGAAGAGGTCGTCGGCGTGTATGATGCGGGCAGGAGCCTGGACAACAACGCCTTGTCCAGACGTCAGGCCAACATGCTCGACAGACTCGCCAATGAACGAAGCGTGTCCGCCGATCAGGTTCGCCGTCCGGCTACAGTGGAACTGCACGAGGCTCTCGCCTGATCCGCACAGCCCGGCTTTGCACATCGAGGCCCAAGTGGACCTCAAAAGGCCCCGGCATCAAAAACAATCCATGAATCGACCCGACTCGCAGCCAACAGCGAGTCGGGTCATTTTTTTCAAAAACGGTATTTTCAACTTTCACTCATTGATGTATAGGAGGCTCAACCAGAATAGATCGATAAAAAGTACCGGAATCCCGAGAATTCAATGAAGAAGTTGTCCACACCCCGCCCTTTCCGCATCTGGCTGCTGTTCGCCATTCAGGTCGTCATGGTCATGACCGTCTTTCTTTGTGGTGTGTGCGCGGGATTGTCCCTCATTGACGGCCGATCCGAACCAATACTGATGAGCGCTGCCATTTTTGACATCTCGACCATCAAATCGGCCATGGATGCCAACCGGACAATGGTCTTCTCTTTTGTGGCCGCCTGGACCTCGGTGATCGTGGCAACCTTCATTTTTCTTACCCAGCGACTCACCAGACAACTGAAAGCTGCCACCGACGTACTGGTAGAGACAAGCGTCAACGATCCGCTGACCGGTCTCGCCAACCGGCGTTACTTCTTTGAACGCCTTGAGCAGGAAGTGGACCGGGCCGTCCGATACAAGACCAACCTGTCGCTGATCATGATCGACATCGACAACTTCCGCAAAATCAATGACGAACTGGGGGCGCAATACGGCGACCTGGCGCTGACCGAGGTTTCGCGCCTGCTGGCTGCCAACATCCGCACCTCGGATATCATCGCAAGGTACGGCGGCGAGGAATTTGCCATCCTCATCCCGGCCCTGGACGTCAACAAGGCGGCAATGGCTGCGGAAAAGTTGAGGAATGTGGTCGAAGTAAACGACCTGACCATGGAAGGCCCGCGCCTTAAGGTGACCATAAGCGCAGGCGTGGCTGACCTTGAATCCATCGAAAACACGGATGGCCCCGTTCGCGAGCACCTGATCCGGTCAGCCGAAGACGCCATGTACAAGGCAAAATCCCTGGGTCGAAACTGTGTCGTGGCGCACAAACGGATCGTGGAAAAACAACTCCCCCTACTCTAATCCCCTTGTCATTTGGCCTCCAATGACTACATTCCTTCTGGCCGTGGAGCTTCCCTTGTTGGAAGACCAGGAACATCAAATCAGCATCCGCTTGTTATCATTGCAGTTTTGAGTGAAAAATTTCCCCTTTCCCACCACGACCATTTACGATAAGTAATTTGGTTCCGCGCAAGCAGGTCAGGACAGCGACGTGCTGCGGTTTCGGAAAAATCTTTCTATGAGGTAACGACGCATGGCATTGTGTAGAATTGAAGACGCCATTGAGGATATCCGCCAAGGTAAAATGATCATCATGGTGGATGACGAGGACCGTGAAAACGAAGGCGATCTGGTGTGCGCTGCTGAAGCGGTCACCCCTGAGATCATCAACTTCATGGCCACCCATGGACGCGGGCTTATCTGCCTGCCCATGAACAACAGCATGGCTGACAAGCTCGGTCTTGAGTTGATGGCCCAAAAGAACGAGTCTGGTTTCGGCACCAACTTCACTGTCTCCATCGAGGCCCGCGAAGGCGTTACCACCGGCATTTCGGCCGCAGACCGTGCGACCACCATCCTGGCTGCCGTTGAAGACGGCGCAGGTCCGGACTCCATTGTCACCCCCGGCCACATTTTCCCACTCCGAGCCAAGGACGGCGGTGTTCTGGTTCGTGCCGGACAGACCGAAGGCGGCTCAGACATCGCCCGCCTTGCCGGGTTCAAGCCCGCGGCTGTCATCTGCGAAATCATGAACGAAGACGGCACCATGGCTCGCATGCCTGATCTGGAAGTCTATGCTGAAAAGCATGACCTCAAAATCTGCTCCGTTGCCGATCTCATCGCCTACCGCATGAAATTCGACGGCCAGTCCGTGGAAAAGGTGGCCGAAGCCAACCTGCCCACCCGCTGGGGCGAGTTCAAGTCCGCGGCATTCCATTCCGAGGCAGACGGCAAGACCCACATCGCCCTGTACATGGGCGACATTCACCCGGACGAGCCCACCTTGGTGCGTGTCCATTCCGAGTGCCTGACCGGTGACGTGTTCGGCTCCCTGCGTTGCGACTGCGGCCCCCAGTTGGCCGATGCCATGTGCATGATCCGCAACGAAGGCAAGGGCGTACTCGTCTACATGCGGCAGGAAGGTCGCGGTATCGGCCTTGGCAACAAGATCAAGGCGTACCACTTGCAGGATCAGGGTTTCGACACGGTTGAAGCCAACGTCAAGCTCGGCTTTCCGCCGGACCTTCGCGAGTATGGCACCGGTGCCCAGATTCTGGTCGCTCTCGGTGTTTCCAAAATGAAGCTGATGACCAACAACCCGAAGAAAATGGTCGGCCTGGAAGGGTACGGCCTGAAGGTCACCGAACGTGTACCCATCGAAATCGACGCCTGCGAGATGAACGAAAAGTATCTCAAGACCAAGCGCGACAAGATGGAACACATGATCAAGGTGGATACACCGTAGTTGCCGCAAGGTGACTGATAACGCCAAAAAAAACGGCGAATCGGCCAACAGGCTGTTCGCCGTATTGACTTTTGAAGAACCGATAACTTATTACACCGCTATATATACATATAAATAGGGAGACCGATCCATGCCCTTGAAGACCATTGAAGGACAGCTGAACGCCAAAGGTTTGAAAATCGCCATCGTGGCCGCCCGTTTCAACGACTTCATCGTTGACCGACTCATTTCCGGCGCCACCGACTACCTTGTCCGCCACGGCGGAAGCGAAGAAGACCTGACTCTCGTCCGCCTACCCGGCGCATTCGAGCTGCCCATCGCTGCCCAGAAGCTGGCCAGATCCGGCGACTACGACGGTGTGGTTGTACTCGGCGCGGTTATTCGCGGCGCTACCCCGCACTTCGACTTCGTATGTAACGAATGCGCCAAGGGCGTTGCCCAGGCCAGCATGGAATCCGGCGTTCCCATGGGCTTTGGCCTGCTGACCTGTGATTCTCTGGACCAGGCCATCGAACGTGCCGGTTCCAAGGCAGGCAACAAAGGTGTTGAAGCCGCTTCCGCTCTGCTCGAAACCATCCGCGTTCTGGAACAGCTCTAGACCATGGGCGGTAAAAAGAAGGGCAACAAGCCCGGCATCCGCAGGGTAGGACGTACTCTGGCGTTTCAGGTGTTGTATGCTTCCCATTTCGTGGACGCAGACAATCCCATGGACATTGGTTCGCTGTTCGACATCAATCCGCTGGTGAAGGAAGAAGAATCCGAAACCGCCTGCGAATTCGCTCGCGACCTGGCCCTCGGTGTTGACGCTCAACGCGCCAAGCTCGACGAGATCATCCAGGCCCAGACCCAGCACTGGAAAATCGAACGCATCGCCATTGTGGAGCTCTCCATTCTCCGCCTGTCCCTGTATGAAATGATGTTTACTGATATTCCGGTCAAAGCCGCTATCAACGAAGCCATCGAACTGTCCAAGACGTTCGGTGACGAGAAGTCCCGTTCTTTTGTCAACGGCATTCTCGATGGTGCAGCCAAGAAGCTGAAACAGTAGGCAGAGTTACAAAAAGACAAACAGCTGCGTGATGCCGAGGATGCAACAGCGCCCCTTGCGGTCGCGACACCTCCTCGGCTTTCGTGCGACAGAACGGATAACGCGCAGCAATCGACAAGGATATTACTATGCCCTTAGGTAAATACGATCCGGAAAAGATCGAGAAAAAATGGCAGCAGGCATGGCAGGATTCCGGCTGCTTTGAAGTTGAGGTGGATACGGACAAACCCAAGTACTACGTACTGGAGATGTTCCCCTACCCATCCGGCAAAATCCACATGGGCCATGTCCGCAACTACTCCATCGGCGATGTGGTTGCCCGTTTCAAGAAGATGCAGGGCTTCAACGTGCTGCACCCCATGGGCTGGGACGCCTTTGGCCTGCCCGCCGAGAACGCGGCCATCAAGAACGAGACCCATCCTGCCAAGTGGACGTACCAGAATATCTCCGAGATGCGCGAGCAGTTGCAGCGTCTTGGCTACTCCTACGACTGGCGCCGCGAAGTCGCTTCCTGCCGTCCCGAGTACTACAAGTGGGAGCAGAAATTTTTCCTGAAGTTCCTGGAAAAGGGCCTCGCCTACCGCAAGGACTCCCCCCAGAACTGGTGCCCCAGCTGTAACACCGTCCTCGCCAACGAACAGGTCGAGGAAGGGTTGTGCTGGCGCTGTGATTCCGAAGTCGAACAAAAAGACATGGAACAGTGGTTCCTGCGTATCACCGATTACGCCGAAGAACTGCTCAAGGACCTTGAGACCCTCGAAGGCGGCTGGCCCGAGCGGGTTCTGACCATGCAGCGCAACTGGATTGGTAAATCCTACGGCGCGGAATTGACCTTCAATGTCAAGGACATGGACGAGACCATCACGGTCTTCACCACCCGCCCCGACACCATCTACGGCGCTACCTTCATGTCTGTCGCGGCCGAGCATCCCCTGGTGGATCAGCTCATCGCCGACAGTGAGAACAAGGCCGAAGTCGAAGAGTTCGTCAACAACATCAAGAATATGGATCGCATCAAACGCGGCGCCGACGATCTTGAGAAAGAAGGCATCTTCACCGGCAAGTACTGCATCAACCCGGTTACCGGTCGCGAGATTCCCATCTTTGTGGCCAACTTCGTCCTCATGGGCTACGGCACCGGCGCGGTCATGGCCGTTCCTGCTCATGACCAGCGCGATTTCGAATTTGCTCAGAAGTATGATCTGCCGCTCCAGGTTGTCATCAACCCCAAGGAGATGCACGACAAGGGCGAAGTGCTCGAAGCCGAGTCCCTTGAAGCGGCCTTTGTCGATCCCGGCATCATGGTCAATTCCGGCGACTTCGACGGCATGGAGAACGAGCCTGCCAAGAAAGCCATTGTCGAGCACCTCGACAAGGCCGGTGAGGCCAAGATGGCCATCAATTACCGCCTGCGCGACTGGAACGTTTCCCGTCAGCGTTTCTGGGGCGCACCCATTCCGGTCATCTACTGTGAAGACTGCGGAGCTGTCCCGGTTCCCGAAGACCTGTTGCCGGTGCTGCTGCCCGAAAACGCTCAGGTACGCAAGGACGGCAAGTCCCCGCTGCCGCAGATGGAGGAATTCATCAATTGCGAATGCCCCAAGTGCGGCAAGGCAGCCCGACGCGAAACAGACACCTTCGACACATTCTTTGAATCATCCTGGTACTACCTGCGTTACTGCGATCCCCGCAACGAGGCAGAACCGTTCTCCAAGGAAGCCACCGGCTACTGGATGAACGTGGACCAGTATATCGGCGGTATCGAGCACGCCATTTTGCACCTGCTCTACTCCCGCTTCTTTACCAAGGCACTGCGCGACACCGGCTTCATCGAATGCGACGAGCCGTTTGCCAACCTGCTCACTCAGGGCATGGTTCTCAAGGACGGCGGCAAGATGTCCAAGTCCAAGGGCAACGTGGTCGATCCCAACGCCATGATCAACCGTTTCGGCGCTGACGCCACTCGTTTGTTCATCCTGTTCGCATCACCGCCGATCAAGGAGCTTGAGTGGTCGGATCAGGGCATTGAAGGTTCCTTCCGCTTCCTGAATCGCCTCTGGCGTCTGGTTGAAGGACTGGAAGACAAGCTGACGCCCACGGTGGCCGCTTCCTACAATGACCCCAAATCCGAAGCAGCCAAGCAGCTTCGTTTCAAAGAGCACGACACCATTCGTCGTGCCACCAAGGACATCGAGAACGAGTTTCAGTTCAACACGGTCATCGCCGCTGTCATGGAACTGGTCAACGAGATGTACCAACTCAGGGATGCGCTGGCCGAGGAAGAGCCGCAGGCCCTTTCTTCCGCCATTGCTACTGCCATTTCGCTGCTCTCTCCCGTCACCCCGCATATCTGCGAGGAGCTCTGGGAAGTCATGGACAACGAAAAGGGCCTGACCGAACAGCCCTGGCCGACCTTTGACGAAAAGGCGCTGGTCAAGGACGAAGTGACCTTGGTCGTTCAGGTCAACGGCAAGATGCGTGGTAAATTCCAGGCACCCAACAATGCGCCAAAAGACGAAGTCGAAGCCATTGCTCTCGGTCTGGATAACGTCACCAAGTTCACCGATGGCAAGACCATTCGCAAGGTCATCGTGATCCCGAACAAGCTGGTCAACATCGTTGCCAACTAGTTCGATCACCTGCCAACAGATCATTCAAGGCCGCTCCGAAAGGGGCGGCCTTTTTTATGTATGGAAAACCAGAAGCTTGAAACAAAGACTGACTACGGGACCTTTTTCAAGACGAACACACACTGGGAGGCAGACATGTCGGTCTGGCCGATGAGTATGGGCGAGGACTTGTAGAGCATGCCGAGGCAGCCGAAATCCTTTGCCATCTGACGAAAGCTGCGTTCGGAGAGAAAGGAGACATGGGTCTGCGCATCCTTGTACCACCAAGCCGAAAAGTCCGGATTCTCCCGCCAATCAATCACACCGGTTGTACCGATGAGGAATCCACCGGGACGCAGGGCGCTCATCACAGCAGTCATCTCTTTACGTGGCCGGGTAAAGTGCTCGAACACCTCGGTCATGGTGATGATGTCGAACTCCTCTTTGGGCAACGCGTCCAGCGGGATAAAGCGTTTACGCATGACAGGTGCCAGTGCCGGATTATACATGTCGGCCGGATAGTCCGTATTGGTGAAATCGAATTCCGCATAATCCGTTGCCCAAGGGCGCATCTCGTGCTGGAGCATGAGGTTCATGCTGAGTCCGGTACCGCATCCAAACACCAGAATCTTGGCTCGTTTGACATCGACATGCTGTAACGCAGCGTAATTGATGACCATAACAGTTTCTCGGTATCCCCGATTAATCCGCCCTTTGAGCAGGCTCTGGGTGGCCATGCCATCGTATATCCAGTCGAGTTCCTCCGCACAGAGGGCATCAAAATCGGTACAAAAAATGAAGTTGCACTTCGGACACTGGTAGTAGGGACGTGCGTAATCCGGGCCAAAAAAGTCATATACTGGCAACGGCTCGTGCTCCTCCCGCAGCCAAAGGATGGGCGACGGCGTACCGCACATCTTGCAGTTATGGATCTTGACGTGATTGGTGAGCGTGGGCTTACCCGGCGTGATTTTCGCGGGCTGATGTGGAATCGATTTGTCTGGCATCCGAACTCCCTGGTACGGTGTCATTGTAAGCGCAAAAGTCCTCCCCATTCACAATATTGCATACCCTATTAACACACCAACTCTTCGGCAGCAAAGTCTCCGGTGAGCCGCATCTATAAAGTCGGTACTCAGAGTGCCACCTGACTGAATAAAAAAAGTGCGGTAGAGGAAATTTCCTCTACCGCACCTTAAGTTGCGTTTGACTATGAATTCACACTAACATCGAAGGTTAGTTGAATATCGTTCCGATTCGATCAAAACGGATATCGCTGATGGATCCCCAGGACCAATAGATGATCAGCGCCTTACCCACGATTTTCTCGCGCTTGACCGGTCCCCAGAAGCGGGAGTCGTAGGAGCCTTCCCGGTTGTCACCCATCATGAAATAGTTGCCTTCGGGAACCTTGTAAGGGCCGAAGTTGTCACGTACCGGCATGATTCCCGGCTTGGTGTGCAGAACATACGGCTCATCAAGGGGATTGCCGTTGATGAACACGACCTTGTCCTTGATCTCAATGATATCGCCGGGCAGACCTATGATGCGCTTGATGTAGTCCTTGGATTCATCTTCCGGGAACTTGAACACGACGATATCGCCACGCTCGGGGTCGCCCACACGGAAGAGCACTTTGCCGCCGGTGGTTTCCAATAAGAGATTGGACGGGAGCCGAACATCATACGCGAACTTGGTCACCAGCAGGTGATCGCCGATCTGCAAGGTATCCAACATGGAGCCGGACGGAATCTTGAAGGCTTGAACGACAAAAGCCCGGATAACCAGAGCCAGCAGCAGCGCGACAACGACAGCTTCTATGGTGTCGCGAAATGATTTCATTGAGTCATGTGACATGTATGTTCCTTGCGTGATTTCATTTAATCTTCGTCAGCTTTGAGAACAGAAAGGAATGCTTCCTGCGGGATTTCCACGTTGCCCATGCGGCGCATACGCTTCTTACCCTCTTTCTGTTTTTCCAGGAGCTTGCGTTTACGCGAGATATCACCACCGTAACACTTGGCGGTTACGTCCTTGCGGAACGGTGCGTTGCGCTCCTTGGCAACGATCTTGTTGCCGATGGCAGCCTGGATGACGACTTCAAACATCTGGCGCGGAATGGAGCGCTTCAGCTTGAGAGCCAATGAACGTCCGGTTCGCGAAGCATTTTCACGGTGCACAATGCAGGAGAACGCATCAACAGGATCACCGTTGATCAGAATGTCCAGGCGGACAAGGTCTGCCTCACGGTAATCGATGATCTCATAGTCGAGACTTGCATACCCCTTGGTGGAGGATTTCAGCTTGTCGAAGAAATCATACATGACTTCGGCAAAGGGAATCTCATAGGTGATGACCACACGTTTTTCCGTGATATAGGCCATGTCCTTCTGAATTCCGCGCTTCTCCTCGCACAGAGCAAGCACCGCACCGACATAGTCGTTGGGCACATGAACCTCAAGACGTACGAACGGTTCGCTGATGGAACCAATCTTCGTGGGATCGGGCAGCTTGGACGGGTTGTCGATCACCATCACTTCACCGTTGACATCCACGACCTCGTAGATAACCGATGGGGCCGTCGTGATGAGGCGCGCCTCAAACTCACGTTCCAGCCGTTCCTGAATGATTTCAATATGCAGCAACCCGAGGAAACCGCAGCGGAAACCGAAGCCCAGAGCCTGGGATGTTTCCGGTTCATAGCTGAAAGCGGCATCGTTGAGTTGAAGTTTTTCCAGCGCGGCCTTGAGGTTTTCGTACTCTTTGGGCTCAACCGGATACAATCCGGAGAACACCATGGGCTTGACCGGTTTGAAGCCGGGATACGGCTCCGTGACCGGATTCTCGGCCTTGGTGATGGTGTCACCCACGGGTGCGTCACCGAGGTCTTTCATGGATGCGCAAAGGAATCCGACCTCTCCCGGTCCCATGGTCTTCATGTCCACGGGTTCGGGCATGAATGCACCGAGGCGTGTGACCTCAAAGTTCTTGCCGGTGGAAAAGATCTTGATCTCATCCCGTTTCTTGAGGGTTCCGTCAATGATGCGGAACAGAACGACAACCCCCTGATACGTGTCGTACCAGGAATCGAAGATCAACGCCTTGAGCGGCTTGTCCGGATCACCTTTCGGCGGCGGCAGGAGATTGACGACTGCATCAAGCACCTCCTGGACGTTCTTGCCGGTCTTGGCGGAAACAGCGATCGGATTGGAGCAATCCAGGCCGATAACCTCTTCAATTTCCTGGCTGATGCGCTCCGGGTCGGCGCTGGGCAGATCAATCTTGTTGAGCACCGGAATGACCTCAAGGTCGTTGTCCAGTGCCAGGTACACGTTGGCCAGTGTCTGTGCTTCCACGCCCTGTGTGGCATCCACCACCAGCAGAGCGCCTTCGCATGCGGACAGCGACCGCGATACTTCATAACTGAAGTCCACGTGGCCGGGCGTGTCGATGAGATTCAGGATATACTCCTCACCATCGGAATCCTTGTAGGGGATTCGTACGGTCTGTGCCTTAATGGTGATACCGCGTTCACGTTCCAGATCCATCTTATCGAGGTACTGGTCCTTCTTGTCCCGGTCACCGACCATGCCGGTGATCTCCAGAATGCGGTCCGCCAACGTTGACTTGCCGTGGTCAATGTGAGCGATAATGCTGAAATTTCTGATTTTATCGATCTTGCTCATATTCTTTTTGCTTAGATTGTTCCTCAAACCACTTAACACCATCCGTTCGTATTCCTGTCCGGCATACCACATGCCGTCATGAGAAGGCCCGACTCGGAATATCGAACGGATCAAAATTGTCTTCAGCGGCCTGATTCGCAGGCAATGGGAAAAGACCCCTTGCGGGCGTATCGGAACCGTCTTGTAAGGCATTTGAGAGAGGTTGTCTAATATATAATATGCACATTGCGTCGCTTTACAGCCCCCAAAAAGGAAAGGCGTGAACCATATCGATTTTTATTGTAGACTGATTGCATTCATTGAAAAAGGAGCAATCATGAGCCGAAAAAATGTACTCTTTATCGTGACGTCGCATGCCTCTCTTGGCGACGAAAAGGAAACCACCGGACTGTGGCTTGAGGAACTTGCCGCTCCCTACTACGCCTTCATCGATGCCGGTTGCGATGTACGTATTGTATCCATCAGTGGGGGCAGCGTTCCCATTGACCCGAAAAGCCAGGCCGAGCGCGGGGAGAATCCCGAGTCGGTCGAACGGTTCCTTGATGACAAAAACGCCATGGCCGCCATCCAGCATACGCCTTCAGTAGCCGAGGTGGACACCTTCGGCTTCGATGCCTTATTCATTCCGGGCGGGCATGGGACCATGTGGGACATGCCAGACAACGAGCACCTCGCCAAGTTGGTGGCCGCCACCTACGAATCCGGGCGCATTGTGGCGGCAGTCTGCCACGGCCCGGCCGGACTGGTCGGTGCAAGGCTTTCCAATGGTGAGCCACTGGTCAAGGATCGCGATGTGTCCGCCTTTACCGACAGTGAGGAAGAAGCGGTCGGCCTGACCGATACGGTCCCGTTCCTGCTCGAATCCCGTCTGACCGAATTGGGGGCCAATGTCCGTTCTGCACCCAACTTCGAGCCATTCGCGCTGGCTGACGGCAACCTGATTACCGGGCAGAATCCGCCTTCATCGGAAAAGGTGGCCGAACTCGTTCTTCGTGCATTGAAAATGTAACCGCAACCCTGCATAAGCCATAGATGGCCGCCCGAACGGGTGGCCTTTTTTCTATGATGCAGGAAAAACCATGGGGTCCCCACTTGCCCACACCCTCGATTCAACGTAGAACGGATATGGAATTTGATTCTCCTTCAGGCCCTCTCTCGCACACTGTAACCATCTGTTAAAACGAACAGTTATCAGTATACCATGGTCAAACAATCGGTCTTTGCCGGCATTCCCGATATTTTGGACGAGCAGAAATTCGCCCACGGTGGCAACCTGCGCAAAATGGCGGAACAGGCCAAATGCTCGCCCAGTGATATTCTCGATTTTTCCGCCAACGTGAACCCCCTCGGCCCTCCGCCGTGGCTGGGACAGGTAGTCGGAAAAGCGCTGCAACAGGTTGACTCCTACCCCGATCCCGATTGCCACGATCTGCTCATGGCGGCATCGGAAGCGTACAAGGTCTGGCCCACGCAGGTGCTGGCAGGCAACGGGGCTTCCGAGTTGCTGTTCGCCGTGGCCGGCATGGGTGGTTTCTCTCAAGCGATCATTCCTTCCCCGGCCTACGTGGACTATGCACGGGCGTGCAAAGCGCACCGGATCACAGTTCGCGAAGTGCCAATGACCGAAGACTTTCAGGTGGATTTCCCCAAACTCGGCCCGCTGCTGACCACACCGTCCCTCGTCTATCTATGCAGCCCCAACAATCCCACGGGCAGCACCTTCTCTGCCGAGGATCTGCGCGAAGTGGCCACCATGTTCCCCCACTGCCGATTCGTTGTGGATGAATCCTTTGCCGACTTCCTGCCCAAGGATGCCGACCGCCTGATACGCAACCGGCCATCCAATGTGATCACCATTGTTTCGCTGACCAAATTTTACGCCATCCCCGGCATCCGACTCGGATTGGCCTTTGCCGACCCGGACGTCATCATCCGCCTCAAGCAGCGACTCCCGGCATGGTCGGTCAACATTCTGGCCCAGAAGGTAGGCGTTCGCTGTCTCAAGGATACGCAGTACGCCCAGTATACCCGCGAACAGACGGCGTTGCTGCGTGAGAATCTCGCCTCGGGATTGCGTCAGATTCCGGGTATCACCGTGTACCCGGGAGCAGCCAACTACCTGCTTTGTCGTGTGGATCGCATCGGCCAGAACGCTGAGCCACTGTTTGAGAAGCTGCTCATGGAACACCGCATCGCCATTCGGCTGTGTGGCAACTATGAAGGACTGGACAATCGCTGGTTCCGCGTGGCTGTTCGCGACGAGGCTGACAACGAATGGTTGATCAATGCCATGGAAGCCGTGTCCGGCACGGCGCGCGCCCCGGTGGTCAAGCGATCCAAACGCACTCCGGCGCTCATGCTGCAAGGCACCAGCTCCAATGCGGGCAAATCCGTGCTGGCTGCCGCCTTTTGCCGAATCCTGCTGCAGGACGGGTACTCCGTAGCGCCCTTCAAGGCACAGAACATGTCCCTCAATTCGTTTGTGACGGACTCCGGCGGAGAGATGGGACGGGCGCAAGTCACTCAGGCCATGGCCTGCCGACTGCGCCCCGAGGTCCGCATGAATCCGGTTCTGCTCAAGCCCGGGTCCGACACCGGCTCGCAGGTCATCGTCATGGGTCAGCCCGTGGGCAACATGTCCGTGCGCGAGTATGTTCGCTACAAGCCCCGCGCATGGGAGGCCGTCAAAACAGCCTATGATTCACTGGCAAACGAATATGACGTCATCGTCCTTGAAGGAGCAGGCAGTCCGGCCGAGGTCAATCTCAAGCACCACGACATCGTGAACATGGCCATGGCAAAGTATGCCGATGCCAGGGTGCTGCTGGCAGGTGACATTGATCGTGGCGGTGTGTTCGCTTCCATTGTCGGCACCATGAATCTGCTCACTCCCCAGGAACGAAGCCTTGTGGAAGGGTTCATCATCAACCGGTTCCGAGGCGACCCCAGCCTGCTTGATCCCGCCTTTGGGCAGATGTTCGAGCACACGGGCAAGCCGGTCATGGGCACCATCCCTTACATCCAGTCGCTGGGCCTACCTGAGGAAGATTCAGTATCTTTCAAGGAAGGATTCCGTCCCGAGTCAGATAAATTTCCCGAAGATCAGTGCGTGGACATCGCGGTCATCGACCTGCCGCGCATTTCCAACTTTAACGACATCGACCCGCTCTATGCCGAGCCGGATGTCCGTGTTCGCATCGTCACCGACCCGAAACAGATCGGGACACCAGACGCCATCATCATCCCCGGCTCCAAATCCACGGTGCCGGACATGAAGGCCCTCAAATCCACGGGCATGGCCGCCATGATCCGCGAGCTGGTCAACAGTGACAGCAAAACGCAGGTGGTAGGCATTTGCGGGGGGTTCCAGATGCTGGGCGATCTGGTGGACGATCCTTTCGGACTGGAATCCGAGACCTCGCGCATGGAAGGATTCGGGCTGCTGCCCGTCCAGACCACGCTGGTCCCGGAGAAGACCCTCACAAGGACCTGGGGCAGGCACACGAAGTCCGGCCATCAGGTGCATGGGTACGAAATTCACCATGGCCAGACCGTGACTCTGGCCGACAACCTGCGCGTGGCCCTGCGCGACAATAACGGCGACCCCCTCGGTTTTGCACGGGCCGATGGCCGGGTCTGGGGGACCTACCTGCACGGCCTGTTCGACGCTGACGAATTCCGGCGTTGGTTCATCGACCAACTCCGCATGCGCAAAGGCCTCTCACCTCTCGACGAGGTGCAGGTACGGTTCGACATGGAAGACGCCCTTGACCATCTGGCAAGCGTGGTGCGCGAGGCCGTGGGCATGGACAAGATTTACAAGGCCCTCGGCTTTTCCGGTTGCTGCAATCAGGCCAGCCTGTTTTTCAATCTCGGCGGCTGATAACCGGCACATATCTTTCGCCCACCACCCAAAAACAAAAAGCCCCCGCAGCAAGAGACTGCGGGGGCTTCATTCTTTTATCGCTGGGTCGATCAGGCGTTGGCGGCGACGATGTCAGCCACGCGCTTTTCGATGTAGGCCTTGATCTCGTCGAGCTGATCCTGTGAGACCGTGGGGATGGTTTCAGCCAGTTTGGCAACTTCCTCTTCCTTCATGCCCATGGTCACCTGAACCATGAACTCTTCCATCTCCTCGCCTTCCAGCAGCGGGCCGCAACCGCCCACAGCGCCGACGACCTCATCGTTGACGATGACAGGCACATTGATCTTGGTCAGACAGATGTCACATTCCTCGATGAACGGTTTGCGCTCCTCGCGGGTCAGACGAACGAACTCCTGGCCCGACGGCGCACAGATACCGCTGGTACCCTTATCGCTTGAACGAATGGCCTTGCACAGCTCATTACACCACAACCGTTTGTTGGTGACGCGCTTGCCGTCTTCCTCGACCACTTCCGCATTGATATTGAACTTTTCAAACAGTTCCCGTTCCAGCTCCAACCACTGTTCAACGGGCATCAGATCGGTCATCTTCATCGTCGATTCTCCTAGGTGCTGTATATCATCCGCCAATAAAACCATATCCGGCGGACTGGAACTATAAGTCCGTAACAGGAAGCTGTCCAGTGACCGCCTGTATTTGCAACAAAAGGTTGCGCGTAGCAGATTCCTATTCAGTCTCGCCCATCTGAATGAAAATCGCCCCTGCTCTTTGGCGAGCAGGGGCGATGTGTACATCTCAAATCAAGTTTATGCTGTTTAACGAATACCAAGCAGGCCGAGCAACCCCTTCTTCTTTTCCGTGTACTTCGAAGGATTGTTCACGAACTTAGTCATGCACTTGGTCGAACAGAAAAAGTATTCGCCGTCAGCCTGAACAATGCGCTGGGTATCGTTATTGAGCCGGTTGACCTTTCGGCCGCAAACCGGGTCGCGCTCGATATGGGCGACTGCCTTGGTCAGATTATGCCGCTTTTCGGCACACCCGCATCCGGGTCCGCATCCGGGCATGGCTCCCCCTTTGTTACTGGTCATTTGGGCACACCTCATTAATACCACAATCCGCGGAGAATCGCGACTGGTGTGCACTCGTCAAGGATCAGGAGCAAAAGCCACGTGTGTTCGGCCAGTTATGCAAATCATATCCAAATGCGAAGAGACTGGTTGTCATCGATCAAACATTGATTGCTCAACCAAACAAGTTGACACATGGCTCCATTCAGGGTGAACTACCCCTCCGAATTATCATTAGAGAGAAGGAGTCCCTTGATGCGCAGTAAGAAGATGACTGGAGGATTGGAAAAGGCACCGCACCGTTCGCTGCTCTACGCGACCGGATTGTCCAAGGAGGAAATGGACAGGCCGCTTATCGGCGTATGTAACGCCGCCAACGAGATTATTCCCGGTCATGTGCATCTAGACACCATTACCGAAGCGGTGAAGACCGGCATTCGCATTGCCGGTGGTACACCCATGGAATTTCCCGCCATCGGCGTCTGTGACGGCCTCGCCATGAACCATGAGGGCATGAAAATGTCCCTGCCCAGCCGCGAGATCATCGCTGATTCCGTCGAGCTCATGGCCACGGCCCACCCCTTTGACGCCATCGTCTGCATTCCCAACTGCGACAAGATCGTACCCGGTATGCTCATGGCGATCCTTCGACTGAACATCCCGGCTGTTATCGTATCCGGCGGCCCCATGCTCGCAGGTCGGAACAAGACCGCGGATCTGATCAAGGTTTTTGAAGGCGTCGGCAAGGTCAAAGCCGGAACCATGACCGAAGAGAAATTGACCACCTACGAGGAGTCTGCCTGTCCGACCTGCGGTTCCTGCGCAGGCATGTTCACGGCCAACTCCATGAACTGTCTTTCCGAATCCATTGGTCTGGCCCTGCCCGGCAACGGCACCATCCCTGCCGTGATGTCCGCCCGCACCCGCCTCGCAAAAAAGGCTGGCATGCAGGTGATGGAGATGCTCGAAAAGAATATCTGCCCACGTGACATCGTCACCGAAAAATCCGTGCACAACGCTGTGGCAATGGACATGGCCCTTGGCTGTTCCACCAACACCACCCTGCACCTGCCCGCCCTGTTCGCAGAAGCCGGTCTCGATCTCAATCTGGCAATGTTCAATGAGATCAGCATGAAGACCCCCAACCTCTGCAAGCTCTCCCCGGCCGGTCCCCACTACATGGAAGACCTGGAAGAGGCTGGCGGCATCCCGGCGGTCATGTCCGAGCTGGTCAAAAAAGACCTGCTCAACCTTGATGTTATGACAGTCACCGGCAAGACTCTTGGCGAGAATCTCGAAGCTCTCGAAGCCAAGGTCACCAACAACGAAATCATCCGCCCCATCGACAATCCGTATTCGGAGGAAGGCGGCATCGCCATCCTGTACGGCAACATCGCTCCGGAAGGTTGCTGCGTAAAACAATCCGCCGTTGCCCCCGAGATGATGCGCAACACCGGCAAGGCCCGTGTTTTCAACTCTGAAGAGGAAAGCGTGGAAGCTATTCTGGGCAACCAGATCAAGCCCGGCGATGTCGTGGTTGTCCTCTACGAAGGCCCCAAGGGCGGCCCCGGCATGCGCGAGATGCTCACCCCCACCTCAGCCATTTCCGGCATGGGACTGGGCGAGTCCGTAGCGCTGATCACCGATGGACGTTTCTCCGGCGGAACCCGTGGTGCAGCCATTGGGCATGTCTCGCCCGAAGCCGCAGCCGGTGGCCCTATTGGTCTGATCCGTGAAGGGGACACCATTGAAATCGACATCCCCGGTCGGTCCATCAACCTGATGGTTGACGAGGCTGAACTGGAACAGCGCAGAAAGGAATTCAAGCCTGTAGTCAAGGAAGTGAAATCTCCGTTCCTGCGACGCTACGCCAAACTCGTCACCTCTGCCTCCCGGGGTGCAGTGTACGAAAAGTAGGAACACACTCATACAAAGCACAATGCCCTGTCCGACTTGTTCGGGCAGGGCTTTTTTCGCTTAAATCAGAATTCAACGGAAGAATGGGGCAGTTGGGGAAAGGGAGTGGTACTTATTCAGCCACAGGGCTTCGTACTATTGTTCGGACAAAAACGGATACCATTTCTGCTGAATCGCCTGATACGCCCCATCAGCCTGCATGCTCTGGAAGGCATCCTGCCATGCTTTAACTTTCTGCATGGAAGTTCCATCTGAAATGGCAATGTACACATCCATGTCTTTTATTGAAAACAGGACCTTGAACAATTCGGGATGAACTCCCAACTGCCTGGAGGCGGACAACACGGCAAGATCAGAAGAGATAATCGCGTCGACCCTTCCATGGAGCAGTTTTTTGTAATTCAACAAGCCATTGGTGGCTCTATCCAAATTGGTGAACCCTTTTCGGACAAGAAACTGATCTCGGGCGTCATTGATATAGGTACCAATAGCGTTGAGTTTTTTGGCATCGTCCAGACAGGAGATTTGTATATTAGCCCCCTTCAAACCTACCATAACCCATTGCAGTTTCAATATGGGACCAACCCAATGGAACTGGTTTTCGCGCTCGGCCGTGCGGGAAGTCGACAGCAATACGGTATTGGGCCTCGTCTGTAATGTCTCATACCCTCTGGCCCAAGGCATAACCACGACTTCAGCGGTATCGCCCGTACGCCGCATGATTTCCCGGGCGATCTCAACAGCCTGCCCGTCGAGTTTACCGTCCTGAAGAAATGCGGAACTACCCGCCAGTTCGGTCATGACGACCAGCCTCTTCTCGGCTAAGGCCGAGTGCGATGAGAGAAGCATGATGACGCATGCGTGTAAAAGCATGCTTACGATGCGCTTAAATCCAATATCCATATATCCTTACATTTGGCGAAAAGTGTCACGATTATCAGGACAGAGAAGCTACGTTGATTTGATACTAAAATCCAGTGCCAGAAACGAGAAAGGCCTCCTTGCGGAGGCCTGTGATATTTCTCGGTGCAAATAAAAGGAAGATGCTTCTTTATTAGCAGATTGCATGCCAACACTTACCACTTATTTAAATAAAAAATTTTCCACATTATTTTAGTTAGTTATGAGCAAGAGCCATACAGACTATCAGCTTTTCCCGATCTGCCCACAGTTCAAATTTTTCAACTCCTACTCACTTGACGCTGTATGAGAACAAATTTTTGTATTCCTACCCGTACTGCTTTTCCACATTCATGGTGGTGATGATTGTTCTGATCGTATCCACTGTTCTGCACAAGCCTTCAACCACCCGAGGATCAAACTGGGTTCCGGAGCAGCGTCGGATTTCCGCAACTGCCGCATCAAAATCCCGGGCCTCCCGATACGGGCGGTTCTGCAAAATGGCAGACAAGGAGTCAGCCACGGCAATAATCCGTGCGCCCAGTGGAATTTGCGATCCCGCAAGCCGAGCCGGATACCCTTTTCCGTCGTATCGCTCATGGTGATGTAGCACCATATCGACCACACCAAGGCTATTCAGTTCTTGCACAGGACGAAGAATGGCTGCGCCGGACTCCGGGTGCTGCCGAATGGAAGACCACTCGGCAGTGGTCAAGGGGCCTTGTTTTCGCAAGACGGAATCCGGCACACCAATCTTGCCGATATCATGAAGGTGACCGGCCACATGGATGACATCGGCCTCGGCAGGAGACACCCCCATGCTCAAGGCCAGAGCCCGGGCTATCTCGGCGACTTCCGCTGAATGAAGCGAGGTGTGCGGATCCTTGGCATCAATGGCGTTCCCGAGCGATTCCGCCATCTGGTGTATAATCGTGGTTACGACATGGGTCGCATCCCGGCACTGACGTTTCCCCGACAACGAAGTGACCGCTGTCGGGGATTGGGGATCAAGCAGCATCAACTCGTCTTCCTTGGGCTTCCTGTTCCAGGCGCTGAAGGTTTCGGGCGATCACTTTATGCAACACAGTGCCTTCGCCCGCTCCATCGACAGCTGATTTCTGCGCCAATCGAAACGAAATTCGAGCCTCTTCCACATTACCGCTGCCCTGATGGACCAAGCCAATGTTGTTGCGAATCTTGGCCTCGTGCAACGGTGATTCCATGCGACGGGCAAGGCGTCCGGCCTGAATCAGTTGAAACATCGCATCCTCGACCTTGCCGCAATTGAACGCCTTCATCGCCTCACGGTTCAACATGCCAAGCCTTTGCAAATTACTCATGGTCACTCCTTTTGGTTGATGTATTCCGACCGGAATCAGACCGGCCGGACATGTACATCGCCAAGTGGAGTTCATTGCTTCTTTCATACCTTTCTCGCCTGTTTGGTGCGCTTTTTGTGTCGGGTTTGGAATATATTGATTTTGAAAATCGTTTTCAAGTAAAAAATGTTTTTACTCAAAGGCAGACAAATCGCAGGCCATTTCAAAGATGTATCAAGGTAACTCTGAACACATAGTGATGGGATAATTCCCACCATCCCACTTGTGGAGAGTTGTACCCCTTTGACAAGCACACCAAACATCCAAAACACCAGCAGCATCGGATATCAACACAAAAAAACCCTCCGCATCCTTCTCGGATACGGAGGGTTCCTAAAATGCGAAGAGCAGAACCTAGCGAGCGATCATGGCCCGCAGATGGTCAGCGCAGTTCTCGGTGTTGTGGCACATGTCATCAAGGCAGTCGATGAAGTGCATGATCTGGTAGATGTCTTTGAAATCCAGATCCATGGCGTACACTTTCTTGTGCAGGTTGTTCTTGAGCTTGCGAACCGAATCACGCTCGGAACGAACCTTGCGGTAACACGCCTTGGTGCCGTCGCGATCAACGGATTCGCCGTGAACCAGGGCAATAGTCGCCTTCAGCGCCGGTCCAAGCAGCACAGTGGTTTTGGACACACCATCCAGAAGGAAGATCAGATCCTTCTGAATTTCCTCGGGGATATCCACCTTGCGCATGGCCAACCAGTGCAGGGCATCCTGCGCAGAATCCAGAATGTTATCCTGGAACTTTGTGTAATTGAGGAACAGCGGTTTCTCCACAGCCATGAACAGCCCTTTGGGCAGATGGTTGCGGATATTACGCTTGATGATGTCGGCGTGATTCTCAATGGCATCAATGGTCCGAGTCAACTCCTCGAATTCACGGCAAACGCCGCCGGAAACGTAGCATTCGAGCGATTCATCAATGGTAGCGATGCATTCGGCAATCTTGTCGTAGTGTTCGACAAGACCATCCATGGGGCTACGCTTGGCGAGGAGGCCGAACAAAGGAAGTTTGAGAGACATGTTTATATAACCTCTTTGGAAAATCGTTAAATTCGTTTTAGCTATAACACAGCCATTTCAACAGCACAAAGATTACTATGCTGGTCAGTGCGGCGATTGGCACCGTGGCGATCCAGTAGGTGACTATTCGCAGCAACACCCGGAAATCCACAGCATGGAAACCACGGGCCAGGCCGACACCCACAACACCACCGACCGCAGCGTGCGTGGTGGAAACGGGCAACCCGAGATTGGATGCCACGAGGACAGTGGAAGCCGCACCGAGATCCACGGAGAAACCGCGGGTGTTGGTCAGCGTAGTGATCTTTGTTCCCACTGTTCCCATAACCTTGTGCCCCAGCAGGCTGATACCGACGGCAATACCGACACCGCCAAGGATCAGCATGGAGAGCGGAACATCTGCCTGAGCCAGCAATTGATGTTCCTTGGCAATCAGATAGATGGCTGCCACAGGACCGATGGCGTTGGCAACATCATTCGCACCCTGAGACAGGGCAACATAGCAGGAAGTACCCACTTGCATCTTGCGGAAAATCCGCTCAACACCTTCAGCGCCTTCCTCTTCGTTGATGACAATCCGATTGACAAACAACCTGGCGAGCAACCAGGCCAGCACCGCAAGACACCCAGCAAACAGGAGGGCCGAACCCCAATGCAAACCAAGCCCCTTGCCTACGGGAGTCTTGTAAAGAAAAGACAGGCAGATAAGGAAAAAGGCCAGCGAGATCCAGATAGGAGCCCATCGCTTGGCCTGCTGGATGAAGTGGTGTTTATACAGAATATATTTTCGGATGTGCGAAAATATGAAGAACGCGATGCCTGCCGCAAAGAACGGGGAGATGATCCACGACATGACAATACCACCCATCTTGAGCCAGTTGACCACACTGGGTCCGCCGGCAACCAGGCCGAACCCCATGATCGCTCCCACAATGGAGTGGGTTGACGATACGGGGAGTGATGTGAGCGTCGCTATGAGCACCCATATGGCTGCTGCCAATAGCGCCGCGAACATCCCTATCATGATGATCTTCGGGTCTGATATCGCTGACGGGTTGATGATCCCCTTGCTGATGGTCGAGGTCACATGGGACCCCAGAAAAACAGCACCGGTGAAGTTCAGGATACTGGCGATGAATACCGCCTGCTTCACCGTGATGGCCCGCGCTCCAACAGCGGAAGCCATCGAGTTTGCCACGTCGTTTGCCCCCAGGTTGAACGCCATGAGGAAGCCGGCGCCCAGAGACATGAAAAAGAACAGATCGTAGATGTCCATTTGGTTACCCCTCTTTCGAGGGCTTTTGCTAAGAGTTTACTTAGGCCGGTGGTCCAGATTTATTCAGTCTGAAGCAGAACCGGGCTCCGCGGATGTCTTCACCGTATCCGTCATGCCAGATTTCACCGCCTAAATTCCGCACAATGCGGCGGCAAATTGCCAAACCTAGTCCGGCGCTGCCGGAAGAACTGTCGATAGTATTCTCGTCCACGCGATAAAAGCGCTCAAAGACCTTGGTGGAGTGCTCGCGCGATATGCCCGGCCCCTGGTCTTCAATACAGAACACGATGGATTCTCCATCATCCTCGGCACTAACGGTAACCTTACCGTTGTCCGGGCTGTATTTTACCGCGTTGTTGAGTAAATTATGAAAAACGTGCAGCAGGCCGTCCGGTTCCGCCATGACATACATGTCGTCCTCGGGAGCTTGTATTCTAAAGGTAATGCCCCGCTCGGCTGCCCATGGGGTGACGTCCGCCACCGTCCTGTTCAGGAACTCACGCCCGGATACGGGGGCCAGCTTCAACTGCTTGCCCATTTGCTCGGACTTTGCCAGCGCCAGCATGGAGGAGATGACCTTGTCCATGTGATCGGCATTCTTGAGTACGATTTCAAGGAAGAACTTTGCGTCCTCGGGATTGGACGGCGGGTTGTCGATCAATGTTTCCGCGTACCCCTTGATGGAGGTCAGCGGCGTGCGCAGTTGGTGAGAAGCGTTGGCCACAAAATCCTTCAACCCCTTCTCGCTGCGTTTCATTTCCGTGATGTCATGGAATACCAGAATAATCTTGGCCTCGCCCTGATGATCAAGGGATGGAACGGCGCTCAGTTCCACCGTGCGATCCATCAGTTCGATCTGGATGGAGCGAGCCCCCTCGTCAGGGTTGGCCTTGATGGCGTCCACCAAGTCCTGAATCTCGAAACGGCGGGTCACCTCGATGGGGGTTCGGCCAATCGAACTATCTGCGAGGTTGAACATGGTATCCAGGGCCGAGTTGAAGGACTCGATCCTGCCGCTTGCATCCAGCGACATGACTCCTTCGCGCATTCCCTCGAAGATGGCCTGCAGTTGTCCTTTCTGATCGCGGATGACGCGAACATTGCGCTCGATGGATTGGGCCATGCCGTTGATGGATTGGGCCAGCGGCATGAACTCACTGCCGGGCACCACGCGCAGACGGGTCCCGTAATCACCCTCGCCAATGGATCGGGCAAGGTTGGAAAATTCGTATATCTCGCGGCTCATGTTGCGCGACATGACCATGGAAACGACCACGGCAAAGACCATGGTCCCGAGGAAAATCCAAAAGAAGTTGATGCGCAGTGAGGCCAGCCGGTCACTGACTCGAGAAAACGGGACCGCCAACCGGAGGTAGCCATCGGGAACAGCTTCGCTCCCCACGACTTTCACTGCCGTATAGAGCATCTCCTTGTGCACCGTATCGGAATAGCGGACGTTGGATCCTTCCCCTTCGATATGTGCTGCCACTATCTCCGGGCGCTGGCTGTGATCGTCCATGACACCGACATTGCCAAAGCCGACATCCGAATCAGCGATAACGTGCCCAGCCTTGGCTACGTATGTAATACGCACGCCCAGGCGCTGCCCAAGCCCGTCGACCCATTTGCCGAAACCGTGTTCACCTTCATAGGGGCCATGTTCGACGATCAACCACCGAATAGACTCCAGTTCGCTTTTCGCCTTGCTCTTGGTGGCATGCAGCAGATCATCGCCCACCAGCGACGTGGAGTAGTAAAAAACCACGGCAAGGGCCATGAGCAGTAACGCCCATGTCCACAACAGGATACGCATTTGAAATGTTCGCAGCTTCATCTGTTTCCTCGGTTGTCGTCACCGGTCAGCCAACCAGCATGTGGAAAGATCCAACACGGTGCGAGGGGTCTGTAACATGTGCGTCACCAAAATGTAACGTTTTATAATGTTACGGTTATGTTACAATGGACATGATCAAACATATCAGTAAATTGTAGCACTTTTATTACAGTTTGAGAGCCTTAACGAAACAACGTATTTTTATATTTCCTCACCGGGGATTGCAACTTCTCCACTCATTATCCACAGATATCCCACACCTTTCGTACAGATGAATAAAAACACACGAAAAATAATTCTCCCACTTTGCACTGCCTCTGAATCACACATCATCAAAATTTATGATGATGCCATGGATGAGTGCGACGCTGTTCGATGATCACACAAAAAAAAGCGCACCTGAGTGCGCCTTCTCTTCGTGATACAACGATCATGAGAACTAGAAACCTCGCATGCATTCCATGAGGTACACGGATACTTCGATGCGTACGACACCGTCCTCTTCAATGATACGAACATTATTTTCAGGGATAAGTGCCATATCTTCAGCGACATCAAGCCACTTGCCGGCCAGCCACTTGGCTGTGACACCTTCTTTCTCCATCTCCTCACGAGAATAACTCTCGGCAACGGTCCATTCATCATCCCGCACTGCAGGCATAGTATGCTCCTTGTAGGCTTGAGACAGATTACTATCCATCAGCAAGCACGGTTATTATTATGTATATATACGCTGGTTCATGCCCAGAAGGCAGAACACCTCGTACGTGATCGTTCCCCACCAGTCGGCCAACTCTTCCGGAGTGATGGCCGCATCGCCCGGGCCGCCAAGCAGCCAGGCACGATCTCCGGGGACGACCTCTGTCCCTTCGCCCAAAATATCAGTCACGTCAACAGCGGTCATCTGCATGCAGACACGCCCAAGTACAGGCGCCCTGCGCCCGGCGATATTCACAAACCCCTTGCCAGACAGCGAGCGGCTGTAACAATCAGCATATCCCGCCCCGATGATAGCCACCATGCAATCCCTCTCGGCAACATGGGTCCAGCCATAGCTGATGCCCTCACCTTTGCCCAGCGGATGGACCTGCATGACCGGAGCGGAAACGTCCATGGCAGGCTTGAGCTCCTGACCGGCGTCTGCCCACTGTGTTCCATGCAGCGGATTGCCGCCATACAGTGATATGCCGAGCCGCAGCGAATCCATGTGACATGGCGGATGGACCATGGAGCCAGCCGAATTGGCAAGGTTGGCTTCCACGTCAAATCCGGCCTCGCGCAGTTTGCCGACAACGGCCTCAAAGGCCCGGGCCTGCCCGTGAACATGTTCCTTATGTTCCGGTACGTCAGCCGAAGCCAGGTGGGAAGTGACCATGACCGGCTTGAGCTTTGAATGGCCTTTCAGAAATTCGATGAGTTCGTCGACCTCTTCGGGCCGGAACCCCAATCGCCGCATCCCGGTGTCGATCTTCAGTCCTATGTTCAGAGTCCCACGCTCTTCCGCCATAGCGGCAGCGCGCTCCAGCTGGCCCATGTGCGACATGGCAGCCAGAATCTCATGATCCCACAACGCTTGAAAATCAGCGTCATCAATAGGACCGAGCAGGGCCATGATGCGCTGCTTACATCCTGAACGGCGCAGTAGGACCGCCTCGTTCACAAAGCCGACTCCAAAGGTCGATGCGTCGTTTTCCAGTGCCCTACTGACCTCAGCGAGACCATGGCCATACGCATCGGACTTGATGATCGGAATGACATTGTCACTGAACCGAGTGAAAATCCTGTAGTTATGCCGCAGGTTGTCCAGATTGATCCGAACTTCCAGTTTATTGTAATCGATTGTCATAGTTACTTTCTCTTGAAGAGCTTTTCCAGATCCAGCGGATTCCACTTCAGCACGACCGGCCTGCCGTGGGGGCAGTATTCCCGCTCCGGCGTCTTGAGCCAGACATCGAGCAGTGCAAGGGCTTCATCCACGGCCAGCGGTTGTCCCGCCTTGATGGCGGTCTTGCATGACATCATGGTCCAGAGGTCATCCATGGTCCTGACTTTTTCGGCCAGGGCATCGGTGATGTACTCCCGCGCCTTGCCTGTATCGAGGGTCGGCGGAATGCCACGAATCTGCACTTTGGTCGGCCCATCCATGGACATCTTGAAGCCCATGGCACCGAGTTCCTCCCACAGATTCTGCAAGACATCGACCTGACTGGTATGCAGGGTTATCTCCAACGGAATGGCCAGTGGCTGGGAGTCGCCGCGGGTACGCTCCTCCCGCATGGCAGCCAGCAACACCCGCTCGTGGGCTGCATGCTGATCAATGAGCACCAACGCATTGCCCTGGCGAACGACCAGATAGGTATCGGCAACCTGCCCAAGGTACGTGTAATCCGTCCCCTGCAACACAGCCTCTCTTGACGGAGAGACCGACGGCATTGTTCCGCGAGCCTCCAGCAGCGAGTCATCGTCACCGGGAAATTCGTCACGACCACCATGGCGCATGCCACTCGGCGGTGGCACCGGCAGCGGAATATCCTTGGGCGGATTGTATTCACTTTGAAATTCGCGATACGAGGAGAACTTCGGCCCATCCGAACTCCCTGAAGGACGATGCGCCCGCTTGGTGGGCAGCGCGCTTCCACCACTTTCAGGGCGATGGTACTCCGACATGCTCGAAGCTGCAGAACCTGAAAAGGTTGGCTCCTCCGAGGGGCCGTCATTCATGGAATTGATAGCCTGCATGATCCCGCCACGGATGACCGAAAAGACCCGGCTCTCTTCCAGAAAACGGACTTCCATTTTGGCGGGGTGTACGTTGACGTCCACTTCGTTGTTGGGCAGTTCCAAAAACAACACGATCTGCGGATATTCACGCGAAATAAGCATTCCCCGGTACGCCTGACGCACCGCGCTGAGCATCATCTTGTCCTGTACGGGCCTGCCATTGACGTAGAGCAGGATGCGGTCGCCGCGCCCCTGAGCTGTGGCCGGAGAACCCGCCACACCATGTGCGCGGTAATCCTCCCGTTCATAATCAAATGGACGCAACCCTTCGCAGACCGCAGGCGGCCAGAAGGTCTGCAGTCTCGTGGCAAGATCCTGCCCGGCCGGAAGGCGAAACGCCTCGCGTCCGCCCATGGTCAATGAGAACGCGGACTGCAAATGGGCCAGACTGATCCGCATGAGCGTATCCTGGCACCGCTTGTTTTCCGTTGCTTCGGTCTTGAGAAATTTAAGGCGTGCCGGAGTATTGGAGAACAAATCCCGGACTTCCACGCGGGTACCGGAAGCAAGGGCGGCTGGCCCTTCCGAAGCGACTTCGCCGCCCCGAACTTCGATGAAAGCCGCCTCATCACTGCCCTGATGGCAGGAGGTCATGGTAAAACGGGATACCGAAGCGATGGAAGGAAGCGCCTCCCCCCGAAATCCGAAGGAAGAAATGGAGGCAAGGTCGTCAAACCCCGTGATCTTACTGGTTGCATGACGCGTCACAGCCAGATTGAGCTGCTCGGGATCAACGCCCCACCCGTTATCCTGAACGAGGATCAGGGATTGGCCGCCCTTTTCCACGGTCACGTCCACTCGCATGGCACCGGCGTCGAGGCTGTTCTCCACCAGTTCCTTGACGACGCTGGAGGGGCGCTCAACCACTTCACCGGCGGCAATCTGATTTTTCAGCCCCGGAGGAAGAACACGGATATCAGCTTTCTTTTCCATACAATCCTTGCTGCGGGCAAGCCCTCTGCCAGGCGTGGAATGCGTCCATGACAGCAGCCCTGCCCGTTAGAAGTTCATCAGGTCGAAACCGAATTCAAACCGGTCGTCGTCAGGCTTCTGGGAATATCCGAAGTGGAGGGTGTAACACCCGGAGAACCAACTGAGCGTCAATGTGCGTTCGAGGTCACGCTCGCTGTTGAAATCATGACGGTAGATGGCATTGAGCGAGAACTCATCGTTGATTTCCCAGGTGCCTTCCAGACGGGCAATGGACAGGGTTTTGTCCCGCTCACGCTTGTACTCATCAATTTTTGTCAGATAGTCGTACCCGACAATGATCTCACCCAGTCCATCCTTGAAAAAGCGTACGTCGGTCTCGGTCTGGGTGAACTCGGTCAGGTAGGGCGAGAACCAGGTCCGGGTCACCAGATCGACGTATTCCCGCGGTCGAACTTTCAGCTCGGCCAACACATCGGAGAAGGGACGGCGTTCGTACTCGTCCCGGTCCGCATTGCGGGACGCCTCGTTCTGATCATAGGACTGTTCCAGACGGAACCGAATGAATTCGAGATAACTTGTTGCCAAAGCCGCCTGCGGAGATTGCCCGCTGTTGGGCGACAGGACCACGGTATCCAGACGGCGATTCAGAACATTGGTCAGTGAGTAGGTCACTTCGTTCAGACCGTCGATGCGGTCAAACTCATCGAAATACGGGTGTTTATCCTGACCGGTGATGGTCGGCGTGTAAGCATAGCTGACACGGGGAATGACCGAGTGGCGCAACCGGGTCCAGCGGGATGTTCCGGCCAGGGATGGGTCTGCTTCGGGCATCTCTTCCAGATCGAATGTCCGGGTCATCTCGCTGAAGGCGGTGAATCCGGCCTTCCAGGTGGTGCGGCTGCTGTAGCCATCTTCGACCTTGCTGGTGTTGATGGTTCTGGTCCGGCCACCCTTATCGGTAATCTTCTGCTCCCCGAACGCCTCGTGGCGCGACACGTTGTAGGACGTGTGATCGATGGATGCATTGGGAATGAAGGTCACATAGTCATTGCTCATGGGCACTTTTAGCTCGGGGGTCAGCCGCATGCGATGACCTGTATGCCCATATTTGCGTGTGAAATAATCGTACTTGGCCTCGGCTGCGACCTCGACCGGCGTGCTGCCCAGTCGCTGCTGGAAAGCAAAGGCTTCCAACTCGGGCAGGGTTTGAACCGTCGTATCTTTATCGTCATCACCGTTGCCGTTCATGAACTCCAGGTTCTGGCGATACTGAATCTTGGAAGACAGCCCGAACCGATCCCAGCTGCGTGAGGCAAGCAGGGTGGAGGTGCGGATGTTGTCATCCTTGTCCTCGATGTCACGCCCAAAGGCGTCGAGAAAATCGTCGCGGGTCTGATCGAAGCCGTTGGGGCCACGGTTGAAATCCCTGAGATAGTTCTGGTCGGAAACCGCATCAAGATCCACCTTGACCTTGATATTCGGACTGCCCAACCAGCCGTTATACTTACCGCGAACCCACCACCGATTGGAGTTGGGGCGTGCCAGTCCATCGTCATTATAGGATTTGTACTCGTCAGCTTCGGAATCGGCAGTCCTGCTGTCCTTCAGGTAATCCACCTTCCACATGCCTTTTGAGTCTTCATCTTCCACGTGCCGGAATTCAACACCCTGCATGTAGCCGCGCTTGGACATGTAGTTCTGATAGAACGTGGCGTCCATCTCGTCATTGATGACCCAATAGTATGGAAGGTTGGTCTGGAATCCGAGCTTGGAACTCGATGAAATATACGGGGTGAGAAAACCGGTCTGGCGCTCCATGCGCCCGGGCAACGACATGTACGGCCAGTAAAAGACCGGGATATCCTTGATGCGGAACGCCGAACGGTACAGTTTGACCTGTCCGTCCAGATCAATATCGCCCTCTTCCGTGGACACGGACCAGGCCGGACGCTCGCCCTCGCACGCCGTGACCTTGGCGTTCTTGAAGGTATAGGAATCGCCTTTGGATTTGCCGACACGCTCGGCTTCCACATAGATATGCGGCTTGGCCATGAACAGTTTTCCGTTCTTGAGCCAACCGGTCATGTTGTTGAGATCGAACTCGCCTTCGTCGGCTTCGAGGAAGTCACCACCCCAACGAGCGCGGATGTTTCCTTTGAGAAAAACCCAGCCGGTGGTCTGATAGTAGCGGGCGAAGTCGGCGCGAAGTTCATTGTCGCCCATGGAAAGCGTGCAGTTGCCGTGAGCTTCCACATACTCGCTGGTATGATCCCCCACCACACGATCTGCTGAAAAGGTCCACTCATCCTGTTTGGCTGCAGTCTCGGACTCGGGGATGTCCATGACATACTTCCTGACCCTGTCGAGCTTCGGATTCTTTCCGAGCAGGGTCAACGGAAGGCACAGGATCAGCACTGCCGCAAGGCAGAGAATCCACCATATGGTTCTTTTACGTCGCAATGGTTCTCCGGCCTAGCGTGATACCAGATGAGGATTGTCGTTTTGCAGGTAGTTGCGCACGTAGTCGGCCGCCCCGTCTTCCAGGGAGGTCATCTTCACATCGCAACCGGCTGCGGCCAGCTTATCCATATTGGCTTCGGTGAAATACTGATACTTGTCGCGGATCGCTTCCGGCATCTCGATATATTCAAGATTCGGCTCGCGATCCATGGCAGCAAATACTGCGTTGCCCAGATCATTCCAAGTACGGGCTGTGCCGGTGCCGATGTTGAAGATGCCGCCGGTTTCTTTATTTTCCAGGAACCAGGCCATGATATCGACACAATCCTTGATGTAGACGAAGTCACGCTTCTGTCCGCCGTGCGGGTATTCTTCTCGATAGGACTTGAACAGCTTGAGCTTGCCTGTCTCCAGAATCTGCTTGTGCGCCTTGCAGATGACCGAGCGCATATCATCCTTATGATACTCGTTGGGCCCATAGACATTGAAAAACTTGAGGGAGACAATGCGATCAAGGATGCCGCCCTGCTTGGCCCACAGGTCGAACAACTGCTTGGAATAGCCGTACATATTCAGGGGGCGCAGACGATCAATGCCCTCATGGTCATCGTCGAATCCGTATTCACCGTCGCCGTAGGTGGATGCGCTGGAGGCATTGATGAAGCGGGCATCATTGCTCATGCAGTGACGGCAGACGAACTGGGTGTAGCGGTAGTTGTTTTCCATCAGGAAGTCGGCATCCAGTTCGGTGGTTGCCGAGCAGGCACCCATGTGAATGACGGCCTGCGTATTGAAAGGGTCTTCCCCTTCAAGGATATATTTCAGAAACTGGTCCCGGTGCAGATAGTCTTCATAGCGCAGCCCAACGAGATTTTTCCACTTTTCACTGGTGGAAAGATTGTCGACCACCAGGATATCATCAATGCCCATCTGGTTGAGCTTCCAAACCATGGCGCTGCCGATAAACCCTGCGCCGCCGGTAACTATATACATGCCAGCTCCTCTTGTATTCAATCCGAATAGTCGCCCACAAGGGCGGCAAACGCTTCTTTATACTGTGTTAGCGCGTCAGACGCAACCGCTCCGAGACCTCTTTCCCTGATGAATCTCCTATTATTTCTTTCCTATTTTTTTCTTTGACTTCTTGCACCAAAGTCATCACTACCGTATATAGTTTATATCGCCGTTAGTATTATGTAGATAAAGCAACCCCCTCCAAAGGAGTGAAACCATGAAAGAATTCAAGAAACTGCTGCTGTTGACGCTCGTTGTAGCCATGACATTCGGCTTTGCGGCAACGACCCCGGCCCAGGCCAAGATGGTCAAAAAGGCTGACAACTTCATCCTCTTCCTCGACCACTCCGGTTCCATGGGTATGACTAAAGACGGTGTCGGCGATACCAAAATCGACAAAGCCGTCGACGTCATTGAAGCTCTGAACAACGCTGTTCCTGAAGAACTCGGATTTACTTCCGCTTTCTTCACATTCGCTCCTTTCCAGGTAGTGAGTGAGCCCGGCACATATAAAAAGGCCAACATCAGCAAGGGTCTCGATTCCATCGAACGCGATTTCGAGATCTTCAACCGCAAGACCCCCATGGGCAGCGGCCAGAAGGATATGGAACCCGTTATCGGCGGACTCAGCGGCAAAACCGCGCTGATCATGTTCACCGACGGCCTCAGCAACAAGGGTGAGGACCCGGTCATGGTCGCACGCGAAATGCGTAACCGTTTCGGCGACAATCTCTGCCTGCACATCGTCAGCTTTGCTGACAAGCCAGCCGGCCAGAAGATCATTGACGAAATCCGCGCCATCTTCCCCTGCACTGTCGTTGCCGACTACGAGTCCCTGATGGCACCCGGCGCCATGGATCAATACGCCAAGGATGTCCTCTATAAGGAAGTAGCCGATGCCAAGCCCGCACCTGCCAAGCCGGCACCGGTTGTCGTGCCCATGCAGAAGGAAACCATCACCTTCAGCCTGAACTTCGGCTTTGACAAGGCTGCCATCACCGACGAGATGGTCCCTGTCCTCGAACAGGCCAAGATGATCCTGGAAGAAGAGCCGGGAACCACCTATGAGATCGCCGGCCACACCGATTCCACCGGTCCTGAAGCCTACAACCAGGGACTGTCCGAACGTCGCGCCGCCGCAGTCGTCAACTGGATGACCGCCAATGGCATCTCTGCTGACCGCCTGGAGCCCAAGGGTTATGGTGAAAATTCACCCAAGTACGACAACGGCACCAAGGAAGGCCGTCGCCTCAACCGTAGGGTTGAAATCCTGAGCCAGTAAAGGTATACTAAGAACAGCCGGGCGGTTCCAACCGCCCGGCTGCTGCTCTGGCCAGAGGATGACCACCATGCATAAATATATTTTTATTGGTTTTTTTGCCGTGTCTTTGCTCGGCTCTTTTTTAATGTCCAACGCACAGGCCCAGGATGCCATTGCCACTTCCGAAGTTGAAGTCGCTGCCATCGAGCCGGGTGCAACCGTTCCCAAGGTTACGGCCAAGACGCTTCCGACTTATCTGGACGAAGACCTTGCCAACCGAAAGGACGAATTTTCTCGATTCGCCAAAACCAAAGTCAAAACCATCAACAGCAATCACCGACTTTCGCGAAGCCGGATGCAGGTGACACGCGAAGCTGATGGGACGTTCCGCGGTCGCTTTCACGCCATCGACAAATCCACGCTCGCAACCAAGGTTCGTCGCTCCAAATCCAAGACTATCCCGTACGTTGGCGTACTTTCCTATCACGAAACCATCTACGAAGCCGTAGCCGAATCGCCCGAAGCATTGAACGGCGCGGACTTCAACCCCGTAGCAATTATTCCGAACCGACACATTTTCAGCTACAAAAACGACGCTTGGCAATAGCCGGATCACCATGCAAGGTACTGTACGAAGCGATATCAAGCCCGGCCTTCGGGTGCGCATTGTCCTGAAAAAGGATCAGCGCACCGGAAACCTGACCGAGGGAGTTGTCGGCAGACTGCTGACCAAATCCCCTACCCACCCACACGGCATCAAGGTTCGTCTTGAGGATGGTCAGGTGGGACGGGTCAAGGAAATCCTTTCTTAGAAACACCGCACATCAACGACACCAAACAATAAGCCCGGCCTTCCAAAAGGAAGACCGGGCTTGTTTTATTCAGTCTCTACCCTGCTCAAAAAAGAGACGAGGGATTCTGCTTTCAGCGTTGCAATTAATCGAGCTTTGCCTTGATGGCGGCTGCGATATCCTTGCCCTGCTGGTAGCACTGGACTAGGGTGTCATGGGTCGGCACATGTTTGACCTTGATCGGATCAACAATGTCCATGCCCATTTCCTCAAGAGCCTGGGTCAGTACCTTGACGCACTCACCGGACCAACCAAAGGAACCGATGGCCGCGCCGATCTTGTTCTGCGGGCGCAGTCCCTTCATGTAGGTCAGCATGTCTGCCATGAGCGGCAGGATACCGTTGTTGTGAGTGGGTGAACCAACGATGACGGCAGCGGCATCGAAAATCTCGGTCATCACTTCGGAGTGATGGTTGGACTTCATGGACATGACACGAACAGAGATACCTTCGTCAGCCAGTCCGGAAGCCACGGCGTTGGCCATGTTTTCCGTGGAGTGCCACATGGTGTCGAACACGATGACAGCTTTCTTTTTCGGCTTCTGCTCGGCAAACTCAACGTACTTGTCGAGCACCCATTTGCACTCTTCCTTACCGCGGAACATCAGGCCGTGGTCAGGGCAGATCATGTCGATATCAAGATTCATCTCTTCCAGCGCCTTGAGGGTCTTGAGAACCACAGGCGAATAAGGAAGAACAATGTTGGCGTAGTAGGTCTTCATCAGATCTTCGAGGAAGGTGCGATCCACTTGATCGGCAAAACGCTCGCTGGTGGCCCAGTTCTGACCGAACGCATCGTTGGTGAACGCGATCTTGTCTTCCGGGCAGTAGGTCAGCATGGCGTCAGGCCAGTGCAGCATGCGGGTTTCCACGAACTGCAGGGTGCGCTTGCCGAGGGAGATTTCACTGCCGGTGGGCACGACTTCAACAGGCCAGTCCTTGTAATGGAAGTGAGCCTGCATTGCTTTCTGCCCCATGGGGGAGGTGTAGATTTTCTCAGGCTGGTACTTCTCAACGGCGAGGGCGAGGCAACCGGCATGATCCGGCTCAAGGTGATTGATGATGAAGTAGTCGATCTTGCCTTCGGGGCCAAGAACATGAGCCAGATTGCACTGCATCGCACCCCAGAACTCTTCAGCAACAGTATCGATCAGGGCAACTTTCTCGTCCTTGATCAGGAAGTTGTTATACGTGGTGCCTTTGTGGGAAATGGAGTAACCGTGAAAGTTACGGCGATTCCAATCCACCACACCTGTCCAGAAAATTCCTTCTTTAATTTCAACTGGTCTCATTCTTTTCTCCGTATTGAACGGTCAATCAACCGTCAGTTCCAAAAGAAGCGCGGCCAGTGGCACGCGCTTCGATGTAAAAATTTCACGTTCAGGGGCCGAACCACAGCTACCCTTCAGCGATATCAGCAACGTCGGGAAGGGGTTCTTCAGTTCGACGTTACTCATGAAAACTTGCCTGTATCCTAGTCTTCAGGAACAAAGCTCTCTTTGGTTGCCCCGCAGATGGGACAGGTCCAATCATCGGGCAGATCGTCGAAGCTGGTGCCCGGTGCGATATCACTATCAGGATCACCCTGTTCAGGGTCATAAACATAGCCGCAAATCTCACAAACGTATTTCTGCATGGGGTCATTCTCCTTTTGAGTAGTTACTTTTGCAGCAGTGGCTGCTGCTGTCAACTTCTGAGGATCGGTTTCGACCGGCAGCTCGCAGTCGGCTTTGGTAGATCCGGGGCCGACCAGGGGGCGGAAGCATTTTTTCGTCCCACCGCAGATGGGACAACGCCATTCATCAGGGATATCCTGGAACAACGTGCCTTTCTTGATCTTTCCCCTCCGATCACCCTTGTCCGGGTTGTAAATATAGCCACAATTCACTGTCTGACATTGCCACATATCTTCGGGGCGAGCCATGATCATACTCCTGATTGAAAAATATCCCCCCCGGGGAAAATTCTTACGCCGTTTGGCGATTTCGATCCTACAGAGCAGAATGAGGGCAGGCAAAGCCCACCCTCATTTTCATAACACAGGTAAAAAACGTCAGCTTACGCTTCAGCCTTCCAAAGTCCGTGCAGGTTGCAGTATTCGCGAACGACGATATCGCCGGAAAGACCGCAAGCGCAGAACTCAGCTTCCGGTGCATCACCGGGCTTGAGCATCTTGGTGAAAACGGTGTCGCCGATCTGGCACTCTATCCACTCAATGTAGTGCTTTTCTTCCATGGGATGAGGAACGCTGCCGACCTTGACGGTGACCTTATCGCCATCTTTCTCAACGACCGGGACGTGCTTTTCTTTGGCTGCGTCTACGGTGTTTTCGGTCATCAGGATCATTTCTTCACCACAGCAAACGAGGTCTCCGCCACCTTCGTGGATAGCGATAACCATGTTGCCACATGCTTCACATTTGTAAACTTCACCCAATTTAATAGCCATTTATAACTCCTTGGATAGAGGTTGTTTACCAGTTGGTATCTTTGATTTCGAAGTGGGACTGAGGATGGTCACAGGCCGGGCAGGCAACCGGAGCAGTGGTTCCCTTGTGGTTGTAACCACAGTTCTGACAGCGCCAGACGATTTCCTTGTCCTTTACGAACACACGCTCTTTCTCGATATTGTCGAGAAGAGAAAGATAGCGTTCTTCATGGTATTTTTCAGCAACGGCGATGTTTTCCATGACAGCAGCAATCTCCGGGAATCCTTCTTCACGGGCAATGGCTGCGAACTCGGGGTACATTTCAGAGTATTCCTCATTTTCGCCGTGTGCAGCGGCCTTGAGGTTCTCAACGGTGTTGCCGATCTTGCCAGCCGGGAAAGTGGCAGTGATTTCTGCGTCGCCACCTTCAAGGAACTTGAACAGGCGCTTAGCGTGTTCTTTCTCGTGGTTGGCTGTTTCTTCAAAAATCTTGGATATCTGAACGTATCCTTCTTTTTTCGCGACACTGGCGAAATAGGTGTACTTATTGCGTGCCTGAGATTCACCAATAAACGCAGTCAAGATATTCTTTTCCGTTTTCGTTCCTTTAAGAGACATAGTTCCTCCTGACACTTTCGGTCGAGTAGATTTGTAAATCGAATTGAACCTAGGTTCTACCATATTCAAATAAAATGTACAGGGCCTAACACAACTGTGGCCCAAGCACCGCCAACACAACTGGTAACATAGTAATCTTCCATCAGCGATTCATATGAATGAAACCCGATGTGAGAATGATTACTATATATTTTGATTAGTAATGTCAAGTTACTGTATAAAAAAAGGCCGGTTGACTCATTTGTCAACCGGCCTGAATAACTAAAGGCGCTATGATTTACTGCTGCGCTTCCTGGCACTGAGGGCAAACGCCAACAAACTCGACGTTTGTATTGAGAATCTTATATCCGCTGGTGCAGCTTTCAGGAATCTGTGGAACTTCCACTTCACACTCCACGTCAACTACACCTGTGCAGACAGCACATCGAATGTGCGGATGAGGCTCAGGAGTACCATCAAACCGTTTCTGCGCACCAGGAGCACCAAGCTTGAGGACAAGCCCTTTGTTGCTCAAAAATTCAAGATTACGATACACGGTTCCAAGACTGATTCTTGGGATAATCTTTCTGACCATGTCGTATACTTCATCCGCCGTAGGATGCGACGTTACTTTACGCAATTCTTCCAGAATAACTTTCCGTTGTTTGGAAAGCCTGAATCCCATTTCCGACGTCATAGTGTTCCCCCTGCTAATTGTTGCGAGTAACTATTATTACATTGATCAATTTATGTCAAGCATAGCCCATCCCCATGAGCCAAGTCTTCCCTAGCTCAGTTTTACGTTTGGTGCAATTATTTCGATTATCTGCTATGACCTTCAACTTTTTACACAGTATCTGTGAATAACTTACAGTTTTCCACATGTATTGAGCATAAAAAAAAGGCCGGAATCAATCCCGGCCTTTTCTGTATTATTCTGGATTAATTTAATTTCGGAACTTCGACACCAACTCGCTCAAGTGCGAAGCCATTTCCGAGACTTCCTGGATATCCCTATTGGATTCCCTGATGCCTGCCAGCACTTCCTGGGACAGATCGTTGATCTGAGTGACGGAAGTATTGATTTCATCCGAAGTCGCGGACTGCTGTTCCGCAGCAGTGGCGATGCCTCTGACCATATCGGCGATGGCATCCGAATGTCCGACGATTTCGCCCAGGACGTTTCCTGCCTGTTGGGCCATGCCCGACGTGTTGATGACACGCTCCTTGGCGGTGTCCATCTCCTGCACGACTTCAGTGGTCGACTGCTGGATGAGAGATATGGCTTCTTCCACTTCCTTGGTGGCGTCCATGGTCTTCTCTGCCAGCTTGCGAACTTCGTCGGCAACAACGGCGAAACCGCGTCCGGCCTCTCCGGCTCTGGCCGCTTCAATAGCGGCATTGAGCGCCAGGAGGTTGGTCTGATCGGCAATATCATTAATGACAGCCATGACCTGACCGATATTCTCGGCGCGGCTTGAGAGAGCTCCAAGAGCCTCTGCCAACTTCTCGGTGATATCGGCGACCGAGTTGATTTCATCAACGGTCTTCCCAACAATGACACCACCGTCTGCGGCAACCTGATTCGCCTTGTTCGAGGCATCAGAGGTTTCCGATGCATTCTTGGCGACCTCCAGAACCGTGGCGTTCATCTCCTCCATGGCAGTGGCGACCTGAGAGGTCTGGTCCGCCGTGGTATCAACGCCGTTAGCCAACTGATTCATCTTGTCAGACAGAATCTTGGATGCTTCGTTGAGCTTGTTGGAGACTTCGGTGACTTCGTTAGCCACCACCAGCAGGTTCTGTCTCTGCGCCTCGATATTTTTCTTGTCTTCTTCTTCGCGAGTAAGGTCGATGAGGACACAGATGGCTCCGACCGTATCACCGTCGGCATCGACCAGCGGTGAGGCCTCGAAGTGCAGCGGGAAGACGGTTCCGTCATCACGCCTGTACTGGAAGTTGCCGGAGATGGAGATGCCACTCGCGATAACATGGGCGGCATCACAGGTGTCGTCCCCTTCCTGACATTCGAATACGGATGAAACAAGACGTCCCTTGACCTCATCTTCGCTCACACCGAGTATCTTTTGCAGCGGCGCATTGACAAACTGCAACCGCTCCTCACTATCCGTGACAAACAGCGGAACGACAATGCCTTCAAGGACAGACTTGTTGTACTGCAACTGGTCTTTGATCTGATCAACCATTTCGCCAAGGTAGTGCGAAAGCGAACCAAGCTCATCTTCACCTTTCACGGTGAACTTGGCGTCCAGGTTGCCCTTGGACACATCTTCGGTGGTCGCAGCGATGGTCGTGATGCGATTCACTACAGACTTGCGCATGAATATGATCAGTGCCGCGAGCAGCACCACTACGCCCAACACGGATATGGCGGCAGAGCGGAACTGGTTCTGTTTGAGCGAATCGAACTGCGGGCTGACGTCTACCGTCAGCACGAGCGTACCAAGAATATCGTGAGAGCGACCATGACAGTGATAACAGGACGGTGCGTTCTCGATGGATTTCACCTCGGCAAACTGCAGCTTGCCGTTGATCTCCATCAACTCGCCTTCAACAATGCTTTCAGCCAACCCTCGTTTGATCAACTGCGGCAGATTTCCCTCACCACGAACTTCGTAAATGGAATCTCGGACCGTATCCTTTTCTGTTGAGTAGGTGATCTCGCCTTTCCAGTCAGTCAGGTACGCCATGGTATTGTCATAGCGCTCTGAAAGTTGACGGAATTTCAATTCCGTACCGGCATTGTTACCTATAGCCATGGGATCTTCGATGGCCATGTACAACAAATCAGCCTCGCGGATAGAGGCATTTTTCACCTCGGCCAGCGTATGCTCGTACGTTGAATAGGAGTTGTATACAAACAACCCGGAAAAAGCGGTGATGGTCAGCAGTGACGATAGCAATATGACTTTGACACCCAGAGACTGCTTGATGAATTTCATATCGTCCCCTTAGTGTGCGCCGCCGAACAGGAGCGGTTTGAAATCAAATGCAGCAACACGGTCAGGGTTGTGACACCCCTCGCAGTCAGAAATTTCCAGCTTGCCCTTGATCAGGTCAGGATCACCACCGGATTCGACATGGTCATACCCCGGGCCATGGCATGTCTCGCAACCAGCTTCGGCCATCTGCGGAGTTTCTTCAAAGCTGACAAACCCTCCCGGCTTACCGAATCCGGTCATGTGACATTCGTAACACTCTTCCAATTCCTGCTTTGTCAGGTCGCCCTGCATCAGCTTGACGGATTCTCCAGAGTGAGCCTTTTTAGAATGTTTCTTGAAATTCTCATACTCCTGATCATGACAGTCCATACAGGAATCGGAGCCAAGGTATTGCCCTGACTCCGCTTTACTCATGGATGCCATTCCAACGGCGGCAAAAAAGGCCGCCACGAATAGCACGAGACAGCCTTTTGACCAATTCGATAGAACCAACATGTACCAACCCCCATAACGTGCCTATAGTGATGAGGCAGCCATCCCTTGCATGACCACCTACTGCAACTGTTATTGTCGCTATAGATGGTTTTTCCAACAAGGTAAAGGGGGGTCAGGCTTTGTTAACGACCTGAAACCACTGATTTACCAGTCAAGCGTTGCCTTGAACGCTCCAGCAAGGGCTTCCACATGCTCCTCAATTACTATTCTATCGTCCGATTTGACGATAAGTTTAGAGGAATCAGTAACTTCTCCTACTCGAGCAAAAGCCTGACCTGCAAAGGCCGCTTCAAACTCGGCCTGCTTGGCCGCAGGCACTGTCACCACAAGGCGGCTGGCGGATTCTGCGTAGAGAAGCCCCGTGTCATCCATCTCGCCGTTAACCGGCAGATTGGACAGATTGACTTCGGCACCCATACGGCCGCCGATGCACATTTCGGCCAGAGCCACGGCAAACCCACCGTCCGAGCAGTCATGGGCGGCATTGACCAGCCCGGCCTGCGTTACGTCGAACATGGTTTCATACCGTTTCTTGGCAGACAGCAGATCAACCTGAGGCACGGCGCTGCTGGAGAAACCGAGCTGTCCGGCGATTTCACTGCCGCCGAACTCGGGACGGGTCAATCCGAGGATGTAGATGCCATCACCCGCCTGCTTGAAGTCGGAGGTCAGGCATTTGTTCACATCGGGAATAACGGAAATAACCGAGAACAATACGGTCGGCGGAATGGAAATCTTGTGCCCACCGCCCTTGTAATCATTCTTCATGGAATCCTTACCGGATACGCACGGCACACCGAACCCGAGGCAGTAGTGAGCAAGGGCCTGGTTGGCACGCACCAACTGAGCAAGCTTGTAATGGCCGTCAGGGGTGGATTCAGACTGGACCGGATCGCACCAGCAGAAGTTGTCGCAACCGGCCATGTAGTTGACATTACCGCCAACGGCAACGGCGTTACGGATACCTTCATCAATGGCGTTGGCCATCATCCAGTAGGTGTCGATATCGGAATATTCAGGGCAGATACCGTGTGAGATAACCAGTCCCTGCTCCGATTCGAGCTGCGGACGGACAACACCGGCATCAGACGGGCCATCGGCCTTGACGCCGACCATGGGCTTGACGACGCTGCCGCCCTGCACTTCATGATCGTACTGGCGAACCACATACTCTTTGGAGCAGATGTTCAGTCGGCCCAGCATGTCCTTGAGCAGTCCGGCCTGATCTTCCACGGCAGGGATCGGCTCATCAGCAATCTCGGGACGTTCCCAGATGGCGTCGAGTTCCATCTGCGGTACGCCCTCATGCAGGAATTCCATGTCGAGACAGGTGACGATCTTGTCGCCATACTTCACAAAATATTTACAGGAGTCGGTGAAATGACCGAGTACGGTGGATTCCACATCCATCTCAGCCGAAAGCGCCATGAAGCGATCCAGCTTTTCCGGCGGCACGGCCATGGTCATGCGTTCCTGTGCTTCGGAGATGAGAATCTCCCACGGGCGCAGTCCATCATACTTGAGTGGCGCTTTGGCGAGGTCCATCTCGAACCCACCGGAATCTTCAGCCATTTCGCCTACGGAGGAGGACAATCCACCGGCACCGTTATCGGTGATGGCGTTGTACAGGCCGAGGTCACGGGCACGCATCAGGAAATCGTACATCTTGCGCTGGGTGATGGGGTCACCGATCTGTACTGCGGTAGCCGGAGACTCTTCGTGCAACTCTTCGGAAGAGAACGTCGCGCCGTGGATACCGTCCGCGCCGATACGACCACCGGACATGACAATGCAGTCACCGGGCAAGGCGCATTTTTCATGGGACGGGCGACCTGCCACTTCCACCGGCATGGTGCCGATGGTGCCGCAGTAGACCAGCGGCTTGCCGAGGTAACGCTCGTCAAAGACGATGGAACCGTTGACCGTGGGAATACCGGACTTGTTGCCGCCATGCTCGACGCCTTCGCGCACGCCTTCAAAGACGCGGCGCGGATGCAGCAGGCGAGGGGGCAGTTCCCCTTCGTGGAACGGGGAAGCAAAGCAGAACACATCGGTGTTACACAACAGGTTGGCACCGATACCGGTACCCATGGGGTCACGGTTGACGCCGACAATACCGGTGAGTGCTCCGCCGTAGGGGTCCAGAGCCGAAGGCGAGTTGTGGGTCTCCATTTTCACACAGACATTGATTGTCTCGGAAAAGGCGATGACGCCCGCATTATCCTTGAACACGGAGAGGCAGTAGTCGCCACCGTCGCGTTCAACGGCATTGCGCTCGCGAATCTGCTTGGTGGAACCCTGAATAAACGTCTTGTAGAGGGAGGAAATCTCGCTTCTGGTGCCGGTTTCGCGGTTCTCGTAGTTGATTTTTGCAGAGAAAATCTTGTGTTTGCAGTGCTCGGACCATGTCTGGGCCAGCACTTCGATTTCCGCGTCGGTCGGATCAGCGGGCAAGCCGAGGGATTCGCGCTCGCTCTTGACCTTGGGATCGAGGTAGTAATCGCGGATATCGTGCAGCTCGCGCAGGGAGAGAGCCAGCGTATTGGCGCGGGAAAAGGCCATCATTTCTTCATCGGACATGGTGGAAAGCGGGATGATCGCGACTTCATCAGACGCCTTGCCCGTGACGCGCGCGGCCTTGGCTTCAAAGCCGGGAGACTTGGTCCATGTGTCGGAAGACTTGTACTCGTAGCGCTGGATCAACTCGTTGGCGAGCAGGTCCTTGGCTACGTGTTGAATGGCGGCTTCGTCCATATCGGCGGTGATCAGGTACTGCTTGGAAGTGTAGACCTTGACGGTTTCAAGCGCTTCCTTGCTCAGACCAAGGACAACACCCAGGGTCTCGCGGGCGGTACGGCCTTCGTTATCCGTCACGCCGGGACGGAATCCGACCTCGATGATCCAGTCGAAGTCTCTGGCCAGCGGTGCCAGGGATACTTCATGCAGGACCGGGTCATGCAACGCAGCTCGTTCCAGGGCAAGGTCGACCTGCTCCTGCTCAAGCCCTTCCAGCGTATAGACATTGACGATGCGCACCTCGCGCACATCCATGCCCAGTTCACTCTTGATCTTGCGGCCGAACTTTTCGCCAACAACATCACGTACGCCTTCTTTCAAACCGACAACAACACGGCACAGCATGTTCTTCTCTCCTCTCGATATAAATGCAGAAGGCCGGTCTCCTCTGATGGGACCGGCCTGAAATTACTTGGTTCTGGTCAGCACAAAGTCCGCAGCCTGTTTGAGCACTTCCACCTCCTCGCCAGGGGTGAAACCGTCCAGACATCGTTTGGCCTTTTCCACATACATGGCGGCCTCTTCTCGCGTCTTTTCGGAGTAGCGCCCTTCCTTGACCCGCCCGAGAATGGCCTCAAAGCGTTCTTCTTCGAGATCGGTGGTCTTCAGCGCATCCAGCAACTCACGGCTCTCGGCCTCGTTACTGTCTTCCATGAGCAAAATAAGCGGCAACGTCACCTTGCCTTCCTTGAGATCGCCACCTTCTGGCTTGCCGGTCTCCGAAGTCGGGGACGCGTAATCAAGCGCATCGTCAACGAGCTGGAAGGCAATACCGAGGTTCAGGCCATACTCACCGGCGAGGTCTTCCTCTTCCGGCGTTGCTCCGGCCAGGGCAGCACCACAACGGCAGGCGCACTCGATGAGTCGTGCTGTCTTGCCGATAATGATCTCCATGTACCGCTCCCGATCCAACTCGGGATTCTTGGAAAACTGGATTTCCTCGATCTCACCGACCGCTGTCTCCATGATGCCTTTGGCCAGGAGCCACGAAAGACGGGCATTGCCGTAGCGAGCACCCATTTCGTTGGCCAGGGCCAGCAGCGCATCACCGGCAAGGATGGTCTCAGTCCGTCCGAACTTGAGGTGCGATGCTTCCTTGCCCCGGCGCAGTTCTGCGTCGTCGAGATAGTCATCGTGAAGCAGTGTGGCAGAATGGAGCAGCTCCAGAGAGCAGGCGATGGCGTGGTAGTCATCCTTCTCATACCCGTGGGCACGAGCGAACAACAAGGTGAGCATGGGGCGGATTCGTTTCCCCCCCGAACCGATTATATGCTTGGCAACTTCCTTGACGAGACCATTGAGCTGATCTGCCTCAGTCTCAAGAAAGTCGTTAATCGCGGGAAGTTCCCTACTGAAATAGCGAAGTAGTTCGTTCATATCCGTAAAGTATGTCAGGTTGCGGCCCGGTAGTAAAGCTTTCTACCGGCCGGAAAAAAGGAACTTCGCGCATTGTCCCAACGCAGCGAACGCCCCAGGCAAATCCCAGTCTTCCGCGTACCGAGACCCAACCAGATTGGATACGGTTCGCAATTCGAGAAACGGCAGCCCGACCTGCTTGGCAGCAAAAGCCAGGGCATATCCTTCCATATTTTCCACATCGCCGTTGCAGGCCATCTTCAGCCAACCGGCCCGCTCTGGCGTTCCGGTCACAGAGTTGACCGACACCCCGGCAGCCCGCGCCCAGCGATCATGCAGGGTAAGGCCCATGGTCTCGGCATCGTGCACAGGGAACAGCTTGACCCGGTCCCAGACGGGTTTTCCATCGATTTCACCTTGGGGGAAACCGATGGCCTTGGAATCCACCCGGCCATCCTCCTGGAGCAGACCGTATTCGGGCCATGCCTCCTGCCAGAGGTAGGTGGTGGTCCCCAAGGGAAATTCTTCCACATCATAGGCACCAGCAATACCGAAGTTGACGACACCGGTCACATCCCCGCGCTCCATCAACCGGCCCATGAGCAGCGCAGCATTGAGCAGCCCGACGCCACACACGGCAAGCAGCACAACCCGTTCCCCAAGTTTGAATGAAACGATATCCCCCTGCCCGAGGGAGGGAGCCCCGGCATGGCCGAGGGCGCTTTTCATTTCCTTGGCAGTGGCTGTGACGACGGCTATCATCGGCCTTACAGTCTCCAAAGATCGATGGCTGCTTCCTGCAGACTGGCTCGATCGAAAAAGCCTTTGACGTCGATGATCAACGCGCCTTCCGGCTTGTCGAACATTGCCTTGAGATCATCCGGGGTGAGCTGCTTGTACTCTTCATGGGGAACAGCCAGAATCAGTGCATCCAGTCCTTTCATGTCTTCCATGGAGCACAGTTCCAGTCCCAGTTCTTCGCGGGCTTCCGCCGGATCAGCCATGGCATCGTGAACTACCGTTTCCACGCCGTAGTCTTCCAGCTCGACCAGAATATCCACAACGCGGGTATTACGGATATCAGGCACGTTCTCTTTGAACGTCACGCCCAGCACGCCGACACGGGCGCCGCGAATCTTGTGATCGTTGCGGATCATCCGCTTGACCGTGGACTCAGCAATGAATTTGCCCATGCCGTCGTTGATCTCGCGACCGGCGAGAATGACATGGGGATGGAATCCTTCGGCCTCGGCCTTGAAGGTGAGATAGTAGGGATCAACGCCGATGCAGTGACCGCCGACCAGCCCCGGTCGAAACGGCAGGAAATTCCACTTGGTACCGGCTGCTTCAAGTACGTCCAGCGTATCGATGCCCATCCGGTCGAAAATCATGGCCAGTTCATTCATGAGCGCGATGTTCAGATCACGCTGGGTGTTCTCGATGACTTTGGCAGCCTCGGCGGTACGGATGTCCGCAGCGAGATGGGTCCCGGCTTCGATGATGGTGTCGTACATTTCCTGAAGCAACACGCCGGACGCCTCATCCTGGCCTGCCACCACTTTGACGATGGTCTCCAGACGGTGGACCTTGTCGCCGGGATTGATACGCTCGGGAGAATACCCGACCCAGAAATCCTGTCCGCATTTCAGGCCGGACCGTTCTTCAAGGATGGGAACGCAAATTTCTTCTGTCAGGCCGGGGAAAACCGTCGACTCGTACACGACGACACTGCCCGGTTGCAGGTGGGTACCAACGGATGTGCTGGCGCCGGTGACCGGGCGCAGATCGGGATAGCGGTATTCGTCGATGGGGGTCGGGACGGCCACGATGACCATTCTCGCCTTGGCAAGATCGGCCAGATCAGCGGAAAACTGTAAATCGACATCGTCGCCCACGGTTGTGAAGTCGACTTCGCCGGTCCGATCAAACCGGTCGTTCAGTTCATCAACACGCTTTTGCGAAACATCAACGCCGAGCACCTTGAAATGCCGCCCAAGAGCGACTGCCAGAGGCAAGCCGACATACCCCAGTCCAACGACGGCGATGATGTCTTCCTTGTTTCGTAACTGCTCGATGGTGACCATGCTCATTTTACACTCTCCGTAGGTTTCCGGGTGGACAGTCGCCCGGTTCCCAGCTATCTAATCCGTTATGAATATTGATTGGTCTCTGCTCTTCGCTGCCCTTGGTCTGGCACTCGTTTTTGAAGGCATTCCCTATTTTCTGTTTGCCGAACGTATGCCGCTCATCCTTGTTAAACTTGCCGAACAACCGCCCAAGTTTCTCCGTTTCACCGGACTGGCGGCCATCATTCTCGGCCTGCTGATCATCTCGTTCGGACGCTCGCTAATGTCCTGAGGCAGCGACTTGCCGCCCGATGCAGTCCAAGCAAGGTACGCGGCCTGGCGGTTATTACCTCAGTCCTGATCGAACGCATGCGGCTTTTCGCCGACATGCAGATAGACGATGCCCGACATCATGGGCACGTGGTATACGCGCTCAAAACCGGCATCCACCATCTCCTGCGCCAGTGCGCGTTCATCAGGGAACGTCTTGATCGTTTCGGCAAGGTATCGATACGCTCCCGGATCTCCCGAGATTCGGTCGCCAATGAACGGCAACAGCGTATCGAGATAAAAATTGTACAGCCCCTTCCAGACACGCTTGGAACCCGTGCCGAACTCCAGAATGCACAAACGCGCACCCGGTTTGAGCACGCGGTAAAATTCCTTGTACGCATCTTCGCGGGGGAGGATGTTGCGAATACCGAAAGCGATGGTGGCCGCGCCCATACATTCGTCAGGCAACGGCAGATTGCGCCCATCGGCCTGTACCGGATAGATTTTCTCTTCCCGGCCATTCTTCAGCTTGCGATCGCGGCCCGTTTCCAGCATCGGCAGGGCGAAATCCAGTGCAGCCACGCGGCACTCCGGATACTGACGCAACAACTCCACAGAGACATCCATGGTACCTGCAGCCAGGTCCAATACGGTCTCACCGGGTTTGGGTCGGGCGGCCTTTGCCAGCCTGTATCGCCAGTAGATATCCTGACACCCGGACAGGGCGTGATTCAGGAAATCGTACCATCCAGCAATCCGTCCGAACATGGCGGCCACACGTTCACCGTGTTCCGCATGCGTCGAAGCTCCGGTGGCGGAATTGCACTCACGCTTGACCATCTAAGCGTCCTTGTCGGTTTCTTTCTGGGCCAGCTCTTCCTCACGCGACCCGTCCCCGGCGGTCTCGCCGGTCATGGTTCGCATGATGTCCTTGTAGATCACATCGAAATTCTGCCCGAAATTGCTCGGGGAAATACGACCGACCTCAATGAACTTGATCACCACTTCCTTGGCGACCTGGAGGGCTTGCTTTTGATATTTGTCCATAGGCTACCTCGCTTGTAAGAAACGGAAAAAACCGCCCGGTGGGAAATGGCCTTGACCAACATAGTCAGGGTAGCCGGGCGGATAAAAAGAGAGAAACCGGGCAGCCCCCCTCTTTTTTGCGGATTCACTATCACGATGGGTCGCGGTAGTCGAGTCATTTAGCAATGCGACCCCCGCAGTCCATGCGTGCATGCCGGCCAACACGCGTGTTGCCAATTCTACTTAAAATCCACCTTCAATATACTGGGGATCAGCCGTGGAGACCAGACAGTTTCTGCCGGACTTCTTGGCGGAATACAGCGCCTTGTCCGCGCTCTGCATCACCTCTTCCGTGGAGGCGTAATTGCTGCAGCACAACGCCACTCCCACACTGACGGTCATGAAAACGCGCCTCCCCTCGGTGGAATACGGTTTGGAAACCACATACCGGCGGATTCGTTCGCCGATATTTCGAGCCGTTTTGAGCATGACATCAGGCAGCAGAATGGCGAATTCATCCCCACCCAGCCGCGCTATGACATCCTGACTCCGCAAGATGGACCCGCAGATTTCGGTAAAATACCACAGGACATTGTCCCCGACCGTATGCCCGAATTTATCGTTCAGCCCCTTGAAGTAATCAATATCCACAAGGAGCAAAGCGAAGGAAGAATTGTTCTGTCTTGCCTCTTCGAAGTGATGCTGAAACAACCGCTCGAATTCCCGACGATTGGTGACACCGGTCAGCGGATCGGTTGACGCTTCGGCCAGGAGTCGTGCTTCATCCTCTTTGCGCGCCGTGATATCCACAGCAATACCGGCCAACTGTTCGGGCTGCCCCTTGCTGTCCTTGCGAAGATTTCCGATGAACTCCATCCAGCGAGCCTCGCCGCAGTCGGAATAAACCCGCACATCCTGCCGAAGTCCTTCTTCTCTGCCCTCCACATAATCCCGAACCGCTTTTATGAACGGACGGCGGTCATTGGGATGAATCATGCGCAAGGCTTCATGCAGGGAGAGCAGGATGCCATCCATGGGCATGGGAACGGAGTGAATCAGCTCCTGCGAACACCACACCTGCCCGGAGTTGAAGTCATAGGACCATGCATGGCTGTCGGTTATTTCCTTGAGAATGCTGAACTGCTTGCGCTTGGCCGACAAACGATCCGTCAGCACGGCATTGGAAATGAGATACCCGGCCGTCCTGAGCAGTGAAATTTCCTCGTCCGACCAATCATAGTCCCGCTCGCAGTCGTCAAAACCCAGCGTTCCCCACCAGGCCCCTTCGACCATGACCGGGAGCGTCAGCATGGATTTAATGTTCTGCCCGACCAGATAGTCGCGCAGCCATCCATCGCTGAGTTGTTCGGTGACCACCTTCTGCCATCCGCCCTGCTTCCTGCTCTGGACCATATCGCGGTATTCCGGCTGGTCGATGGAGGTGGTGAACATGTTGAACATGGACATACCGATCTGTTTGTATTTTGGATCGGAAGCCCACTCAAACGTATAATTCTGTGTAATATGTGACGAAGTCAGCTTGACTGTCTGGAAAATCCAAACCCGGCTCACGCCTGTTGCCCGACCCAACGACTCCAACAATGAATTGACGCCGCCAGGCCAGCCAAGGCCGGACGCCAGTTCTTCTGCGCTGCGAGCGATGGCAGAGAGGATACCGGCATGCGTACCTACCCCGTAATCGACTCCCAACACATCACATTTTCCTGTTTCCAAACCCATATATAAAACCCTTGGATGTGCAGCTTCATTATCAAATGGCGAACTATTGCCATTTTTCCTGCACCTTGCTAAATACTTCAGAATGATATCACTAGATTATTTCCATAACAAACGCCGAAATTCCTTCGCCCGTTTGATGCGTGTCGTGGTCATGGCATTGCTCCTTTGCGGAGTCATGCCTTCACCGGTCGCCTCCGAAGTCATCGGCACGGTGGACACGGTGTTTCACATGTTCAGCCGAGATGATGACATCGTCGTGGAAGCGTTCGACGATCCGGAAGTCCCCGGAATAACCTGCTACCTCAGCCGCGCACGAAAAGGCGGCGTCAAAGGCATGATAGGTGTAGCCGAAGACCCATCCGACGCTTCCATCGAATGTGTACAAACCGGACCTATTGAAATACCTGATGATGTCAAAAGCGGCAAGAGGGATGGCAAACGAGTTTTCCGAAAAGGCACATCTCTTATTTTCAAATCCATGCAGGTGGTTCGTTTCTATGACAAAGAACGGGAGACCCTGATTTACATGGTTTACAGTGATCGGGTTGTGGAAGGCTCTCCCAAGAACAGTATCACGGTCGTCAAGATCAAGTAGCCGGAGACAGGATGAGCAAAGAAGAAGTATCCCGCCTGGTGGATGACGTCATGTCCAACCCTGCCATGCTTGCCGAGGCCATGCAGTTGGCATCCCGGGAAGACATGGAATCATTCATCACCGCCAAAGGATATGATCTGACAAAGGACGAAATGGGTGATGTGTGGGAAATGGCGTCCAAGGTCATGGCCGGACACGCCCAACCCATGAGCGAAACGCAAAAACTCATCAAAGAAGTCAAAGACAAGGCATAGTATTTTACATCCCGGGATTGTCCCGTGGATATCTGAAAGGAAGCGGACGCCACTCCTCCCGGCCTCGCTTCCTTTCCTTTTGCAGCCAACCAGTGCAATCCCTCAGATGAAGAAGGATTGGGGGTTTACATCAGAATCGACACTGAAAACGGAAGGTACCGCCCAGCGCATTCTCCAATTCCTGCGTGGATCGTAACGCACCAGCAGAATTGTATAATCGGTACTCTCGAACGTAGTAGTATTCAGGGCCGGCAAAGATAGAAACGTTGGGGTTGGGGGTGTACTCAAAGTACGCACCGATCCGAGACTGGCGCAGCCCAAGATATCCTTTACGAAATACCGGGCTGTCAGCGTCCAGCCGATAGGTTTTATCGGCACCGATGAGAGCGATGCTGAAGCCGATATTGCTCGACCCCGTACTCTCAAAAGGAAGCAGGCCCATATTCTTGAGGGTTCGGCGCAGCGTTTTCTGGGAGACAGCCAGGGCCATCCCCATTTCCACATCGCCGAACAAATCTTCATTGAGCGCACTCAGTGCTGTGGTCCGAAGGGTTGCACCGACCATCCACCCGTCCCAGAAATCATAGGCGATACCGCCGTCAAAGCCGACACCCACAGCTCCGGGGAACATGTTCTCAAAGGATGAAGAGACCTTTCCATTCACCCAGTATCGCCACTTGTCATCCAGGGTTTCGTTCAGCAACTGGGCCTTGAGTGTCAGGTCGTGCAGGGATGACCACGGCGGACGCTCCCCGGAAGAGAACGGGATGACACCGGTTCGCTCCCATTCGAAACGGGACACACCGTAAGCCGCATTGATAATCCCATAATCCACTGCCAACTCAGCACGAGTGACCTCCACCCGCCCAAGGCCATGGCTGAACTCCGCATCGCCGACATGATTCAACGTTGTCGTGATTTGCAGTTTTTTCGACGTGCTGACCGAAGGGGTCAGCATGAACCCCGGCGTGGATTGAAACTCCGGCTCAGCCGCCCGAACCGGGGCGACCAAGAGAAGGAAGAAAGCGGTAACGATCAGAAGGTGACGCATAACACATCTTTAATGCCAACAACCGAATCTGGCAACTCTCCCCAGAAACAAAAACGGCCTGCCGCTTGAAAGCGACAGGCCGTGAATGATTTTACGTCAGATGCGGGCTATGCGCCACAGCATTTCTTGTACTTCTTGCCCGACCCGCAGGGGCACGGAGCATTTCGGGAGACCTTGGGAGCAGCACGCTTGACGGTCTGCGGCTTCTTATCCTTTTCGGACTCATGATCAGTGTATTCCAGTTCGTCGGATTGTTCGTGCTGGAATTCCTCATCCTTGACCTCGGCCTCGATGCGCAGATGGGAGAAGGCGCGCATGGCGTTTTCCTTGATGGTGTACACCAGCTCGGAGAACAGCTCGAATCCTTCACGCTTGTACTCCTGCTTAGGATCCTTCTGGCCGTAGCCGCGCAGGCCGATACCATCGCGCAGATGATCCATGTTCAGCAGGTGTTCCTTCCAGTTGCGATCCAGGGAATCGAGCAGGAAGTACCGGAGAATCTCCTGATAATGGTCACCGGTGGAAGTCCGCAGGTAGGCGAAAATATCGTCCACCCACCCTTCGGCCATTTCCATGGTCGGGAGCTTTTCTTCATGCCATGCATCGAAACGCTCGAAGTTGAATACTTCTTCCAGTCGGGCGCGGACAGACTCGACGGTCTCGTCGTCGGCATCCTTCATGGTCAGCGCCGGAGCCAGTGTTTCCTCGAGCAGGTCCGAGGCATAACTACGGGCGACATCTTCCACATCACCCGCTTCCATCAACTCGCGACGCAGGGTGTAGATGACTTCACGCTGCTGGTTCATGACATCGTCATATTCCAGCAACTGCTTACGAATTTCAAAGTGGTGGGCTTCAACACGGGTCTGGGATTTTTCGATGGCATTGGAGACCATTTTGTTCTCGATGGCCATGCCGTCTTCCAGACCGAGCTTATTCATGATGCCCTGCAAACGGTCGGAACCGAACAGACGCATCAGGTCGTCATCGAGTGCCAGGTAGAAACGGGAGGAACCCGGATCGCCCTGACGACCGGAACGACCGCGCAACTGGTTGTCGATGCGTCGGGATTCGTGACGCTCGGTGCCGATGATATGCAGACCGCCAAGTTCGCGCACGCCTTCGCCGAGTTTGATGTCGGTACCACGACCGGCCATGTTGGTGGCGATGGTGACCTTTTTCTTGTGACCGGCTTCGGCCACGATCTCGGCTTCGCGCTCATGCTGCTTGGCGTTGAGCACGTTGTGCGGAACTTTGTGCTTCTTGAGCAGATGGGACAGGAGTTCGGATTTCTCAATGGAAACCGTACCCACCAGTGTGGGCTGGCCCCGATGATAGCAATCGGCGATATCTTCGGCGATGGCGATGTATTTCTGTTCCTGCGTCTTGTAGATGGCGTCGGGGTGATCCTTGCGGATCATTTCCCGGTGTGTCGGGATGACGATGACTTCAAGATTGTAAATCTGGTTGAATTCCACGGATTCGGTGTCCGCGGTACCGGTCATACCCGCCAACTTGTCGTACATGCGGAAATAGTTCTGGAAGGTGATGGATGCGAGCGTCTGGTTTTCCGCTTCGACCTTCACGTTTTCCTTGGCTTCGATGGCCTGGTGCAGACCGTCGGAAAGACGGCGACCCGGCATCAGGCGGCCGGTGAATTCATCGACCAGCACCACCTGATTGTCCTTGACGATGTACTCGACATCCTTCTGGAAGCAATGGTGGGCCTTGAGGGCCTGAAGCACGTGGTGCTGCAGGGAAATGTGCTGCGGATCAAACAGGTTGTCCACTTCAAGCATCTTTTCGACTTTCTCGACACCGGCATCGGTGAGCGTGGCGGACTTGGTCTTCTCGTCGAGCACGAAATCGCCGTCAGGTACGGCGTCCTTGTCTTCGGGATCAATGGGCGTCGATTTGACCAGGCTGGGGATGATGGAGTCCACGCGACGATACAGACCGGAGGATTTCTCTCCCGGCCCGGAAATGATCAGCGGAGTACGGGCTTCATCGATCAGGATGGAGTCGACCTCATCAACGATGGCGAAATTCAGGGGACGCTGAACCAGCTGTTCCTTGTAGAATTTCATGTTGTCGCGGAGGTAGTCGAAGCCGAATTCGTTGTTGGTACCGTAGGTGATATCAGCCCGGTACGCTTCCTGGCGTTCCTTGTCGCTGATACCGTGCACGATCACACCAAGAGACAGGCCAAGGAAGGAATAGAGTTGATTCATCCACTCGGCGTCACGGCTGGCGAGGTAATCGTTGACCGTGATGACGTGCACGCCCTTGCCGGACAGTGCATTGAGCACCACGGGCAGGGTTGCCACGAGGGTCTTACCTTCACCGGTCTTCATCTCGGCGATCTTGCCCTGATGCAGAACATAGCCACCGATGAGCTGTACATCGAAGTGACGCATGGGCGGATCAAAGACACGCTTGCCTGCTTCGCGGACCAGTGCGAAACACTCGGGCAAGAGGTCGTCCAGCGTCTTGCTGCCGGACTGCACCTGCTCTTTCCACTCAGCTATGATCCGGGAAAAATCTTCGTCTGCAAGGGCTTCCATTTTCGGTTCCAGCTCATTGATCTGGGCGATAATGGGGTTAAGTTTCTTGAGATATCGGTCGTTCTTCGAACCGAAAAGGAACTTGAGCATTCGTACTCCTACATTTATTAGTCACTCTCACCGCTTTGTTTTTCCGCATCGGCGAGGAGGGCTTCATATATGACGCAAGCCCCGCTTGAAAGTAACAGTGCGCCCAACGTCAAAACAAACGTGCGCGCGATTATCGGCAATAGAGGTATCCCCGGCCCGAGGCTGGGATTCAGCCAGTCGCCCCCGTATACGGCGGCGCCAATCCAAGGGATAAGCACGGGAGCGCTCAGAAGCAAGAGGCAGGACGCGATTTGCCGCGTCTTTCCTCGCGTGAGCAGCATGGAATGCACCAGCGGCTCCCGCTCCGCACCCGCCAGGAATGGATACACCAAAATCAGCCGGACATAAACCAGCAGAAAAACGACCACCCCGCCAATGACGACCACCGGGTAAAGCGCCCCCAGCGAAGGGCCCAGAACAAACCCGATGAGGGCGGGAACAGCCTGCGTCGACACAAACAGGCCAACGGCAAATAGCATGGATAACAGGTAATAGTACACCGATGCCTTCAGCAGTTTGACAAAGAGATTCTCCCGTGACCACGCAAAAGACTGACGAACAGTCAGCAATCGGTGATGCAACAGGGCGATGAGCGGGCCACCGACCAACGCTTCGGGCATGAGCAGCCAAATTTTGTCGAAGGGATCAAATGTGTACAATCCCGGAAAGAGCGCCCGCGACAATCCGGTGGCGAGATAGAGCAGCGCGAGACCGCAAACCACAGGCAAGACCATCTGCCATTGCGCTTTCAGGCGGCGCAATGTTTCGTAGGCTATGTCAGGCGTGGAAAAGGGTGTGGTCATCAGGCTCCCGGCACATATTCGCGTTGGGCTGTGGATACCACAATCCGTTGTCGGGGCAAAGTCAAACCGTGGGTTGTCACCATCACGACACGTTTCGGTCTGGCTGCACTCCATCGTCTTCCAATCTGCCTTTGGCAAGCTCGTTGTAGAAGACGGCGGCCACCACCCAGAAAAACACGACATGCAAGGTGAGGTAAGGCACAACTGTCAACAACACGACTTCCCACGCCCACACAGGCAAAAACGCTGTCACTGCCCCGGATATTTCGCGGGTTACCGAGCAGACAAGGACCAGCGTGAACAGCTCCCCCTGCTTTGTCCCGGTCAAACGCCATGACTGCTTAAAAGAGATGGGTACTCCTGTAACGATACCCCAGAAGACCATCCCCAGTCGGGCCTGAAACCAATATACAAGGACCACGGATGTGAAAAACGCTCCATGGAAGATATGCGGCTCCAGCCATGGCTGCCTGAGCAAGTCACCGGCTTCAATGATTCCGAAGGCGATCCACGGCAAAATATAATTTGCGACAAAAAAGATGGTTAGTGCGTAAGGAAATGCTTTTTTGATCAGACGAGGCAGTGTTCGATAACTGGTTGATGGCCTCTTTTCAAATACCCTAAGAGCAGTCAGCAATACTGCCAGAAACACCACGAGGTGGAGGAAACTGATCAGGAAGGAAACCGTCCAGCTGGTCGCATAGAGCGCCACGCCGGTCATATTCTGGTACGGGAAAGGCGAATGGAGTTTCCTGACACCAAAGAGAACGACAACCAGCAATATCCACTGGGCCGGTGCCGCCCGGAGCAGCTCCACTGTTCCGACCAGCACCTGCATGACGTTGTTTTGTATGGATTGTAGCGTGTCGGCTTTGCTCATCCGTCCTGCGATATCCGATTGAAATAATAGTCTCTGAATGGCCGCGCTAGATTCATGGCTCACCTATCAACTCTAGCCAATGTCCGGCCCTCTTGCCCTCGGGTGCCGAGGAAGCGAGCCGCGCAGCACAGGCGGCGCATCCGGTCACGATCACATCCGCTTCGCCAAACGAATCCCAGCATTGGGTATTGACCTGTGAGCAGATATCCGGGGCTGCCAAGTGCATCACGCCACCAAATCCGCAACACTGTTCTTCACCGGAAACCACCAGCCGGGAACCGAGAGCTGCCCGCATGAGCACACCATCGGCGTCTGCTTTACCTACATGGCAGGGACGATGGTAGCCAAACCGAACACTATCGTCAATCGATATAGAAAACTCTATTTCACGCACAAGCTCGGACAATGGATGCTGTGCGGCGACCCACTCCTCCTGCTCCGCTTTGTCATTACATGGATAGGCTCGCAGTGCGGCACGGCAGGAGGTGCAGAACGTCACCACATCAGGCTTCCCTGCGCTTCGCCACACATTAATATTGTGTTCCTGCATTGATGCGGCCTGGTCAGCAAATCCTGCACTTTTGAGGCTCCCCCCACAGCATTTGAAATCGCCGGGAATTACTTCCATACCCAACCCATCGAGCAATCGGAGCGCAGCCATGAGCCAACGCCCCTGAACGTAATTGGCCGTGCATCCGGCAAACAGGAGCACTTTTTTCCCCTTATATGAATTGGGGAAGGAAGTTGGAATAAACGCAGGACGCAGACCGGATTCTCCCTTGAGTCCGGCAAGCATTTTGAGGAAGGGGCCGAACCGCTCGGGTTTGAGCGAATCAGGCAGGTGGTTGGCGGCAGAAGAACTGGCCGACCACAATGCAGCGGCATTGGTGAGCCATGTCTTCCAGAGCCATCCCTTGAAACCGGGATGTTCACTGCGAAGAGCCGCCACCAACCCCGGGACATCCACTCCCTGAGAACAGACGCTGGTACAGCGACGACAGCCGAGACACATGGACGCCAACTCTCCGGCATCCTTTTCGGAAAGGGGAATATGTCCTTCGTCGAGCAGTCGGCACAGGTCCGCCTTGGCCCGTGGCCCCAACTCTTCACGATTGGTGGTTTTGATGAGCGGGCAAACGGACAAACATTTGCCGCAGAGGATGCAATTTCCAGACATGGTGGCACTCATATCCCGCAAACACCGCGCTGGCAACGGTGGCGGATTGCTACCACCCCTTGCCGGGGTTCATTATTGCATGCGGGTCAAATGACGCCTTGATGGAAGCCATCAGTTCCATCTCAAGGGCGGTCAACTGTTTCGGCACGAAAGACGCCTTGGTCAGTCCGGTGCCATGCTCCCCGGAAATGGTGCCGCCGAGATCGACCGCGAGTCGGAAAATTTCATTTTTGGCTTTGTGGGCCGCCTCGACTTCGGAAGGGATGTCGCCGTCATGCATGATATTAACGTGGATATTGCCGTCACCCAGGTGCCCGAAACAGAGCACGGTCAGGCCATGGTTTCCACCGATAGCATGGGCGCGCTCAACAGCCGTGGCCACCTGACTGCGCGGCACGGAAATGTCTTCGGCAATCTTGGTCGGCTTGATGCGGAACGCTGCGGGCGAAATGCCCCGGCGCACGCTCCAGATGCGCTCCTCCTCGGCACCTCGCCCCATCTCCATGGAGACCGGATTGACCGATTTGAGCGCAGCCGACAGTTGACGGACCTCGGCAGCCACGCCTTCCTCCGTGCCTTCGAGCTTGAACAGCAAAGCCGCCTCAGCCGACGCCGCCAGTGGGATGTCTCCACCCGCCTCGCGCACTGCCTGCAACGTGATCCTGTCCATGAATTCGCAGGCCGCCGGAAGAACACCGCTCTGGAACACCGCCCTTGCTCCTTCCAGCGAGGAATGCAAATTGCTGAATCCCGCCAGCAGTGAAATGGACGCCTCGGGCATGGGAATGAGTTTGACGATGACCTCGGTGATGATGCCCAGCTTGCCGTTGGAGCCGACAAACAGCCGTGTCAGGTCCAGCCCGACCACGTCCTTGTGGGACCGGCCACCAGTGCGCAGGACGCGACCGCCCGGCAACACGGACTCCAGTCCCAATACCCAGTCGCGGGTCACGCCGTACTTCACGGCCTTGAGTCCACCGGCACAAGTGGACACGTTGCCGCCGATGGAGGAAATTTTCACGCTGGCCGGATCTGGCGGATAGTAGAGATTATGCCTCGCACATTCTGCCTGTAATTCCGAGGTGATGACACCGGGTTGCGTCACAGCAACCGAGTCGACCGGGTCCACTTCAAGCACCGAATCCATCTTCAGTACGGAAACAACCACCCCGCCCAGTGACGGGACTGCATTGCCGACCCGCCCTGTCCCGCGAGCACGGGTGTAGATGGGCATCCGTTCGGTATCTGCCCACCGCAGCAGCTCTTCGATCTGTTCGCGACCTTTCGGACGAACCACAGCCCACGGCATGGCCCGCTCCAGACTGGCATCCGCAGAAAACGGGGCCATCCCTTCCGGTGTGAGGATACAATCCTCGCCAGGGAAGAGATCAGCCAAAAAGCGCTTATGGGCCGAAGTCAGTTGTTTCGGATATTTGGACATGTAACGAAGCTACGGGGCGCAGCATCCCCCTGTCAATGGGAACAGGCCATCAATAACGGGGAGGCGCTGAGTAACGCGCCCCTGCTATTTGTACGACGCCAACTGGCGCTGGGTGTCGCGCTGGATATCCCGATCCTTGAGGTCCTGCTTCTTGGAGTGGACATTCTTGCCTCGACCAAGGCCGATCTGGACCTTCACCTTGCCCCGCGAAAAATACATCTTCATGGGCACAACGGTCAGACCACGCTGGTCCACCTTGGACTGAAGTACATCAATCTCATGCTTGTGCAGCAGCAGGCGGCGGCGACGCTCGGGATCATGCTGGTCGTACTGGCCGGTCTGCTCATAGGGAGCGATATGCACGCCTACGAGAAAGGCAGAGCCATCGTGAAAGGACACATACCCATCCTTGAAGGAAACGTGCCCCCCGCGCAGGGATTTGACTTCGGTCCCGAGTAGAGAGATGCCGGCTTCAAAGGTTTCGAGAATCTCATACAGGCGTCGAGCCTGTTTGTTCGTACCAATGGTATTGGGCGATGCTTTCTTATTCTTTTTCTTGGCCATTTGTATTGGTGAGCGCTTTAGGACGGCGCTTCGTCGTTTTCGAGAAGGGAAGTGAAAAAGGTCACTTCATCCGGGAAATTTTTGAAAATGTTATCCATCACCAGATTATTGATGCGGCTGACCGTCCGACACTCCAGCACATTTCGCAATAACTTTCGGCAATCATGCATGTTGGTCTGCCGAATAATGCGCTTGATGCCCGGGATCGCCTGCGGGGTGAGCGATATGGAATCAATGCCCATGCCCAGCAAAATGGGAACACAAAACGGGTCCGAGGCAACTTCACCGCACAGGGAGACTTCTATGCCCGCCTGATGCGCAGCGTCAACCACGAGCTTGATGGTTCGCAGTGTCGCGGGGTGCAACGGCTGGTACAGATACGACACATGATGGTTGGTGCGATCCACCCCGATGGAGTACTGGATGAGATCGTTGGTACCTATGGAGAAAAAGTCCACCTCATGAGCCAGGTATTCGGCAATCATCACGGCGGCGGGCAGCTCGATCATGATACCGATGGGCATCTCGGGATCATATTCCACGCCTTCGCGCCGCAGTTCGGCCTTGGCCTGAGCGAGCCACGCCTTGGCCTGTCGCACTTCCTTGACGCCCGAGATCATCGGGAACATCAGCGAAACATTGCCGTAGGCCGATGCTCGCAAAATGGCGCGCAACTGCGTCTTGAACAACTGAGGATTCTTCAGGCAGAAACGGATGGCACGCAAGCCCATGGCCGGGTTTGTCTCGTTGAGTTCGCCGTAGGACGTGATGAACTTATCCGCTCCCAGGTCAAGGGTACGGAAAACCACCTTCTTGGGCGACATGATGGAGGCAAGGTCGATGTACTTTTCAGCCAATTCCTCTTCGCTCGGCAACTCGGTCCGATTCAGGTAGGCGTACTCGGTCCGGTACAGTCCAACCCCTTCGCCACCGTTGTCGATGACGGTCGCCACCTCTTCCACCAGCTCGATATTGGCCAGAACCTGAACGCGGGAGCCGTCAAAGGTCTCGGCCGGAAGCTGGCACTGGCGTTTGATCTTGCGGGTATAGTCCTCAAAAAACGCAGCGCGCTCGTTGTAGTCCTCAAGCTCTGCCTCATTGGGATTGACCACGATCTTTCCGGCCAACCCGTCAACCACAACGAGGTCGCCGTCATTGATGTGATCCTCGAGCTTGTCCACCCCCACAAGGGCAGGGATTGCCAGCGAGCGGGCCATGATACCGGTATGCGAGGTCTTGCCGCCGCAAACCGTGGCGAATCCCATGATCTTGTCGACCTGCAACTCCACCGTATCGGCGGGGGACAGGTCATGGGCCATGATGATCGCCCTGCCAGACAGCGCCTCAAGGTCGACCTCCTGGCCGATGAGCTTGACCAGCACCTTGTCAGCAACAACGCGAACATCCTGCATTCGCTCCCGAATGTAGGGATCATCAATGGCACGGAACGCGGTTTCCTGTTCGGAAACAGCTTTTTCGAGAGCCCATGCCGCATTCAGGCCGAGGTTCTTGATGAACGACTCAGCAGTGCCTGACAGCTTGGGGTCCTTGAGCATGATGATATGCGTATCAATGAGCAGACCATAGTCCTTCAGCTCGGACGGAACCTGCTCACGCACAGCGGACAATTCGGACTCGACTGCGGAAAACGCAGCATGAAGACGCTCGATCTCATCGGGAACGAGGTTCGCGGCAACCGTTTGCCTGGGCAGATTCGCCCTGTGATTTCGATTGACGAAAAAGGCCTTGCCGATGGCAATGCCCGTAGCAACCGATATACCTGTAAGAACCTTGTCCGCCATGGGATTATCCGTTGAATTTATTTTTGAACAACGCTTCCAGGGAATCGGCAGCCGCTGCTGCATCACTTCCCGAAGCCCGAATCATCAATCGATCACCCGGACCGGCAGCGAGTGTCAGGACATCAAGGATGGACTTGGCATCCACCTCATGGTCCTCGTGCACTATATGTATATTCGCCTCGAACGACTGGGCATGCTGGGCCAGCTTACCGGCCGGACGCGCATGCAGTCCGTTTTCATTGGCGACAACGACCTGACGGGTAACCAAATTCCCGTCATCCGCTGTTTGATCATCAACCATCATTCTTCGTACTCTTTACCTTTACAGCCCTTCAACCTTCACAAGGTAACAGGCTATAGCATATTTCGCAGCCATTGTTCCACCACCGGGAAAAAATCCGTGGCTCCAACGAAAACCGCAGCAGTCACGACGCGCCCTACCAGCCCTGTTCGCACAAACTGCGCAAAGAGCATGAGCATTCCCAGTCCGATGCACCATTTCCACCAAACAATGGGATGGGGCCAGATAAGCACCCACAACCAGACGAGCATGGCCGCATTGACATATTTGATGCGTCGTCCCCAGTTGATCAGGTCCCATCGCTTGAGACGCTCCAGACATTTGAAGCCCTGGCGCACGCCGCAAACGAACGTATACGCACGAAACGCCTGCAATCCCACAAAAAAAAGCACACCTATTCCGAAAGCCAGCCCGAACAACTCCATGAGCAGCAAACAGATGGTGAGCAATACCCAGAAAATCAACAGGCTCCCGGCAAAGACCGAATCGCCGATGGCCGACAAGGTATAGGCCGTAGTGTCCTTGACCTTAGCAAACATCTTGGGCGGGAAGCGCCCCGCTGCAATGGCCGACTCCACATTGAGATATATGCCCACCAGACACGGCATCCAGAACGGGTGGGACTGGTAGTGGCTTACATACCGCTTCTGGGCTTCCTTCAGGTCCTTTCCCTTCTCGTGGATGACACCGAGGCCGGGTTGCATGGCGTATGTCAGCCCGATATTCTGCATGCCCCTCGTATTGAAACCGGCACCCGACATATAACAGCGAATGAAGCTGCGAACATAGGCCATGGTCTGGCTGTCGGGCGGGAATTTCGGAGTGGGAGGCATGACCGTTCTACTCGTTTTATCGCTGACCGGGCAACAGGTTGTACTTGGTAAGATAGCGACAGCAAAGCAGGGCTATGCCTACCTTGAGGCCATCCCAGGGGATAAACGGCACGACACCGACCATCCATGCCTTGTACCAGTCAAAAGACAAGGTGAACTTGAGCCAGGTGGAACCAACGGCATACAGGATCAACAGTGCGGCAGAACCACATGCCAACCCTTTGGACCACGTGATGAGTCGCTCTTCACTGCGAGCAAGCCCACAGACAAAGGCCGCCACGAGAAATCCGAAAAGATAGCCACCTGTGGGGCCGAACAAATGCCCTAGTCCGGACTTACCACCGGCAAACACCGGCAATCCGATGGTCCCGGCAAGCAAGTACAGGGCAACGGCCATGGCTCCCCGTTTGGGGCCGAGTACAAAACCGGCCAGAAAGACGAAAAAGGGCTGCATGGAGACCGGAACAGGGCCGATGGGCACTATGAGGAAAGCCCCGGCTCCGACTGTAGCGGCCATCAATGCCACCCAGACCATCTGATGCAGGTCGGTCAGTGAATTATTACTCATGTTGTTGTCCACTATAACTTAATCGCCCTCGGGGACAAGCCCTGCCGCTTCAATTTGTTGCAGATCCGATGTGGTTTCATTGCCACTTGTGGTCAGGTAGTCGCCGATCATCAGACCGCTGGCGCCGGATTCGAGCAACTCCCCTTTTCGCTCTTCGCCGAAAACAGTGGGTCGCCCGCCGCAAATGCGCAGCGCTCGATCCGGCAGCAGAAAACGATAGATTGCAACGATGCGCAACGCTTCCTCCGGTGTCAGCACCGGCTGATTCTCCAACGGGGTCCCCGGAATGGGGTTAAGGAAATTCATGGGAACCGAAGGGACTCCCAGCTTCGCCAGCAGCAATGCCAACTCCACGCGATCGTCCCAGCTTTCGCCTATGCCAAAGATGCCCCCGGAACAAACGTATAACCCCGCATCAAGTCCGGACTGCACAGCCCGTACGTCGTCTTCGTAGGCGTGGGTGGTGCACATCTTCGGGAAAAAGGACGCGGAGGTCTCCAGATTGTGATGGTATCCCTGCAATCCGGCCTGCTTCAAAGCCCGAAGTTGATCAGCCTCAAGTATGCCGGGGGAAATATCCGGTACAATGCCGATTGCAACGAGACCGCGAATCGCCTCCACATACCCTGCCATGTCGGCATTCCCAACGACCTTGCCGCTGGATACCACGCCAAAACGGGTAGCGCCTTCGGCCCGGGCCTTTTTGCCACCCTCCACAATCTGTTCGGGAGGGAGCAATGGGTACTCAGGACTTTCGCCCCCGTGATGACCGGACTGAGCGCAAAAGGAGCAGTTCTCGGAACAGGTGCCGGATTTGGCATTGATGATGGCGCACAGGCTCACCTTGTTACCGAAGTGCGCCCGACGCAAACCATGGGCACAGGCGAGCAGCTCGGGCAATCTCTCGTCCGGCAACTCGATCAGATACCGAATCTCGCCGTCGGAAGGACGATGTCCGTCCAGCACTTTGGTGTATAGGGATTGCAGGCTCATCGTGTATTGATTCTCATGGATATGGTCATTGGCCGGGAGCGGCAGGCATTTGGTGAGCTAACGGCTCATCAAAGCATACACTTCCTTGGCTGTCCAGCCGTTGACGCGCCCGGCGACCCGTCGGGCAACCTCTTTGGGCTTGCCGCCTTCCAGACGCTCTTCCTCGACAACTTCGAGGACATCGGCCTCGGTGGCTTCTTCGGACTGACCAGCCGGAGCGATGATGACGGTCAACTCCCCTCGCAGCTCGAAATCCATGCTGTCCAGATCGCCAAGGGAGCCGGAGATGAATTCTTCATATTCCTTGGTCAGCTCACGGGCCACGCAGAACTCCCGATCTCCCAATATGTCGTGGGCGATGGTCAAAGTTCCTTTGAGTCGTGATTTGCGCTCGAAAAAGACAAGGGTTGCACCGGTATCGCGATGAGCGGTGAACAGTTTTTCGGTCTGTGATTTCTTGCGCGGCGGGAACCCGAGAAACGTATACGGCAGCGGCGGCAATCCCGATGCGGACAGGGCTGCAACCGGTGCACTTGGTCCCGGTACCGGCGAGACTTCCAGCCCCTGTTCACGGCAGGCCCGAACCAGAGCGAAGCCGGGGTCGGACAGCAGCGGCGTTCCTGCATCGGAAACAAGCGCCACATGCATCCCTTCCTCCAGATACTCCAGTACCCGCGGCAGCCGCTTGTCTTCGTTGTGCTCGAAAAAGGACATCAATCGCCCATGCCGCTCAAGTTCCAAACGCTTGAACAGCATACCGGTCCGACGGGTATCCTCGGCCAGAATAACATCGGCATCCGACAAAATATCCCGCGCCCGTGGAGACAGGTCATCCACATTACCCAAAGGAGTGGCGACCACCCACAAAATTCCTGTATCGCTCATATATTCATTCCCGTGAGGTCAAAAGCATTTTCGATGTGCTCCACATCCATGGAAGCGCCAGAATCCACCACGCCAACGAAGTCGAACCGGCACGGCTCGTCCCAAGCATCGTTACGGCTCAGATAATGGCTTGCCGCCTTGACCAGCCGCGCCTGCTTGTTGTGGTCCAGCGCATCAGCAGGAGTCCCCATGCCGCCGGTCTTTCTGGTTTTGACTTCCACAAACACCAGCGTATCACCATCGCGACAGATAATATCCAGCTCCCACTGGCGAAATCGCCAGTTGCGTTCAAGCACCTTCATGCCGCGCTTGCGGAGAAAACGCGCTGCCGCCTCTTCACCTTTGTCGCCGCGCAACCGAGTGGGAACCATTTTCGAGAGAAACTCCATGGCCGAAAGTGATAGCACAGGGCCACCCCGGACGCCACACCCCTTTCATCAGGCAAATCTTTGCTGTATGGTCGAGCCGGAGGTATGCAATGCTCAAATACGCAATGATCGGCGGAGGCCCGGGCGCATTCGTCGGACAAGTACATAGACGCGCTCTTGCACTGAACGGACAGGCCAAAATCGTAGCCGGATGTTTCTCTCGTGATCTGGTGAAAACACGACTGCTCGGTGCCGAACTGGAAATTGACGAAGATCGGCTGTACGCCACCCCGGAAGAACTGGCTCGGCTGGAGGCCGGAGATATCGATTTCGCCGTAGTGGTCACATCCAATGAAGCGCACTACTCCAATGTCAAAACCTGTCTGGAAAACGGCATCAACGTCATGTGCGACAAGCCGTTTACCCATACTTCCACTCAGGCACAGGAACTGGTGGAACTGGCCCGGAGAAAGGGCCTCGCCCTGGGGGTGTCCTATACATATGCAGGCTACCCCATGGTTCGACAGATGCGGGAGATGATCCGGCGCGGCGACATCGGCGAGGTTCGATTCATCAACTGCGAATATCCGCAGGGCTGGCTTGCCGAAATGCTGGAGACCACCGGCCACATTCAGGCCTCATGGCGAGCCGATCCCAAGCGCAGTGGCGGGGTACTGTCTCTGGGCGATGTGGGTAGCCACATCGAGTACCTCGTGCCCCATGTCACCGGCCTGCGCCGCACCAAACTGGCTGCACGGCTGGACACACTGGTGGAAGGCCGCCTACTGGATGACAACGGCACCATCCTCACGGAATATGAAGGTGGAGCCAAGGGGATGTACTGGTATTCACAGGCTGCCACCGGCATGGTCAACGGACTTCGATTACGCATCTTCGGTTCCGAAGGCGGGCTGGAATGGTTTCAGGAAGACCCGGACCATCTGCGCCACATGCCGCTCAATCAGGCAGCCCGAACACTGGTCCGGGGAACAACAGACCTGACACCCGAAGCCGCCGCTTATTCCCACACCCCTCCGGGCCACCCCGAGGGATGGTTACTAGCTTTTGCCAATATTTACAGCGACTTTTGCGCCACCATCATTCAGGGCAAGGAACCCAACTACCCCACCGGGGAAGACGGCCTGCGCGGGGTACGCTTTATAGAGGCGTGTTTGGAAAGTTCTCACAACAATACGTCGTGGATCGATCTGGGGGACAGCGAAAGCTAATCCCCATCATAAATTTGTGCGTATTATTGGGCGTCGAGATCGCGCACTCGTGTTTCCACGTCCATGAGCAGTTTTTTCACATCTGACGGAGTCGGGATATAACCTCGCTGCATGGCTTGGCCGTGCAGTCTGCCGCGCAGATAGCTATCGGCCCATCGGCGCACTTCCGGGTGAAAGAAATCGGGATTGTTCAGCACGATACGCGCTTTGGCGTGGCCGTCGTGGCGGACAGCATGATGGGAAAAGTTCTTATCATGCAGGGTGTATTCGAAAAGCACCTCGGGGATGCGACGGAAAGATGCTCCGGTCATCTGGCACTGCACCCAGAAATCCCAATCCTCATATTCGGTATTGTCGCGGAAGCGCACGCCGCTGTCCCAGAGAGAACGACGGATCATGGCGGATGGTGGCAACGCGTTTTGCGTTCGCAACAGGCCGCGCTTGAAATCGGGCAACCGTACATCACGACCATCACCAACACCCACTTCCCGATAATCGGTGTAGACCACATCGATGGAAGTATCCTGGATAAGGGTAGTCACACAGCGCTCCAGATACCCGGGAAGCAACGCATCATCGGGATCAAGACACAGAAGCAGTTCCCCGGAAGCGTGTTCCAATCCATGGTTTCGGACCAACCCGGGTTTGCCGGTTCGGGATGGCGTCAGAATCCGAAAATTCGCACAGGGCAACTGCTGCGCCCAGCGATGTGCCTGCTCCAGTGAATTGTCCCTGCTGCCATCATCCACAAATACTATTTCGACCTGATCGAGCGCCAGTGTCTGTCCGGCGATGGAGCCGAAGAATCGATCGGCAAAGTTGCCGTATTCGTAGTTGGGGACGACAATGGACAGTTGCACAGCGTCCTGCCTTAAAAAAGACTGGCCTGCTGCTGTGCAGGCTTCTCCGGCTTCACGCCACGGAATGTCATGCGATGTATGGGGCTTGGTCCGAGTTGGCGAATAGCTTCCATGTGCACCTTGGTGCCATAGCCCATATGCTGGGAAATGGCGTAGCCCGGATACCGTTTGGCGAGCTTGACCATCAGCCTATCGCGAAAGGTTTTGGCAAGGATGGAGGCAGCGGAAATCGCCGGGACCGTACCATCCCCCTTGATCACAGCCTCCTGCGGAATTTCCTGCCTGAGAGCGTACCCGGGGATGGTCTTATCACCATCGATGCGCAGAAAACGGGGTGACGTTTTCAGGGTCCGAACAGCGCGAGACATGGCCAGGAATGTGGCTTCGAGGATATTGACCGCTTCAATTTCGCGCGGCCAGGAAACACCAATGGACCAGGCTATCGCTTGCGCACGGATACCGTCGTAGAGGAATTCCCGATCTTTTGCCTTGAGCTGCTTGGAATCGTTCAAACCGGGCAGGTCATACTCCGCCGGGAGCACGCATGCACCAGCAACCACAGGACCGGCAAGGCATCCACGCCCTGCTTCATCCACGCCCGCTATTTCCGTTTCGACGTACCCGTTTGCTGAGAACAATACTGTTTGGTTCATGTCGTTACTCCAGACGCCCTTTTGCCCTGAATCCGCACAAAAGGCCACCCCGCCGACTAGAGCATGAAACGGCTGACGCCCTGCGCGCAATTACGCCCGCGTCGCTTGGCTTTTTGGAGCATCTGGTCGCACGCTGCCATCATCTTTGCCGGCGTGGCAAGGGCAAGATCTTCCACGGTCAGCACACCAAAGGAGGCCGTGACATAATCGGAAACATCTGATGGCGTGTGCGGTATGGCCAATGCCTCAAATTCGGTACGAATGGCCTCGGCCACTTTCATGGCTCCGGCATGACCGGAGGACGGGAGAATGCAGGCAAATGTTTTGCCATCATACCGCGCCACCAGATCACCGGGACGCCGGATGTGTTTTTTCAGCAGCAACGATGCCGCACGCAGGCAATCATCGCCTGCCGCATGCCCATAGGTGTCATTGTATTCTTTGAAAAAATCCACATCCATCAACACCAATGACAACTGATCGCTGGTCCGCAACAAACGCCGAATCTCTCGCTCTAGCGTTTCGTCGAACAAGCGCCGATTGGCAATGCCGGTCAACGAATCCATGTTGGCAAGTCGAGCCAATTCCTGATTCATGACATGAATTTCGCGAGTGGATTTATCAACCAGACGGTGCAACACCCGTAGCGCCCTGAACTGGCGGGATTCGTCCACAGGGAAATCGCCGGGGGAGACCGGGATTGATTCAGGCTTGCCCTTGCGCGATTCGGTCAAACTCAGAACCGTCATGGTCTGGCTGAAGAAAAATGGCTTGCCAATGGAATGCTGGTAATATTCGCCATAGGAGAAGAAACCGGCGCTAGGGGCGATATCCGAGAGGCTCCGAAGTTCCACCGAAATATCCGGACCGAGTATCCACTTGCGTGAAACGCATGAGTATACGAACAACGCTTCCGGCTGAAATCCGGCCACCTCGGCATGGGTAACCTGGGCATCAAGGGCCAGCAGTCCGGCATGACAGAAACCGAAACGTATCTGCTCCCCCACCTGAAAATCGTGAATAAAAGAAAATGAACCGTCCACATGGACTTCCAGGGCGTGGACAGCCATGTCCAGCCCATCCCGGTGTACGATAAAAGGGAAATCCGCTGCAGCCAACGGCAGATTGTCGGCCACCTCCTGCCCGAGATAGTGGACATAGAGATCATACGGTGTGCGCCCATCAATACCAAAAACCCGGTTGCCGTCCGCTTCGGTGATCGTCAGGTATTTGCCGATGGGTACCCAACTCAGGTTGTACGTGTTGTCGGCGTGCAGATCAGGCCCGCCAATGGAAACAGCAGCCACGCCACACTCGGAGACACCTGCTTCGGTGAACACCAGCGTTGCTTCACCCTGACCATTATCGGCAGCCTGACCACCCGCAATAATGACATCGCCAAGGGTCTCACTTATGGACCGCAGGACTGGCTCGGAATTGATTGTTTTACCGTCCCTGATGCCACAGCCAAAAACAATGGCCGCTTTCACATCGGGCTGTCGAAGCGCCAAACCAATCGAAACGCCTGTCCGCACCATGTCTTCTTCGTGATCAACAAGCACGGATTTCACACTCGACGATTCAAACATCGAGACATTGATCAGCACAGTTCCTTCGAACTCCTTGCCGTCCATGATCTCACCGGCCGTCGTCGTACCGATAATGGCAACGCCCGGAAAAACATCAATCAGCTCAGCAAGCAACCGATCTATGAACCCGTCGTCCATTTTACCGCTGAAGACCTGAATAAGCACATGATCAGGCTCGCATCCTGCCACTTGTGACTGGACTGCCAACAAGTCCTTGCGACTCGCATATTGAATATTGATGCTTTTGATCATGTAACCCCCAGCTTTTCCTTTTACGGCTTACTGTAAGCCTTTACCCGCAATCGGACAACCCCGGGGAGAACGAAGTCCAAACGTCGAAAGCCCGAAGCGTGCTGGACGCTTCGGGCAATATATCGACATGATGTGGGGTATGCTTCGTGAACAATGCGGGGAGAAGGCTGTCTCTTATGACATGCACCCTGAACGGTCATCCGCTCTTCCCCATTCACGTTCGAGCAATTATTCCCAGATCTGCTTGGACTTGATGCGGGCAGCCTTACCACGCAGGTTGCGCAGGTAGTAGATGCGGCTGCGGCGAACTTTACCTTCGGAGACCACTTCGACGCGATCGATGAAGGGGGAGTTCATGGGGAACACACGTTCCACACCAACACCGTCGGAAATTTTCCGGACAGAGAAGGTGGAGTTGGTGGTACCGCGACGACGGCGAAGGACTGCACCCTGGAAAACCTGGATACGTTCTTTTTCACCCTCGATGATGCGGTAGTGAACCTTGACGGTGTCACCGGCCTTGAAATCGGGCATGTCGAGACGAATGTGTTCGGCTTCGATCTTCTGAATTGCGTTCATGGTATTTCTCCTAAAATTAGTACTCATCTGCGATAAGCCGGTCGACGATGATCGCAACCGCACTTCGTACCGACAGATGGTTGTAGTCGTCCAAATATCTAACGGGCCGCAATATGCCCGCCGCTTTGGAGAGGACTTCTTCAGCCAAACCGTGACCGGTTCCAAAAATCAATAAAACCGGTGATTTGGCTAACCATCCCTGCACTTCTTCATACGTAAGAGCAGGTTCGGCTTGCTTGCGGCGGTCTAAACGTGCAGACGTAGCCGCGAGCCGGGGACATTGCCCTGTTTGTTCCTGAATGTCAAGAACCACAGAATCAATATCGTCAAAAACCTTCACCTTTGAAAATGCCTCGGCGCGGTCCGGGTTGGCGATACTCCCGGCCCCTTCTTTCCAGTGGTTGAGGAGCTGTTCGGCCAAGGCCTTCTGATCCTCGATGGGGGTGGTAGCATAGAACCCACCCAGCCCGTAACTGCGAGCAACCCGGGACATGTCGTGCAGGTCCAGATTGGTCACGGAGACTGCCACTTTTTCACCGAACTTGTTGTGAACGGGATAGTGGCAGAGGGCTATGTAGAGGTTGCGCCCGAGCCGTGTCCGGGAAAGGGTGCGCAGGTAGTCGATATCCTCAACCGTCAGACTGGCTCCGGGAAGCATGTCCGGTCGATCATTGAGGGTCGTTTCCAGCGAACACTCGCGACGCCATTGATCAATGGCCCCGTGATTCCCGCCGCGCAGGACTTCCGGCACCTTCAACCCGTCCCAATCGTCGGGTCGGGTGTAGTGCGGGTATTCCAGCAGGCCAGCGGAAAAGGATTCCTCTTCACCGGAATCGTCGTGTCCCATGAATCCCGGCAGCAATCGCGCCACGGACTCGATCAGACAGACAGCTCCGGCCTCGCCACCGTTGAGCACGAAGTCGCCGACACTGACCAGCTCGATGTCATACAGATCAAGCAGGCGTTCATCGATCCCTTCGTAGCGACCACAGATGAGCGTGACATCCTCTTCTTGAGACAGCTCTCGGGAACGGGCCTGGGTCAGCGGCTTGCCACGAGGTGACATCATCATGATCCGGCCGGGCTTCTCAATGGAATCGAGGGCCTTGACCATGGGATCGAGCTTGAGCAGCATGCCGGGGCCACCGCCAAACGGACGATCATCCACGGATTTATGGATGCCACCGGCAAAATGCCGCACATCAACGTGGTCCAGATTGACCAGCCCGCTATCCACAGCCTTGCCCATGAGTCCCGACGACAGCGGTGACTCAAAGTAGTGAGGGAAGATGGATACGATATGGAAATTCATGTTCTACCCTTGGGCTGGTGTCGCTTGGTCGCCAAACATTGCCGTACACCCGATGCTTGCGCATCCGACATCACGACAACTTCACCACGGCTCATCACAGAGCAAAAGAAGCATCAACTCAGGCACTGGCACGGTGTGTGCCCTAGCCTGCGTTATCGACTGCCTTCTTCTTTTTCGGGGTACGGCGGCGGGGTTTCTTTTTCTTGGGCGGCTCCGGGTTGAGGTAAATGTCCAACAACCCCTCGGGGGGATCGATGGTCACGACCTCATTGTCCAGATCCACATCCAATACGAATTCAGGAACAGCCGGCAACAAGACCTCTTTACGGTCATCGGTTACAATGACCCAGACGTCCTGTTCGGCATTTTCGTAGAAGTGCTCAAGCATCCCCACGTAAGAGCCATCACGAAGCTCGACACGACATCCGAGCATATCCATGATGTAATGCTCGCCGTCATCCAGCTCCGGCAGGTCTTCTTCACGGATGAGCACGGCCTGTCCGCGCAAGGATTCAGCCTGATCGCGATCATCAATTCCACGGCATTTGAGCAGCACAAGACCCTTGTGCTCTCGCCAGGAATTGATGACGTACGACTTGGGACTTTTGGTCCCATCCTGAAGAAACAGAGTGGAAACGCGATCGAAAAGCAACGGGGAGTCTGCATAGTTCTTTATGCAGAACTCCCCGCGAATTCCGTGCGGCTTCGCCACTCCGCCTACGGGAATTAACCCGTCTTTGCGGCGTGTTGTCATAGCGTTCAGATGCTACTCGAGAATCTCCAAAACGGAGCGTTTGCGAGCTTTGGTGGACGCGGCTCCAAGCAAGGTGCGCATGGCACGGGCAGTTCTGCCCTGCTTGCCAATCACCTTGCCAAGGTCTTCCTTGGCCACTTTCAGCTCAATAACCGAGGTCTGCTCGCCTTCGACTTCAGACACATGCACTTCATCCGGGTTGTCCACCAGGGACTTGGCAATGTACTCAATCATCTCTTTCAGCATGACGTCTACCTCCGATGTCGACGCGTCGTCTCGCGCCGTGAACTTGAGCTGCCAACAGAGAACCGGACAAAAGGAAGCACAGTGCTTACTTGCCGGCCTTCTTCAGCAGGGAACGAACAGTGTTGCTGGGCTCAGCACCTTCTGCGAGCCACTTCTCGATCTTTTCCATGTCGAGCTTGATTTCGTTGGGTTCGACCATCGGATTGTAGTACCCAAGGTACTCAACGGGACGGCCGTCGCGACGGGTGGCGCTGTCGAGAGCCACGACGCGGTAGAAGGGACGCTTCTTGGAACCCATACGAGTCAGTCTGATTTTCATAGCCATGATTCTTATACTCCCAATAATGATTTAATACGTTTTTGCACAATAGTTGGCAAGTTGATATCTATTATAAAGATGTCCGACAGCGCTACTTGGGCCGGGTCACCCTTATAGACCGCTATTTTTTCTTCTTTTTCTTCTTGTTTTTCTTTTTGTTCAGCTTCTTCTTATTGCGCGCCTTGAGGGTTTTCTTGGAAAGGGAGCGCTTGCCGCCCTCTTCCTCACCCATGCCCGGCATACCTGGCATTCCAGGCATTCCGTCCATTCCCGGCATACCGCCGAGTGCGCTCATATCGGGCATTCCGCCCCCTCCGGCCAGACTGGAGAGTTTGTTCATCAGCCCTTTCTTCTTCTTGGACTTGCCTCCGCCCATCATGGTCTGCATGACGGTGCTCATCTGCTTGAAGTTCTTGATGAGCACGTTCACATCGGCCACTTTCACGCCCGCACCCTTGGCGATACGTTCCTTGCGGCTCTGGTTGATGAGCTTGGGCTGGCGGCGCTCCTTCATGGTCATGGAGTTGATGATCGCTTCGGTGCGGTTCATCTCTTCCTCGGGCAGGGCATCCTGGCCCATCTGCTTCATCATGTTCCCCATACCGGGAATCATCTTGAGCAGCCCTTCCATGGAGCCGAGCTTCTTGATTTTCCGCATGTGACTGCGGAAATCTTCAAAGTCGAATTCGGCCTTGGCCATCTTTTCGGCCATGGCCTTGGCTTCATCCTCATCAATCTCGGTCTGGGCTTTTTCGATGAGCGTCATCATGTCGCCCATGCCGAGAATGCGGGATGCGATACGATCCGGGTGGAAGAGTTCCAACTCGGACAGTTTTTCACCGACACCGACAAACTTGACCGACTTGCCGGTTACGGTCTTGATGGACAGGGCGGCACCGCCACGGGCGTCACCATCCATCTTGGTCAGCACCACGCCGGTGATGTCGAGCTTGTCATTGAAAGCATCGGCTACCGTTACGGCGTCCTGACCGGTCATGGCATCGGCCACGAATAAAATTTCCTGGGGAGAACACGCGTTCTTGATGTTCTCCAATTCGTCCATCAGTCCTTCGTCGATATGCAGGCGACCTGCGGTATCGAAGAGAATCAGGTCGCAGCCGAGCTCTTCGGCCTTTATCAGCGCGTCCTTACAGATATCCACCGGATTCATGTCCGGCGTAGACGGATACACAGGGACATCAAGCTGTCTGGCCAGCGTGGTCAGCTGGTCAATAGCGGCCGGACGATAGACGTCGGCAGGGACGAGGTACGGCTTCTTGCCGTGGTGTTTACGCAGATACAGAGAAATCTTACCGGAGCTGGTGGTCTTACCCGAACCCTGCAGGCCGACCATCATCAGCTTGAGCGGTTTGGCATTGATGTCCAGGTCTTTCTGTTCTCCACCAAGGAGCTCCACCAACTCGTCATTGACGATCTTGATAATCTGTTGCCCGGGTTCGAGGCCCTTCATGACCTCTTCGCCGAGTGCGCGCTCCTTCACCTGATCGACGAACTGCTTGACGACCTTGAAGTTGACGTCAGCTTCGAGCAGCGCAAGGCGAACCTCACGCAACCCTTCCTTGACATTGTCTTCGGTGAGTTGCTTCTGGCCTTTGAATTTTTGAAAGGCATTGCCTAATCTGTCTTGCAGGCTTTCGAACAAGTGTCCTATCTCCCTAAAATATATCGGTCTCCACGCGCAAAATACCCGTCCAGCGCGGGCAAAGAGCAGGATTGGTAAGCCAGAAACGCAAGATAGTCAAGGGTTGAAGGCCGACACGCCCACGTTTTTCCGCTTCGACAAATGTCTGGAGAAACTCTAGAAAAGACTCCCCTGCGTTGCTCGCGATTCAGGACGTAACAGGTCCTGCGTATCGTTTGTTACACTATTGACCGCCGTGGAAACCGGCCAGACACGCATCCGGTCCGCAGGGTACGGCACAAGCAGCGAACCGAGCTGTGCCTGCGTGCTGTTTTCGTTATTGAGCCAATGGTTCCAGTCGATTGCATCCACAATCACCGGCATCCTGTCATGTATGGCAGCGACCTTCTCATTGGGCTGACACGTCAGGATGGCGACGGAATCCACGACTTCGCCACTGACCGGATCAATCCACCGGGAACCGATGCCTGCCATGGCAAACACCTCGCCCGACTCCATCCCCAGAGCGTAGGGCTGTTTCCTGTTGCCCGTTTTTTCCCACTCATAAAAAGCCTGGGCCGGAACAAGGCATCGAGTCCGATGCATTGCGTCACGAAAGGCAGGCTTCTCAAAAACTGTTTCTGATCGGGCATTGATCAGCCCCGGTATCGCCTCTCTCGCTTTCGCCCAATAGGGAATGAGGCCCCAGCTTCGATAGCCCGTCGAAACCACGCCATCCTGTTCCTCGACAACCAGAATGCCCTGTGACGGGCTGATGTTGTACCGAGGGACATACGATTCCGGCGCAGGGCAACCAAGCACCTCTTCCAATCTTTTTCGAGGGATGCCAAGGGCAAAACGTCCACACATGGCTAAATGGTACATGGGTGCCGAGCATTTGACCAGACCATCCTGCGGGCCACCGCCCAAGTTCCTTTGATTTACAATCGAAACAAGGATATAAGAAGGCACACAACGATCTGGAGCACCCATGACGCATCCGCACCACCCGACTCTCCGGCGAGTCATTTTAACGCACTTTGTTCCCTGCTTTTTTATCGGGGTCATTACCCTATATATGGCAAACCTCTTTCTGGACCGGTCGGTTGCCGCCACATTGAATGATTCAATGTTGAGCTGGGCCGATTTCCTCGCCGCTGGAATCAATGGTTCCATCGTGGCCGGACTGGTGGCCCTCTTTCATGAAAGACGCAATGCGTGGCTGGCAAAAGTACAGTCATCCGAACCGCTCATGGCAACAAGAACCATTCAGTATGCTGCAATTGCAGGATTTCTGGCCGGGGCTCTCGATATCCTGCTCGTGCTCCACAACGAAGGCATCCTCATACTGACTGCCCTTGTCCTCGTCCTGCTGTTCATCCACCTACGCGAATTCGCCGGGAACCTGGGCAACATGCTCCGCCCCGGCTACACGGCCACATGGGGTGAGGTTTCCGAACTCTCCCGTATCTATGTCACGATGCTTGCCGGTTTCACGCTGGTGAATGCCGCCCTGGAGGGCGCACACCTCATCGCCGGACTGCCTGCTCCCTTTGGATTCAGCCAGCAAGGCGGTGACATTTTCCTGAATTCACTATACTTTACCGTGGTGACCATGACCACGCTCGGCTACGGAGATTTCACCCCAAAAATGTGGGATGCCAAGCTGCTGGCCATGATCGAATGTCTGGTCAGCTATGTCATGTTCGCCCTGATGGTCGGCATCGTCACCCGCGGCGTTGTCACGGCAAAAGAAAAAAACGAGCAGTAAATACGCATGGATCCTCTGGTCATCATACTCGCATTCGGTTGCGGCTACCTCGTTAGCCGGGTCAATCTGCCGCCGCTGGTGGGTTATCTGGTGGCAGGCTTCACCTTGAGCTACATCGGGTACGACTCCGGCCCCATCCTATCCGAGGTTGCCGATATCGGCGTGACCATCCTGCTCTTCTCCATTGGCCTCAAACTGAATATTCGCGGCCTGCTCCGCCCGGAAGTATGGGGCGGTGCCACACTGCACATGCTCATAACCGTCTGTGCGTTCAGTGCGCTGCTCATGGGGCTATCCACCACAGGGCTTCGGTTGTTCGCCGATTTTTCCTGGTCCACCGCCCTGATCCTTGCCTTTGCCCTCAGCTTTTCCTCCACGGTTTTTGCCGTGAAGATTCTGGACGAAAGCAACCGATCCAGTTCGCTCAACGGACGAACCGCCATCGGCGTCCTGATCATGCAGGACATCTTTGCGGTCCTGTTCCTGACCTTCTCCACCGGCAAGCTGCCGACACCATGGGCCATAGCCATCCTGATCGGCCTTCCTGTGGCCCGTTGGGTATTCATGCGCATGCTTGATCGGATCGGGCATGGTGAATTGCAGGTGCTTTTCGGCTTTTTCCTCGCTTTCGTGGCCGGAGCCGCAGCATTTGAAGTGGTAGGACTCAAGGCGGACCTCGGCGCATTGATCGCCGGTCTGCTCCTGGCGCCCCATCCTCGATCCAGCGACCTCGCCAAATCACTGACCAACATCAAGGATTTTCTGCTCGTCGGGTTCTTCCTTGAAATTGGATTGGGAGGACTACCGACCCTGGAAATACTCTCGGCTTCCGGCCTGCTCATGCTGGTTCTGCCGCTCAAGGTCGTGCTGTTCTTCTTCCTGTTCACGCGGTTCCGGCTCAAAGCACGAACCTCGTTCATCACGTCACTGAATCTGGCGAACTACTCGGAGTTCGGCCTCATTGTTGGCGGTATGGCAGTAGCCAATGGCTGGCTTCCACAGGAATGGCTGCTGACCATTGCCGTGGCCCTGTCCATGTCCTTTGTGCTGGCTTCTCCGTTCAACCGGAAAGGTGACAACCTGTTCGACAAGGTGCGCCCGTGGCTGCGCCGTTTCCAGACGCAGGAGCGCCACCCCGACGAAGAGCCGTTTGAGGCCGGAACATGGCAGATCATTGTCATAGGGATGGGGCGTATCGGCACCGGAACATACGATTATTTCACGGAAAAGTTCGGCCCAGTGGTGCTGGGCCTCGATTTCAGCGCCGACACGGTTGACCGACAGCTTGAGAAGGGACGGCAGGCGGCCCTTGCCGATGTATCGGACCCGGATTTCTGGCGCAAGCTGCCGTATCAGGACACCCGCGTCAAACTGATCGTCCTCGCCATTCCCAAGTTGGAAACACAACTCTACGCCGCCAAGAAAATCAAGGAATACGGACTGGCGTGCGAACTGGCCGCCGTGGCCTATTATGATGATGAAGTCGAGATACTGCGGGAGGCGGGGGTCAACACCGCGTTCAACGTCTTCAGCCAGGCTGGTACCGGTCTTGCCTCGCATGTCAACAAGACCATCGACTTGTCGTCCATCGAGCCGAAGCTGCCACAAGGGTCAGAAGAGCCGGAACCGGCAGCCTCTTAATCCGCGGTTTCGTCTTTTTTGGTGAGGGCCAGATCAAAGAGCGCGGTTTTACCGAGCACCACGGTCATGGCTTCAAGCAATTCCTCCGGCACACCGCCGGTCAAGGCTTCGGCCAACTGCTCGGCGTCCATGCCTTTTTTCTCTGCAAGCTCACGAATCTGCTGCATGGTTTCTTCGTCCATTCTACTATCCCCTTCTGTATCGCTGGCTTGCTCAAGCATAATCTGCGAACGATAGCCCTGCAAGCTTCATCGGCAGATGGCTGAGGCGTAGACCTAACGCCCCGGCTCCTTCATTGAATCTGTCCGTGTCCCGCCAATGAAAACGCCCCGCTCCAGTGTATGGAACGGGGCGAGATATCCGTTTGAGAAGCCAGACTAGAAGTCGTAGCCGAAGGATTCGACCACAGACTTGGTGCGCTTTTGGGAAGCAGCCATTCTGGTTTCCAATTCCTTGCAGTACGCATCCAGATCGAGCTGAATCTTGGCAACGCCGGTATCCATGGCAGCCTTGGCAACGGCAGGAGCCAGCCAGGTCAGTACGCGCGGATCAAGCGGCTTGGGGATGATATAATCAATGCCGTATTCGAGCTTGTCCACACCGTAGGCGTCGCAGATTTCCTGCGGAACCGGTTCCTTGGCCAGATCTGCCAGAGCCTGTGCACAGGCAAGCTTCATTTCCTCATTGATGGCGGTAGCCCGGCAGTCGAGGGCGCCACGGAAGATAAACGGGAAGCCAAGCACGTTGTTGACCTGGTTGGGGAAGTCAGAGCGACCGGTACCCATCAGGATGTCGGGGCGGACTTCCTTGACGTCGGTATACGGAATTTCCGGGTCCGGGTTGGCGCAGGCAAAGATGATGGCGTTTTCAGCCATGGTCTTGACCATATCCTTGTTGATGGCGTCCTTGACGGACAAGCCGAGGAACATATCGGCACCGACCATGACGTCGGCCAGAGAACCGTAGTCCTTATCCTGGGCAAACGCCTTCTTGGACTCATGAAGCCCCTCGCGACCGGCGTGGATCAGCCCGCGGGAGTCGAACATGTAGATATTCTCGCGCTTCACGCCCATGGACACGTAGAACTCGGAACAGGCGATGGCGGATGCACCGGCACCGGAAACCACGACCTTGATGTCTTCGATCTTCTTGCCCGAGATTTCGAGGGCGTTGATGATACCGGCTCCGGAGATAATGGCGGTACCGTGCTGGTCATCATGGAAAACAGGAATGTTCATCTCTTCGATCAGGCGCTGCTCGATCTCGAAGCACTCAGGGGCTTTGATGTCTTCAAGGTTGATGCCGCCAAAGGTGGGCTCCAGCATTTTGCAGAAAGAGACAATCTCGTCCGGAGTGGTTGCCTTGATGTTGATGTCGTACACATCGATGTCGGAGAAAATCTTGAACAGGACACCCTTGCCTTCCATGACCGGCTTGCCTGCTTCAGGACCGATATTGCCCAGACCGAGGACAGCGGTTCCATTGGAGACAACAGCGATCAGGTTACCCTTGTTGGTGTATTCGTACACCTTTTCGGTGTCGGCAGCGATTTCGCGACACGCTTCGGCAACACCGGGGCTGTATGCCATGGAAAGGTGCTTCTGGTTGTCGCACGGTTTGATGGAAATGACTTCCAACTTCCCTTTGCGTTTGTCGGAATGATACTTCAGTGCTTCTTCTTTGGTGAACAGTGCCATGATCAGGCCTCCATATTTTTCTGAAATGAACCGCAAGATTTTGTTACTTAGGTACGGGGCTTTTCAAGTTTCTTCAAGTACAATTTATCCTTGCACGGCAACACCTTCCGGCCACACACGACCAGCAGCGCGCCGCATTGGTTGAGCGTCCAGTCAATTCAATAGGTTGGACCAATTTTACGTATTTCGCCCTTTTTGACGCGAAAAGAGGCCCGGCGCAAACCGGACCTCTTCGATTACTTTGTTACGCTCCATTTATGCAGGAGAACCCCCAAGCATTCGCCTGAGAGGCGCGAACCATATTCCACTGAGGAACCATGCGTACACAAAAACACAAACCGTGATTATCGAGAACCAAATCGCTATCTGTGTTGGGGATGCCGACAGTGAGAATGCCGGAATATACGCAAACAGGAACGGGGCCAGATACAGGAACTTGGCGAACTTGAACGAGGTGAACGCCGTCTTCCACATATTGGCCTTGGCAATGGTCGCCCCGGCGAATGCAGCGATACAGACCGGCGGCGTGATATTGGAATCCTGCGACAGCCAATAGACGATCATGTGTGCAGCGACTTCGTTGACACCAAGGTGGGTCAAGGCAGGAACCGCCACAACCGCCGTGATCAAATAGGCTGCGGTGACCGGCACGCCCATACCCAGCACCAGCGAGGCCAGTGCGATGAGCAAGATGGTGGCGACCAATGACCCATGGGCCAGCTCGATAACGATATCAGCAAAAGTCAGCACCAGACCGGAATAGGTCAGCACGCCGATAATGATACCGATAACGCCGACCGTGGCGCCGATCTTCAGTGAGTTGATGGTTCCCATGCGCGCGGCAATGACGAACTCGTTCATTTCACTCTTCATCCCCGACAATGTCTGACGGCGATAGGCAAACAGCGCGGCTGCAGCGATCAAACCGTACAAAAGCAGGATACGACCGGACAGGAACGGCTTGACCGCAGCCACGGCCTCCTCGCCTCCGACGTATCCAATCATTTTGACCAGCCACGGACACAGCACCATGAACGACATGACGCACAGCAATGTGGGATCAATACCATTGTCCCCATCCTTGAACGACAGGCCGACACAGATAGCCAGCCCGATGATGGCGGAATATCCCGGAGAATATCCGGCCAGCATGAAGATGGTGATACCGACCAACGGCAGTGTGTACAGCCATTCGTTGCGGAAAATCTCCATAGCCGAGTATTTGTACCGCTCACCCACCACGTTGTCCTTCTTGGCTTCGTAATGAACCATGACGAAAACCGAGAAGAAGTACATGATCGCCGGGAAAATGGCGACCAGCATGATGTGCGAATACGGCAGGCCGGTCATCTCCGCCATGATGAACCCACCCGCGCCCATAATCGGGGGCATGAACATGCCACCAATGGATGCCGCGGGTTCGATACCACCCGCCACATGCGGTTTGAATCCGGCCTTCTTCATCATCGGGATGGTGAATGCACCGGTTGAAACCGTATTGGCGATGGCCGAGCCGGAGATGGAACCGAACAAACCCGATGCGATGACCGACACCTTGGCCGGGCCACCGATCTTGTGGCCCACCGCTGCCAGCGGGAAATCGATGAAGAACCGCTGCGCACCGCATCGTTCCAGAAACGCGCCAAAGAGCACGAACAGGATGATGTAGGTGGCAAGCACGTTCGCCATGATACCGAAGACACCGTCCGACCGATAGAAGATGGACGTGCACAACTCGGGGAACGTAGCCCCGGCATGGGCGACGAGTTCGGGCATCTGCTCGCCATACATGCCAAAGAGAAGCATGGCGACGCCGATGATGACAAACACGTTGCCGACAACGCGTCGAGCCAGCTCGACACCGATGAGCACTCCGACCATGGCCATCCACTGATCCACTTCGGTTTCGATCCCGGTCCGATAGTTGATGGCCTCAAAATTCATTATCCAATAGCCGACCGTCACCACCGACGCTGCCATCAGCAGATAATCGATGATGCGGAATATGCCCTTGGATTGGTAAATCATGAAGACGAGAAAATACGTGACGATCACGTACACCCCGCGATGGTACTGGGTTGCTGCAGGTTCAAAGACGGCGGACCATGAATAGAACAGGACCATGCCCACCGACAGGAAGTCGAAAAGGAATTGCTCTAGTTTACTTAATTTTTCATACATCTCGCACTCAGTCTGCCCATTCCGGGCGATGCTTGCGACCCTGGGACTCCGGCACCCGGCACCGCCGCCGAGTACGTTCCACTACAGGAAACTCTCTCTTGCACGAAGCGAGTCGCGAGGAAGGATTGACTGGCAGGCCGGACCGAACGGTTTCCGGCCTGCCCCCTTTGTCGTCGGGCGGCCCGGCAAACCGGACCGCCCGCTATGATGCATCAGGATGGCAGGCTACTTGAGAACGCCTTTTTCCTTCCAGAACTTGATCGCACCGGGGTGCAACGGAGTGGCAGCAGGATTGACGCCCTTGAGACCGTCAGCAACGGACATGGCCTTGAAGGTCTTCTTCTGGCCGACCATGTGCTTCAGGCCTTCTTCGGACCAGACGGCAGACATGAGTTCGTATACGTGGTCGGGATTGACCTTGGCATTGGCAACCAGCAGCGCGGAGTCAAAGAAGGACGGGGTGTCCTTGTCGACGCCACGGTAGGTACCGGCGGGAATGGTCAGCTTGCCGAAGTAGGGGTATTCTTCGAAGTACCCGGAATCAGCGGCATCCTTGCCGAGGTCGATGAGATTGATATCGTTGGTCTGGGCAGCCATTATAACCGCACCGGACGGGAAGGCGGTCAGCAGCCAGAAGGCGTCGAGCTGTTCGTTACCGAAGGCCTGAGCAGCGTCGTTGTAGCCCATGGCGTTTCGTTCGATCTTATCCCAGATGCCCAGGTGGGTGAAAAAGCGCTCACAGTTGGCAAACGCACCGGAACCGGCATTGCCGACACCGACTTTCTTGCCGGCCAGGTCCTTGGCGGATGTAATACCGGAACCTTCACGAACAACGAGCTGGGCCGGAGCACCGTACAAATAACCGACGACCAGTACGTTTTCATACTTGCGCGGGTCGTTCTTCATCTTGCCGTTGCGACCAAGGAAAACCTCACCGGCGTAGACAGTGGAAAACGCCACGCGTCCAGCGTTGGTGGTACGCAGGTTCTCAACGGAACCACCGGAAGACTGGGCCTTGACCGAAAAGTTGGGATTACTCTTAATAGGACCGTAAACCTGAATGCCGTTGGCAACAGTCTGAAATGTTCCACCGGCGGGGCCGCCGCCGAAGACGTAACGTTTTTTGGCTTGAGCAGTGAACGCCATGCCGAGAACAACGGCAAGCGCCAAGACCAGGATGAGAATCCGTTTCATGTTTCCTCCTAAAGGACCGCAAAAAGGTTAATATGGACCGCAACTAAATTACCGGGAACGTTAATTACCCGATAAAAACACCTCGAAGGAGATTTCTCCATTCTGTCTGAACTTATGGCATATTTTCACTATTGCCGCAACGCATATTTCCAATTTTGCTATCGTCAACGCCTGATTTTATTAGCGTTTTGTTATCATTACCCTTTTTTTGACTGACGGGTCAGTCGAGCTTTTTATGTCGGGATTATTGATCATTTATTCATCGGTTCGCGTCTATTGATGATTATCTTTCTTGAAGAATTCACACCCATATAGTAATACCCCTTAGATTCCAGGAACTTTTAGGATGTCGTAGAGCGGCACCATTGGCGGAGAACGTCTTCAGAAGTAAAAAAGCACGCTTGAACCTTATTGCTCTGGCCGCATTCATCACACTCATGGCGGCCACCCCTGTTTCTGCCCAAACTCTGGTGCTGACCAATGGAGAATGGCCTCCGCTTTTTTCTGAACACCTACTTCATGGAGGTGTTGGAAGCCGTATGATCACAGAGGCCTTTGCCCAAAGCGATATACTTGTCGAATACGACTATGCACCATGGAAGCGCGCACTGGACCTCGCAGCGCATGATGACCATCATGGCTCGGTCGGTTGGCGCAAAACCAAAAAACGACAGCGATACTTCCTGTTCAGCAAACCGCTATTCACAGTGGATACGGTCTTCTTTTACAATAAATCCCGTCCATTCGACTGGGCACGCATTGAGGATGTTGGTCATTTGAAAATCGGGGCCACGCTGGGGTACACCTATATCGACCAGTTGAGGGCAATCACCAGGCAGCACGCCGGAAAACTCGAACTGGCCCCTTCGGACGAGGTCAATCTTCGCAAGCTCATTTCCGGTCGGATTGATGTTTTTCCCTGCTCCAAGAGTGTGGGATGCTTCATTCTTAACACGCAAATCGGACTCCCCAGCGCAAAGACGATCACCTACCATCCCCAACCATTACGAAGCGGCCCAATTTACCTGCTTATTTCCAAGAACGTTCCCAACGCACAAACGCTCATCGAACAATTCAACACAGGGCTACTCAAACTCAAGGAAAGCGGGCGTTACGATCACATAATGCATGACTGCATGAAAGACCTGGAAAAGCTCAGTCCAACAAAGATCCGACAGTAGTGTCTCCTTTTGACATCTCGACGTCTTGGGGATACATGGCGTCGTTCCGTTTTTTTCACCCGATCCGTTACCCGGAGGAAATATGCTTGAGAATCTCGCCGTGGTCCTGTTCCGGCCCAAGTTCCCGGAGAATGTAGGAAGTGCCGCCCGTGCCTGTCTGAACATGGGAGTCACCAACCTCATTCTGGTCGATCCGTACAATTTCGATATGGACAAGGCCCGCCCGCTGGCAACGGCCCACGCCAAGCACGTTCTCGAAAATGCGACCATCGTCGAGACCCTCCCGGAAGCACTCGAAGGATTCACCTCGGTCTACGGCACCACCGCACGTACCGGCGGATGGCGAAAAGGCATCATGACCCCGTCCACCCTCTCGGATGTCGTCAATGACCGGCTGCGGTCCGGCGGCAAGGTCGCCATTGTTTTCGGCCCGGAAGACAAAGGATTGACCAATGAGGAGACCAGTCTCTGTTCCGGTCTGATGACCATCCCGACCAGCCGCGAAGGCACATCCCTGAACCTTGCCCAGGCTGTGGTCGTTGTTTTGTACGAGTGTTTCAAGAAGTCTCTGGACAAGCCTTTTGAGGCTGACGGACCGCCTCAGGAGCGCCCCACCACCGTTCAGGAGCAGGAAGCTCTTTTCTCCAATCTGCAGGAAAGTTTGCTGGCCATCGATTTTCTCAAGGACGACAACCCCGACTATTGGATGTTACCTGTTCGGCGGTTCTTCTCAAAAATCAATCTCAGACGGAACGAGTTCAATCTGCTCATGGGTGTTTGTCGCCAGATTCAATGGTTTGTGCGTACCTACGGCCCGGACAAGAAGAAGTAGTCTTCGTATCCGGTAGATATATAATAGGAAACCGCCTGTGGCGGATTTGATAGATGATTACGCCTCCGGCAGCCAAAGGGCTATACCCTTTGGAAACCCGCTGTCGCCGTTGGCAAAGGGTGGTCTCTTTTCAGGTTGCAGCCAATCAGCAAGCAATAGCCTCCGCCGAAGGCGCTACAGGGGATGCAAGGGCGCAAGTCCTTGCCCGCCGGAGGCGAAGTCACCTGACAAATCGGCGCAAAAGCGCCATTCATATTCTGATTTCCACGCCATCAAATCAAAATGGGAAACCGCCTGCGGCGGATTTGATGGATGATTTCGCCTCCGGCGGCCAAAGGGCTATACCCTTTGGAATCCAACTGTCGCCGTTGGCGAGGGTGATCTCTTTTCAAGTTGCAGTCAGTCAACAAGCAATAGCCTCCGCCGAAGGCGCTATAGGGGATGCAAGGGCGCGAGTCCTTACCCGCCGGAGGCAAAGTCACCCGACAAATCGGCGTGAAACGCCCATAATCTGATTTCCCACAAAAAAAAGCCACCCTGCGAACAGAGTGGCCTTTCATCATTTCTATACTCAACTGATATCAAACTTATTGCTGCCCATCGTCCATGAAAGGAATCTGCAATTCGGTGAGCTTTTCCGACAGCTCGGCGGCCTTCTTTGCTTCGACAAAGGAGAGAATCTCGCCAGCCTGACGGCCACGCATACCGGAAAGAACCTTGACGGCCAGATCGGTTTCCATGGTCTGCAAAATCTCGGCAGCCTTCTTGGCCTTGGTGTTGGAGATCATGTCAACCAACTGCTTGACGCGCTTGTCCTTGATGCCCTTGGCTTCTTCCAGCATCTGCCGCATCTCGGCATGCATCTTCTCTACCCGGGCCGCCTCGGCCTTGATGGTGGACTCCAGCTCGCGCAGGGTACGCTCCTTGATGGCAAGCTCCTCTTCCTTGCGTTTGAGAGCTTTCCACTCCTGGGGCAAATCCTTTTCGGTCCGCACGTCCTCTGCTGCCTTGTCGGCCTGTGCTTCGGCTTCCTTGGCACGATTCGCCTGAGAATCTGCCTTGTCAGCTATGGGCGTATCGGCTTGCTGATCGCCTTCAGCGGCCACAGCCACACTGGGCAGCGCTTCGGGCATGACGGCTTCGACAACTTTGAGCGTCACGGAATCGACACTGACCATGCCGAAAACAGCGATCTTCATCAAAGCGAGAAATATGAGACTGATCAGAACCTTAGAAATCTTGAGATTGGAACCGAATGGTTGCCATCTCGTCGTTTTCTTTTTCTTCGCGCGCACTTTGTTCTTCATGATGCTTCTTGGCTTGGGTTTGTTTGAGCTTTTCCAGCAGCTTCTTGTCCCGAGAGCGGTCGACCGCTTCCTGGCGGCGTTGATGCAAATTGAGTTCCAACCGACTCAATTCCATTCGTTCCCGCTCGATATCCTGTTCGAGTGCGGTCTTGAATTGTCGCCAAAGCCACATGTCGTTGGTGGATTTTCGGGACTTTTCTTCGTTGTCCATATGCTTCGCCAACTGGCTCTGAAGCCCGTGAACCTTGGCTTGCTGGGTATCATGGGCTGCCTGCGCAGCAGCAAGAGCGGCCTTGGCCTGATCTTCCAACTGCGCCCGGTAGTCCAGCACCTTGTCGAGTTTGAATGAAAATTTCTTTGCCATATCATGACTCGCCACACATCACCCGAAGGCGAAGAAGCGTCTGTTATTTGGCACCCTGTACAGCCGTACCGGCCAGTCCACAGTACCCTTTCTCTTTTTCGTCGTCGGCCCAACGCCACATCATGCACATGGTGGTCTGGCACATCTTCATCTTATCGTCGGCAGTCTTGAGCAATGGGCAAAATTTGAATTTGGCTTCGCTTTCTTCGATGATCATGATCACTCCTCGCTAAAAAATTGACGGCGCACCATATACACGGTGCGCCGTCAATGTAACGTCCATTGCAGCCATTGGCTAGAGGCGTATTAGTTTTTCGCGTCGGCCACTGGCGACGACGTGAGGTCAACCAGGGTTTCCATGCCGAGCATGGCCTTGAGCTTTTCCAGATACAGAAGGGATATTCGCTCTTCTTTGTCCAACACTTCGGCATATCCGCCGTCAGCGATGATCTTGGAGTATTCCTTGCTGGAAAGCTTGGGGTTGTCCTGAAAGCGCAGTTCAAAATTTTTGGCGTACTGGGCGATGTATTCATCCACCTGCGGGCCGGTCAATTCCTCGACCACACGCATACCTGCTGCCAGTTCCTCCGGTGTCAAATCCGGGCTTTCCAGCACCTTGGACATGCTGCGAACATAACGCAGAGTACCATCGTAGATGTGCTTGCGCTTGACGACGTTCATCCCGGCCCAACCGGCCTTCAGCCACTTGAACAGGAAGGTGGACCCCTTGCGGGTGGCTGCATCGTGCTCGACGTAAATCAGTACGGATGCCGAATTATACATGAACGTGTCCATCCAGCCGATCAGTCCACGATTCAGGCCCTCGATACCGGAATAGAAGTAATCCCACTCCTGATCATTGATGATGGCGCCCTTGCGACCGACATCGGACTCGTCATCCTGCAGGGATACGGAAATAATGACGTTCTTTCCCTGATACTTCACCAGATTGATCAACCGGTTGATATCATAACGAAAGTACGCTTCACCAAAAGAATCAGGGGTGCAGGCTTCAAATTCCTTGCCGCGGGTCTGAATGGGAGCTTCAAAGGAATCAAGCTCCTCCCACAGGGGTGTTTTGCGCTGCAGGAACTCGCTGTCAGGATACCAGCCCGAGAGTCGCAATACGGCAGGGCACAGCAGGAAGTTCGGAATATCCGGGTTGTAGAAGTATCGGGTGATGGTATCCATGTCGGCATTGATGCTTTCCCGCAGGCAGATGCCGTTGCCGGAAAAGCGCTTGGCCGGTTTGATATCCTTGGGGTCTTCGGTACCGTTGACCACGAAATCGAGCATGGGGTCGAGCTTGGCCATGTCGATCTGGATCGACGGGTCCTCAATCATGGCGAAAAGGTGGTCAAGGCTGGCCTCAATGTCATCGGCAAGCGGCTCAGGATCTTTGGCCAGCTTGACGTCAAACATCCCCTTTTCCTCATCGGTTTCGGCCATGGCCGGACCGGCAAGGATCAAAGCGGAAAACGCCGCAATAAAGGCAATAAGGGAGACACGGACGTACATAACGTCTAACAATTTATTATATTTCATCATACTCTATGGATTTGTTAGCAGTGAAAGGATTGATCAAAACGCGCTGCTCTTTACTATGTAGTAATCTTTATACCGGTTGGCAAGCGAATTAGGCAGCTTTACGCGGCGCATTTCGGCAGCACTGCTTACTTCTTGTGCTTTTTCATGGACAATAATTCCATGCGGGTGACAGCTCCGGAACCGAACCGCTGTCTGACGGCATCAACCGCCCGATCCAATTCGCTGGTCTGCTCCACGGTTTCAGGCGCATCCTCGAATAGTGTGATCTGGCGCACCTTGCCCTCGAAATTGGACACGCCCACGCCGATGAGCCGAACCGCCCTGCGCAACTCGACCTGAGCGAGCAATTCGCACGCGGTCTCGAATATGACGGTGGTGTTGTCGGTCCTGGCGCTCAAAGTCTTGGAGCGGGTGATTTGCTTGAAGTCCGCGAACTTGACCTTGAGGGTCACGGTTCGCCCTTTGTATCCGTGTCGCCGCAGATCGCTCCCGACCCGCTCGGACTGGGCCAGCAGCCACTTCGTCAATTGCCCCCTGTCGCCGGTATCCTCGCTGAACGTGTTTTCAGCACTACAGCTCTTGGCCGCCGAGGTGGTGACCACCCCGTTGGGATCAATCCCCCTTGCCCGGTCGTGCAATGCCCCGCCGTATTTTCCCAGCCGCTCCTGCCAGAAGGCGCGATCATGCTTGAGGATGTCGCCACAGGTTATAACCCGATACCGATTCAGTATCTGCAACAGCTTCTTTCCGACCCCCGGGATTTTCTTCACCGGCAGGGTGTGCAAAAAGGGTTCGACCTCGTGGGGCTGGATAATGAACATGCCGTCGGGTTTGTTCATGTCCGAGGCAATCTTGGCAAGAAATCGGACCGGTGCCGCGCCGACCGAGCAGGTCAGTCCGGTCACTTCCTTCATTCGCGCCTTGATCTGCCTGCCAAGCTCATCGATGGGACCGAAAAGGCGCTCCAGCCCGGTTCCGTCGAGGTACGCTTCATCCACACTCGCCTTCTCCACTGTAGGCGAAAATTCCTGCAACACGCCCATGGCAAGGGCCGAAATCTCCTTGTATCGCTTCATGCGCCCGGGAACGAGAATGATGTCCGGGCACAACTGGCGCGCCTTGACCACGCTCATGGCGGAACGGACGCCGAACTTGCGCACCTCGTAGCTCGCGGCAGAGACCACGCCCCTATCCGAGCTACCGCCCACGGCAACAGGCTTTCCGCGAAGCTCCGGGTTGTCCATCTGCTCCACTGAAGCAAAAAAAGCGTCCATATCGATATGGAGAATCCACGTCTGCATGGCGACAGTTTACGACGGAGCGAGGCAAAAGTGAACCGCCTTCCATCCCCTTTATCCCATTGCTGACAACACGATTTTCGAATGTTTTTTCCGCTTCAAAAAGCACCCGCTCTCGCGTAAGTAGACGGCATCAACGGCAAGGACAGGATAAAATGGCCCGCATCAAACTCACAGTCGCCTACGACGGCACCGACTTTTCCGGCTGGCAACTCCAGCCGCGCCAGCGAACCGTGCAGGGCGTCGTGGAAAAAGCGATCATGAAAATCACCCATGCGCCGGCCCGGGTTCATGGGTCGGGCAGAACCGATTCCGGCGTGCACGCCATGGGACAGGTGGCTCACTTCAATTGCGACGACCACTGGTGCTCCATTCCCTGGCAGCGAGCCCTCAACGGTCACATGCCCAAGGATGTGCGCATCCTGCATTCCGAAGTGGTGGATGACGATTTCCATGCCCGCTATTCGGCCCGGGGGAAAGTGTACGAGTACACCCTGTGGCACCATTCCGCCTTCTGCCTTCCCCAACGCAGGCGGTTTGTCTGGAACTGCGGCGATGTTGATTTCGAGACCATGGAATCAGCGGCGGCGATTCTCCTTGGCACCCACGATTTTGCCGCGTTTCAAAATGTCGGGACCGTGGTGAAAACCACGACCCGCACCATCACATCCATCAGCCGGCGCCCCGGCATTACCGAGCACGAAACCATCTGGCGATTCGAGGCAAACGGCTTCCTCAAGCAGATGGTCCGCATCATCATGAGCTGTCTGGTGGCCTGCGGCCGTGGCAAGCTTTCCGTCGAAGAGTTACAATTGATCCTTGAGTCTGCCGACCGTTCAAAAGCTCCGGCCACTGCTCCGCCCCAAGGATTGTCCCTCATTTCGGTTCACTATCCCTGATATTTTGTCACGCAATTGCAACAATTCCAAACAACCTACGCTTCCCTTTTCATGTAACGTCTCGTGAAGACTCAACACTTCACGACCACCATGAGCATACTCAAGTACCAATACTGCCCCCACTGCAAAGAAAAAACCTACCACCGCTACCAGAACAGCCTCCGCTGCCGCTTCACACCAAAAGACTGCTGGATATGCATCAACTGTGAAAAAGGGAAAAGCAAAGACCGCCTGTTCGATTACTCCCGCCCCCAGCCAGTTGTGTCCCGTCAAGTGGTGTAATTCCGTCTTAGCTCCCAGGGTTACTACCTTCCTTTCGATCCCCTACGCGGCCTCTTCCAGGCCCAGCTCCCCCCGCGGGGGGAGCTGGGGCCGGGCGGCGTTGAGTTTGGCCATTGAGGCTTCGCTGATATAGCGCCGGGCCTCCATCCACTCCTCGTTCTCTTCGATCAGTACGGCGCCAACCAGGCGCTCCAGCGACCTCTCGTCAGGGAAGATGCTGACCACTCGGGTGCGGGCCTTGATTGTCCGCATGAGGCGCTCCAGCATATTCGTGGAGTACAGTTTGCGCCAATGCTCTGGTGGAAACGCCATGTAGGTCAGCACCTCGTCCTCAGCCTCCTCCACGAGCTTTGCCACGTCTGGAAATTTAGGCTCAAGCGCATCGACCACATTGCGCAGTTCCCTACGGGCCTCTTCCAGGGTGGGCTGGGCGAAAATGGTCTTGAGCAACGCGGACACCATTGGCTGATAGCGCTTGGAAACATGAGCCAGCATGGAGCGCATGAAGTGAACGCGGCAACGCTGCCAGCTTGTTCCGGAAAAAACTTCGGTGATGGCCCGCTTCAAACCTTCATGGGCATCACTGACTATCAGTCGGACGCCCTGCAACCCACGGCTGGTCAGATCCTGCAGGAAATCCCGCCACAGGAGATAGCGTTCTCCCATCGTGGGCTCCACTCCAAGCACCTCACGGTGGCCGTCCATGCGTACGCCAACGGCCACCAGCACCGCCATGCTTGTCACGCGGCCTTCCCGGCGGACCTTCTCGTAGCGTGCATCCACAAACACATACGGGAACTCGCCCTCCAGGGGGCGGGACTTGAACGCCAAAACCTCAGCCTCGATGTCCTGGACCATGCGCGAAACGAAATTCTTGTCCATCCGCTCGATGCCCATCTGCTGGCACAATCGTTCCACACGGCGCGTGGACACGCCTTGGACGTAGGCTTCCTTGATAACGCCGATCAGGGCCTTCTCGGAGCGCCTGCGGGGTTCCAGGAACGTCGGAAAATACGACCCCTCGCGGAGCTTCGGGATGTGCAGATCAATGTCGCCGACTCGGGTCGTCCACTGACGCTCCCGGTAGCCATTGCGGTGCGTGTTCCGCTCCGCCTTTCGTTCGCCGTAGCCGGCTCCAGCTATTGCGCTCACCTCAGCCTCCATCACTTCGTGCACGATCGCCGTGACCATCTCACGCAGCCAGTCGCCGTGGGACTCGACGAAAATCTTGTCGAACCCGTCCCGACCTGTCATTCTCTTCTCAGGCATGCCGTTCGTTCCTCCTTCGGGCTTGTTTTAGCTACAAAACCCTATGGAACGAACGGCGGCCTCTTTCAAGACCTTGAGGCTTTACCCCCAATTACACCACGTCGTGGGACACTACCCCCCAGCCTTTATGATCCATGTCCATGAAATCAGTTACAGGCAACACGCTACTCATGGACATATTAAAAATATCTGCTATACGAAAACATGGTTATTTTCATGTGAGTTTAACCGGATCACCTATCATCATAAGAATGAAGGAAGTCGGCCATGTTTTCACGACAGACCACAGTACCGCAACTGACGCTGATCTTATTGGTAACGTTTTTTTTCATACAGGCAGCAGAAAGAACCGGACATGCTCAGGACAAACGACCGGCCGATGTCTACCAACTGACAGCTCAACTCGCACAGGAAGTGGACAAGTTACGCTGGTACATGGGTCGTCCGGTCAACGAACAGGCCCCACCTGTTGTGACCGATGTCTCTCCACACGAGGTATACTTCCAGGCAAAACTGCTGGTCCGAAAATCGTCTAAACTCTCCTTTGAATTAACTTTTGGGCAACACACAATGCCTGCAACACCAATTGGACAAATAAAGCCCCGGGATGTGTACGAACTGGTCCGAATTTCCAGCTCGCAAATTCGACAAATTGCCGAAGAGCTCAACCTGGAGGACTTGCTTGCACCACTTCCGCCCCTTGATCCAACCAAAACCCCCACTGACGTTTTCAAGCTCGTTGTCCAGACAAGCCGACAGTTGAACCTGCTCATCTACCGAAATATTTCTCCCTCGGACGTCTACCAGACCGTCACCACTGCCATCAGCTACACCGACGTCATTCTGAACACACTGCCCAATCCTCCTACCCCTCCCCAGGCAATACCCGTCACTCCGGGCAAGCGACCGGAAGACGTATTCGCTAAACTTCATGAAACCTATGGGCGTATTGAGACCATCGGCAAAAAAATGGGGCTCGACATGATGACCCTCGAACGCTGGACCAACAGCAAGGACATTCAACCAAGTGACGTTCTTGACCTGGCCTCAACGATCGTCGCCGGTCTGGCCCATATCCATGAGAACACCAATGGTGCAGACACGCCGCACCCCATTCGCTGGCAACACGGCATGTTTCCATCGGATGTCTTCAACCGGGTTCTTGTTCTAGAGTCACAATTGGACAAGATCGAGCAGCGACTTTGAGGACACGGGACGAAATCCCCACTTCTGCCTTCGGGCTACCGGTCATTGCCTCGGTTCAATACGTACTCGAGACGAATGGTTTTCCCCTTCTCTGCTGAGGAAAGCGCAACTGTCGCCGCCCCTCTTTATAATGCCTGTTGCTGTTCCACCGTGTTAGTATTTACCCGGATCAGTACAATCTACCGTAGGGGGTAATTATGAGGCGAAGGTATCGAGCATTCTTGTGTGCGACGTTCATGGTTGTCCTGTTCTGGGGCTGCACGCCTCAGGAGCCTAAAGTTGACGTGGACGCGATCACTGCGCAACCCAAGGAATTTGTTGGATCGGAAACCTGTAAAATGTGTCACCTTGAACATTACGATTCATGGAAGATCACCAACCACAGCCGCATGGCTCAGGATGTCACCATGAATATGGACGCCTTCATCGTCGACATCGATGAAAACGACATCAAAGCCGATTTTGCCAAACTTGAAGCCGCCGGCAAACTCAAGAAACCAGTCGATCAAATCTATTTCCCTAAAAAAGAAGACATCAAATTCACCATCGGCAATGAATGGAAGCAACGCTACATCGTCGAAAAAGACGGTGTACTGTACATCACGCCCATCCAGTTCAATACCGAAACAGGGCGCTGGGTGAATTATCACGAACACGACTGGGACAAGCGTCCATGGCTGCTCAAGTGTGGTGGCTGTCATACCACCGGCACCAAACTCGACAGCAACGATCCTTCCAAGGGCACATTCTCGGAACCCGGTGTTGGCTGTGAAGCGTGTCACGGAGCAGGCTCCTGGCATGTTGCTCTGCCCAAGACTGCCGTATTCGAAAAGCGTGACACCATTGTCAATCCGGCCAAGCTACCCCGCGGCACCGCGGTTCAGATTTGCGGCAGTTGTCACAACCGCGGCAAGTCCACCATGCAGAAAGGCGCTGGCTGGCCGGTTGGCTACACTCCTGGCAAGGCCCTTGAACCCTACTACATCTCCACCTCCTATGCTGCGGGCGACAAGAGCCATGTCTACCCCAACGAATTTGCCAAGAAGCATCATCAACAATACATCGACTGGCTCCAGTCTGAGCACCGGCGCGAAGGCGTGACATGTACGTCCTGCCACTCGGTCCACCAGCTTGGAATGCCCGCATCCCGTTTCATGACCAAGGAAACCGGGTCAAAGTCCTGCATGAACTGTCATGTGCAGACCAGTCAGAACATGGCCCACTCCATCCACTCCTTTGCCAACTGCGTTGGCTGCCATATGCCGAGAATCGCCCAAAGTGCTGAATCTGCCGATATTCACAGCCACGTATTCAAGACCCTGCTCCCATCCGAAACGCTCAAGAATCCCGAAGTACCGAACTCCTGTCAGACATGCCACCAGCACAAGAACGACAACCTGGAAGAACTGCAGAAGCGGTTTGAGATACTGGCCTCTATGCCTGTGCCCAGAGGCAAGGAAGTGGAGCCTGTGAACGCCTACAAATAGGGGGCGGTCATGCGCTACATACCGACAATTGCCCTACTGCTCCTGACAAGCACCCTCCTCGCGCTGCCGTGTGCAGCACAGGAGGAGCTTGCCGGTTCCGACCGCTACAAGATGCGGGAGTCGAGCACGGGCTACTATGAAGAATATGAGGTCAGACCCGGTCGCGGCAGCCCATTCAATCAGTGGAATGCTGACACGCGATCCGTGGCTGCCGGAGGACGCGCCCCTGCTGCAACGTACGCGGCAGATGCACACGCTCTGGTGCCGAATTACCGATATCAACGGTGCGAGAATTGCCACAAGGCCGCCGCGCTCAACAACCGGCATGTCACCCGCAAGGGCATCACCTGTCGGCAGTGCCATGGGCAGGACCCGATTGCCGGGATCAACCACTACTTCTCTCCCTTCAACCCCATCCGCAGGCATGCCATGGTCTGCGCGAAATGCCATCAGGGGGCAAGCGGTTCATTCGCCATGTATGTCGTGCATGAACCGTCACCTCTGCAGGCCGGAACCATGGACAGCTTCCCGGTTCTCTACTGGGCGGCCTGGATCATGGTGATCATCGCCATAGGCACCTTTGCGCTGTTCCTGCCACACACCGGTTTGTGGATGGTGCGCGAGTTGTTCGTCCGCAAGCGCAAGGGAGGTGACGAATGAGACTGAAACGATTCACCCCGACACAAAAAGCGTTTCACGCTCTTCTGATGTTGTCCTTTCTGATCCAGTCCGTCACGGGAATGGCCAGGATGTACATCGAGACATCGTGGGGGCAAATGCTTGCAAACACTTTGGGCGGCTATGACAACAGCCTTGTCATCCACAAGGCGGTCGGCATCTTCATGCTCATCCTGTTTGTCTGCCACCTGATCTACGCAATATTCATCCTCTCCACCCGCAAGCTGGCCAAAGAGGACTCCCTGATGCCGGGAAGAAAGGATTTCCGTCAATTCCTCTCGCACATGCGCTGGATGATCGGCGGTCAGGCTCCCCGGTTCGATCGCTGGGGATACTGGGAGAAGTTCGATTACTGGGCGGTATTCTGGGGCATGGTCGTGCTGGGTGTGACCGGTGTCATGCTGTACTCACCTCTGGACACCTCGCAGTACTTCAAAGGCTGGAGCCTCAACGTCGCCTTGTGGGTTCACCGCATAGAGGCGGCACTGGCCATGCTCCATGTCTTTCTCATCCACTTCGCCATTGCCCATCTTCGCCGACACAACTTCCCCATGGACCGTGCCATGTTTTCCGGCGACACCGATCTCGAATCGGTCGAGGAAGAGCGTCCCGCCTGGATCGACAGACTTCGTGTCACTGGAGAGCTTGACCAGCGCATCGTGACGGATGCTCCGGTCATCTCGATAGTCCTCTCCTCAATCATCGGCCTGAGCGCAGTGGCTATGGGCATCTACCTCGTTGTGGGAGGCATCTTGAACATCAACTTCGTCAACTGGTAACCCAACTCTACAGCACGAGGCCCGGAACAGAGGGTGTTCCGGGCCTTTTTTGTTTCTGCTTCTGGGTAAATTAAATAGAATCCTGTTTTTGTTGACTTTATATTCTAAACAGGAGAATTCATATGCCCTTATGCATACAACAAAGCACTTTCTACAATTGTCGGTTTTTCGAGACCTCTGCGCATCCCCTTTTCGCGTCCGTGCCTTGCGCTCCGCACCCAATTTGATGTTCTGACCGCACCCCAGCTTGGGCTCATTCCCGGCCTTTTCCTGCCATTTCTGGCCGAAATGCCGGATTTTGGACGCACCTCTCCCTTCAGGCTCGCGCCAGTCGAACAGCTTTTTTCAAATTGAACGCCATGGCGAGGATGTGGAACTCTCCCTCCACCTTCTCACGACCCACGTATCGGGACCGAAAGAATGCGTAGCCACGTTTGAGTGTGCCGAAGGCCCGCTCGACTATTTGCCGAATGCTGCTGATGTCACGGTTGCGGGTCTTTTCGAAGTCTGTCAGCCTGCCGCCACGAGGCGTCTTGTCCATGGTTCCGTCCTCCAAATCGCGATCAAACAGAATGTCCCGGTTCTTCCCGCTGCAATAGCCCTTGTCCGCATAAACCCGTGCGCCGGGATCAAGGCCGACGCCATTCACGAGCCGCTCGAATTCGCCCGTGTCCGAATGGTTCGCGGGAGTGATGTGACCACAGAGCAGAAACCCGTCTCGACTGTCCGTCGCGGCATGGAGCTTGTAGCCGTAATAGGCCCGATTTCTCTTGCGGAGCCAGGCCGCCTCCTCGTCATCCGAATAGCTGACCCGGCAGTCCACCGGCCCATCCTGTTCTTCGGCGTCCTCGGAACGGTCCTCAGGCATCACGTCGATAACCTTGCGCGGCCGCCGCTGCGACTCGACTACCGAGGCGTCCACCACGGCTCCCTCACGGACAAGAAGCCCTTGTCCTTCAAGCTGGCGGTTAAGCATGTCGAGCAAGGAGTCCAGCACCTTCAGGCGGATCAAACCGTTACGGAAACGGCATATGGTGGTCTCGTCCGGCACGTCGTCCTCGATGGAAAAACCGGTAAATCTGACAAAGGAGAGCCGGTCGAGCAGCGCCTGCTCCACGCCCGGATCACTCAGGTTGTACCAACGCTGCAAGAGCAGAATCTTGAACATCGCCAGAGGCGGATAGGCGGGATTGCCCACGGCGTTGGCCTTGCGCCTGATCTTCTTGCACAGAAAGGCGTTGATGGGCTGCCAGTCGATGAGTTCGTTGATCTCATCCAGAAATGTGGTCTTGGTTCTGCGGTGCCCCAGGAAGTAATCACCCAACCGAGGTCCTTTCTGCCGAATAGCCATGCCTTCCTCCTTTGGATGGAGAAATAATAGCATAATAAATCAAATAGTTAAAGAGTAAAAGTGTGGGATTTGCCGTGCAGAGGTCTCTTTTCAGACATTTACCATAATTACCCTACTCGTTTGCCTTGGCACCCCCTTTGCCATGGCAAAAGAAACGCCGGACAATGAAACATACCTTAAAGCAAAAGCATCGTTCTATGTCATAGACTTGCCAGACTACCTCCCGCTCTGGAAGCGTATCGGTCTCTCGGATGGAGACCGTTTATCCACGTTTGACGAACCGATCGTCGCACCCATGACTGAAATAATTATGGGAAAACAGCTTGATAATGGTCTGTTTGTGGAAGCCAGAGGTCGATTTTCCTACACCGAACCAGTACAAACCGATGATTTCAAAGCGCAGGGCCGATATAATAAAATCGGATATTTCCCGGCATCAGGTTTTGCCTCTGGAGAATCGGCATCAGGAACGAGTGGGACTGCATACACCAAGACGGAGCTGCAGTTTCTTCAACTGGGTGGCGAATTGCTGATTGGATTCGATTGTCAGGCTTGGGAACAAAACATCGAATTGTTTGGTGGATACTGGGGCATGAAGCTCGATCAGAAGTACTCACTCGACTATCAATCCAGCACAGGAGACCGCATGTCGATGGTAGATAACGTCGACACGACCTATAACGGTCTTCTGATTGGTGGCAGGACTGATAAGGATTTTGGCCCACTCAGCCTATCAGTGGAAACAACCCACGGCATCGGCTATGCTTCTGCAACCCACACTTCTCTATTTTCCAACCCTAGCTTGGATGGAGACACTGTCTCGAGTAAGGGCCATGGGATTGCTTACCGAGCCACTTTGGAAGGAACACTTTCTACCAACCTGTTGAAGGAATTGGGGATAGGACTCACTGGCGGTTTACAATACCTTTCCTACGTTCCTCAAATGGTTGGGAGCGGCGAAGCGGAAGCTCTCGGAAGTCCGTATGGCCCGGCCAGCCCGGCCCACATACGCGGCAGGGATTCCGTGGCTGGCTCCCTCGGCCTGAAACTGTCCTATTCGTTCTGATCCTGTCCCTACGAGGACAACCACTTCAACCACACCTTGCGGGTGCGGGGGCCGTCGAATTCGCAGAAGTAGATTTTCTGCCAGGTGCCGAGCTGGAGGTTGCCGCCTTCGACGATGACGAGTTGATCGCAGCCGAACATGCTGGACTTGATGTGCGCATCGGAGTTGCCCTCGGCGTGACGATAGTCGCCCTGGTGCGGGACGAGCTTGTTCATGTTCACCGTGATGTCGCGCATCACATCCGGATCAGCGCCTTCATTGATGGTGATAGCGCCGGTGGTGTGCGGACAATAGAGAAGCAACGCGCCATCGGACCAGCCGTTGTCGTTGATGATGCTGCGAACTTTTCCGGTGATATCGAGCAATTCCTCGCGGTGGTGTGTCTGAACCTGCATTATTTCCATGATGATCTCCTTTGGAACTGTTGAATAACACTCAACATATGATCGATGGGCCTAGCCTGCGGCATTGCGGATCGCATCCAGGAAGCGGGAACGCAATGCGTCTCTCATCAGCGCCTTTTTGACCGGGCTGAGTTTGAGAAATCCACCCAACACAGAACGCATGAAATTCTCGGCCTTGCTGTTCGGGTTGTCAAAAATCAGATGCTGCAAGGTATCACGTTCCAGCGATTGAATCAGCACACGCTCAAAGGAATCTTCCGGGTGAAAAACCTTCTGTTGTCGTTTGTGCAGCTCCATTGACTGCGGCTTGCATTTGAGCGCACACACGCCGCACCCCAGGCACAGTTCCGAATCGACCACAGCGTACCTGGCACTTTGCCCTTCCGACCTGACAGGGCGTTCCTCCAGCCGGACAGCATCAATGGGGCAGGCCCGAACACACTTGCCGCAACCGTTACAGGTATCGGTGTCACATTCGGCAATAAACGATGAAGAAACAAGTATGCCCGGATACCCCTGCTTGATGCCGTGCATGAGATTGCAGCAGCAGCCGCAGCAATGGCAGACGAATCCGGCATCCTGCTTCACGTTGTCCGTGGACAGGGTAAAGCCCAGTTCCTTGGAGCGGGCAAAAATATCAAGCATTTCCGCCTTGGAAGCCTCGCGGGCAAATTCATTGCGGACGAGAAAATCAGCAGCCGCCCCCATGGAGGTACATGTTTCCAGCGGCACATCACAGCCTCGGGTGCCAAGGTGCTCCTTTTCGTGCCTGCAAGCGCAGACCCCGACGGCAAAACGATCATGGGCATCGATGAGCGCAGCCGCCTTTTCGTAATCAAGAATCTCCACATGATCGTGTTCATGGAGTGTTTCTTCGTAGGGGAGCGCCCGCATCACCGAAACCTGCTGGCCGTTGCCAAAGTTGGCTTCGAGAAACGCATTGTCACCAAACATGTAGGCCTGAAAGAGTTCAGCCCATTTGGCAGGAGCAATGTCGCCCTTGGTGCGCATCATGGAGAATTCAAAAAATCCGATGACGATGGGCGAAATCATGTACTGGTACTTTGCACCGTCATGAATATCGCACACCAGCCCTTTGCCGCACATATCCGGGAGCAGCCGATGAAGACGAGCCTCATCCATTCCGCTTAAAGTGGCGATGCGCTCGATGGTCGACGGTCGGTAGGGCATCCGCGTGACCAGATCTGCCTCTTCCGGCGTATATAAGGACTCAAGCATGGCCCGCATGGCCGGAGTCCAGGGCATCCGCACCGGTGTATTGTCGAGCGTGCGCCCCAGTTGACGATAGATGTCTTTAGCGATGATGTGGCCCATGGCCGTTGATTACAGAATCCGGGAGGTATTTACAATGAGGAGTAGCCCGTTAACCCGATCTTCCAACAGTGCTACTTTCTGGTTCGCAGAGCTATCTTGAGCGCCAGAAAGACCGCACCTACGAGAAAGACGGCGCCGGAGAGCCACAACCACAGAAAGCTATGGCTCTGCTCTTCAGCACCAGGCACAAACCATCTATTTTTTAGATAGTCTCTTTCCTCTTTGGTGATCTGAGCCAAACCGTCATTGATGACGCCAAGGAGCTCTGTATTCCCTTTGCGAACAGCCCCATGAATCTGCAATGTTTCCAGAATCGCCGCTACCCGATACTCAACGGGCTCAGCACGCTGGTTGTTTTTTAAATGGAATGTAGGGAGATAGACGACAGCTCCATCGACTTCGCCCCTGACAAAGGCTTCGAGCAAAGCCTGCGGCGTGAGATATTCGCTTAACTGCACATCAGGAAACCGATCCAACACGAGCTGAGCGGAATGAGCTTCCTTGACGGCACCCACAGTACCTGCCTTGAAATCACTATCCACGTTACCTTTCTGGCCGGGTTTGACAACAAGCACGGTCTCTATGTCGAACAGAGGGTGTGTATAATCGAACAGTTGTTGTCGCTCTTCGGTTTTGACAAGGCCCCCATGAACATCAGCACCACCATCTGTCACCAGCGGGATAGTCTCTTCCCACACACCCAGTTTGAACCGAACAGGAATTCCTGTCTTGTTGGACCAGAGTCTCCAGAAATCAATGGTCAACCCTTCAGGCCTTCCGCTTGTTCCCATGAAGCTCAATGGACGGGCATCCTTGGTGTACGCGACGGTAATGCCGTTTTCCAGATACTGCTCTTTGGAACCAGCCACTGCAACAGTAACGATCCCCAGTACAAATAATATGAATGCTATTATTGCATATCTCATCGAATCCATCCCATTACTCCCCATACAACCGCTACCACGCACAAAACACCTCATGACAGCAACTTCCACTCTACGAGCAGAAAACACCGGCAGGGCATCAAAATCTCCCCCTCACTATATCAAGCAATTTATGTTTTAAGGGATATTATAATGATTGGCAGGTCTTCTAAGTCTTGTTGTTTTCATTTTCTCTTTGTCTCCTTTTGTCATGACATTCCAAGAGTTTTTGGGAACGTCACAAGCCACCACCCAAAGAGACATTATTTCCTGAACATGTGACTAAAGCCCGTGTCGTAAAGCAATGATTTTGTTTCAGCGGAATCAATCCGGCCTTGCCCGGGCAGAATCAGAAAAACGGTCTGTCTGGTAAAGCTGTTGGACCGGGAATCTGCGGCCAAACGGGACAGCCGGGTCTCGACAATTTGCTCTTCCGGCCACCCGACGCGATAGGCCATGACCACCAGTGTTTCCTCATGCAGGCCGCCAGCCTCCAGTTCCTGCTGCACTCCTTCGGGATCGCCAGCAGACAGATAAATGCACATGGCCGAACCATGGGCTGCAAGGGAGCGGAGATTTTCGGATTCCGGCACCGGGGTCCTGCCCGCGATACGGGTGAAGATCAAGGTCTGCGTGATTTCCGGCACGGTGTAGGATCGACAGGCAGATGCGGCAGCGGCAAATCCGGCTGTCACTCCGGGAACAACCTCATATTGAATGCCTTCGGCATCCAGCAGCGCCATCTGTTCGCGAATGGCACCGAACAGGGCGGGATCGCCCGTGTGCACCCGCGCCACCACGCCGCCATTGCGTACCGCTTCAACCATCATGGCATGGGTCTCCTCAAGGCTCATGGGAGCGGAGTCCGCCACCGTGGCATCCGGTCCGGCACAGTCCACAACCGCCTTGGGGACCAGTGAACCGGCATACAGAACCAGATCGGCCTCGCTGATGAGCCGTTGCCCTTTGACCGTCACCAGTTCGGGATCACCGGGACCGGCTCCAATGAAATATACGTGCGTCTGCGACATGGTATGCCTTTGATTGTTTGTTCGCGGAAAACGGCGCCATTCTGCAACAAGATGCAGGTGGAGTTAGAATAATTCAAACCAGTATTGTTTATCAGTTTGATCCTGTGCTACAGTAAGCATCCGCTTATGCGGAACATTCAATGAAACAAAGGAGCGCTGATGCTGCCAGAACCTTACGATAGAATACATGCGGAACTGATTAAATTTCTGCCCGAGAAGAGGGTGTATACCGACTCCCTTCGCACCCTGGCGTATGGCACGGATGCCAGTTTCTATCGCCTCATCCCCAAAATCGTTGTGGATACCGAGTGCGAATCCGAAGTAATTCGTATACTGGAGATCGTCAACACCTTCGAGGTGCCCGTGACCTTCCGGGCGGCCGGGACCTCTCTTTCCGGTCAGGCCATCAGTGATTCCATCCTGATCCGTCTGGGCGAAGGTTGGAGCGGCTTCGAGATTCTGGACAAAGCCAAGAAAATCCAGCTGGAACCCGGCATTATCGGCAGTCATGCCAACCGCATACTCGCGCCCCACGGCAAAAAGATCGGGCCGGACCCTGCCAGTATCGATACCTGTAAAATCGGCGGCATCGTTGCCAACAATGCTTCAGGCATGTGCTGCGGTGTGGCTGAGAACTCATACAAAACCCTCGACTCCATGCGCATCGTCACGGCAGACGGCACGGTTCTGGACACCGCCGACGAGGAAAGCCGCGAGTCATTCAGGCGCAGCCACGGCGAACTGCTGGACGGCCTGATGAAACTCAGAGCAGCGGTTCTCGACAACAAATCGCTGGCCGATCGCATCCGGCGCAAATCCAAGATCAAGAACACCACCGGTTACAGCCTTAATGCCATCGTGGACTTTGAAGACCCGTTCGAGATTCTCCAGCATCTGCTGGTCGGTTCCGAAGGTACCCTCGCCTTTATTTCCAACGTCACCTACCGGACCGTGGTCGAGCATCCGCACAAGGCTTCGGCCCTGATGCGTTTCCCCGACATCCGCTCGGCCTGTGAGGCGGCCACAATCTGCCGTTCCATTCGTGTTTCCGCCGCCGAGCTCATGGACCGCGCCGCTCTTGCATCCGTACAGGACAAGCCCGGCATGCCGCCCGGACTGGCAGACCTCGGCCCGGATGCCAGCGCCCTGCTCGTCGAGGTACGCGGCAAGGATGAAATCACGCTGCAAAAGAAAATCGACACGGTCCTCGATGCCGTAAAAGACCTGCCGAGCGTCACCCCGCACGAGTTCACAGCCGATCCCATTGAGTTCAACTCGTTGTGGAATGTTCGCCGCGGGCTCTTCCCTGCCGTAGGCGCTGTCCGTCAGGCCGGAACAACGGTCATCATCGAGGATGTCGCCTTCCCCATCAAGGATCTGGCGCAGGCCACTCTTGATTTGCAGGAGTTGTTCACCAAACACGGCTACGACAATGCCATCATTTTCGGCCATGCCCTGGAGGGCAACCTGCACTTCGTGTTCACGCAGGATTTCAACATCCAGTCCGAGGTGGACCGCTACGCCGCCTTCATGGACGACGTGACGCACATGGTTGCCGAAGAGTACAAGGGATCGCTCAAGGCCGAGCACGGCACCGGCCGCAACATGGCCCACTTCGTCGAACTGGAGTGGGGCCGCGAAGCCTACGAGCTGATGGAAGAAATCAAGCGTCTTTTCGATCCCAAAGGACTGCTCAATCCCGGCGTCATCCTGAATGAAGACCCGCAGGCCCACCTCAAGGACCTCAAGCCGTTGCCGGTGGCCGACGATATCATCGACAAGTGCATCGAGTGCGGCTTCTGCGAACCGATATGTCCGTCCAGGGAACTGACCCTGACCCCGCGCCAGCGCATCGTGGCCTATCGCGAGATTTCCCGCGGCAAACTGGAAGGGGTGGATTCGAAAGAGTCCATGGAGGCGTTCCGCAAATCCTTCGACTATGACGGCGAAGCCACCTGCGCCGCTGACGGCCTGTGTGCGACACGGTGTCCGGTAGCCATCAACACCGGCAAATTCATCAAGGTGTATCGTTCATGGGCGCGGAGCACCTGGGAGAAGCGTATCGCCTCCTTCACCGCCAGCAGCTTCGGCGTCACCACCGCCGCCATTGGCGCGGCCCTGCGCGTGGCAGGCGGCACCCACGACCTGCTGGGCGACAACATCATGTCCAAGTCAACCGCGGCACTGCACAAGCATACCGGCAAACGCATCCCCCAATGGAATACCTCCATGCCGAGGGCTGCGACCAAGCCGACTCGCACCGGCACACCGCAAAGCGACCGGAAGGTTGTCTATTTCCCCAGTTGTGTTTCCCAGCACATGGGGCCGGAGAAGCGGGATACCGACAAGTCGGCCCTGCGCGACCGGACCCTGAGTGTACTGGCAAAAGCCGGATACGAAGTCATCCACCCGGAGAACATGAACTCTCTGTGCTGTGGACAGCCGTGGGAATCCAAGGGATTGATCGAACAGGCCGACAAGAAGCTCTCGGAACTGGAATGCGCCCTGCGCACTGCCAGCAAAAACGGCGAGTACCCCATACTGTGCGACACCAGTCCCTGCCTGTTCAGAATGCAGGAACATATCACCGGCCTGACACTGCTTGAGCCGGTTCAGTTCGCCCTGACCCATCTGGTCAGCGAGCTGGAGTTCACCCCCATCAACAAGCGCGTGGCTCTGCACGTGACCTGCTCCACTCGCAAAATGGGACTTGCCGCCGAAATGGAAGATCTGGCCCGCCAGTGCGCCCGTGAAGTCGTGGTTCCCAACGATGTGTACTGTTGCGGTTTTGCCGGAGATCGCGGATTCAACTACCCTGAACTGAACGAGTCCGCCCTGAAGGACCTGCCCGGGCAGTTGGACGGCTGCACCGTAGGATACTCCACATCGCGCACCTGCGAAATCGGCCTGTCGCTGCACGGCGGCATCCCGTACAAGAACTTCATGTTCCTGCTCGACGAAGCAAGCTGGCCGAAATCATAGCGACAGTTTGCCATCACCACGGTTTTCGATAGAGGAAACCACCGGATAAACAAGAACGCCCCCGCGCAGATGGTACTGTCTGCGCGGGGGCGATGATTTACTATTTGTGCTGTCGGCCTACAGAATCTTGCGAAGAAAGGCGGGATTCTCGCGCAAGCCGTTCACGGCAATAAGCGCGCACGCTTCGGCGTCTGACCCGGCATGGTGATGGTTCAGGGCAATGCCGAGATAGTCACAGACCGCGTTGAGCTTGTTACAGGCGAGCTCCCAGGTCTTTCGCGACAGCTGGACCGTACAGAGAAACGGCTGGGCCGGGGTTACGCAACCGGCTTCCCGGCAACAGGTATTGAGCACAGATTTGTCAAAAGCGGCGTTATGCGCCACCAGAAAATCCGCCCCCTCGAACAGATGTTCGATCTCCGGCCATATCTCGCCGAACGAAGGTTCATCACAAACATCTTCCCAGTAGATGCCATGAACACGAACACAATAGGGATTGAATTTCTTGCGCGGTGGCCGGATCAACCGGTATTCACGCTCAACAATTTCGCCTTTGTCCACCACCACGATACCAACGGCGCAGGCAGAGTCGCGCTTGGGATCAGCGGTTTCAAAATCAATGGCGACAAAACGGGTATTATCAATGGTGTGAGCCATGATGCAGGTATCCTTCGAGTAATTTCGCCGAGTGGTGCGCCTGTGCCAGCCAGATAACTCCAGACAAATGCCAGAAAAATCTCAGAAGGCCCGAACCGGCTGAATGAACGTCAACCGACGACAGTCGCTCACCGACAGAAAATCCTATACTGCAAGGCTGCTCAAAAGTGAAGGCGCAGGAATATCCGGCGTCGACTAAACGAGCCCCGACAGGTCGTAGGTGTCCGCTTTTTCTATCTCCACATCCACGATGGTCCCTGGCGTCAACTCGGTCTCGGGCGGGGCGCTGACATAGGTGACACCATCCACTTCCGGCGCCTGGAACCATGTTCGTCCGATATACAGCCCCGGCCACTCGTCCGATGGCTTCTCGATAAGTACAGGCAATGTCTCACCAACGTACTCGCTCAGGATTTCTTCGCTGATGTTGCCCTGCAACTCCATGAGCGCATCACGGCGGTACTGCTTGACCGCATCGTCCACCTGATTATCCATGGCCGCGGCAGGCGTGCCGTCTTCGGGCCAGTACGGGAAGACACCCAGATGGTGGAATCGGGTCTTCTCCACAAAACGCATCAGGTGCTCGAAGTGCTCATCCGTTTCGCCGGGATAGCCCACAATGAACGTGGTACGCAACGCAGCATCCGGGAAGAAGCGACGAACGCGGTCCACGACCTTTTCCGGGTTGCGTGCAAAAGGGCGGCCCATGGATGAGAGCACATCCGGGTGCGCATGCTGCAAGGGGATATCAAAGTAAGGCAGAAACGGTTTGCCGACTTCCTGCAAAAAGGAGAGCAGTTTCTCGGTCAGTCCGGCCGGATACAGATACATGATCCGCAACCACTCCAGCCCGGAGATTTGGGACAGCCCTTTCACGAGGGGGACGAGGTTGTCCCCGGTGTCGAGATCAGAGCCATAGGCGGTGGAGTCCTGCCCGACGACAATGATCTCCGGGACTGCCCGGGCCAGTTCTTCGGCTTCACGCACCAGAAAATCCACGGGCCAGCTCTTGTGAGGACCGCGTATGGAGGGAATGGTGCAGAATCGACAATTGTGCGAACACCCTTCGGAAATCTTGAGATAGGCGTGTCCGGGGCCGGTGGAAAGTCTACGCGGCGTCCCCTGCTCCACAGGAGCCTGCAACGCATCGGAAACCAGCGAAGGCCACAGCTCGATCTCCTCGGTGTTCAGCCACAGGTCCACTTCGGGCAGTTCTTCCTTGAGGTCCTGCCCGTACCGGCTGACCAGACATCCGGCCACAGCCACCAGCGGGCGTTTTCCATCGGCGTCACTCCCGGCCTGTTCCTCGGCATCGCGGATCGCTTCGAGGATGGTATTCACGGACTCTTCGACAGCCGGCTGGATGAACCCGCAGGTGTTGATCAGGGCGAGATCGGCTTCGGCAACGGATTCCACCGGAACCATGGCTTGCCCCAAGGTGCCCAGCAACCGTTCGGTGTCCACCCTGTTTTTGGGACAACCGAGGCTCACCGTGTGCACTTTGATTGAAATAATTGGAGATTGACTCATATCTTTATCCTTTGAAAAGGCAATGTAAATAGACTAGGGCGTGTCGACAATCATTCTGAGATTTGCTATACTTCTTGGCAGGAGGTTGGCAGTGCAAAAAAGACACGCTCTACGCGACGATCAGTGGGATAAAATCAAAGAATATCTTCCAGGAAAACAAAGTGACTGCGGTGTAACTGCAAAAGATAACAGGCTATTCATTGATGCAGTCATGTGGATTGGCAAGACAGGGGCGCCTTGGCGAGATTTGCCAGAAAGCTATGGCAAGTGGTCTTCGGTCCATAAGAGATTTATCCGCTGGGCCAAGAAAGGTGTATGGCAAATGATCTTCAACACGCTTGCGGTAGACGCTGATACTGAATGGCTCATGATTGACAGCACAATAGTGCGAGCTCATCAGCATTCGGCTGGCGGAAAGGGGGCACCTCCAGCAGTCGGTGGGGAAATCTAGAGGAGGGTTTTCAACGAAAGTCCATGCTGCCACAGATGCTCTCGGATGTCCAACTAAATTCATATTAACACCTGGAAATACAGCGGATTGCAGTATGGCGATTCCGCTTATTGAAGGACAGGCTGCCGAGCATGTCCTTGCTGATAAGGGCTATGATTCAGATGAAATTGTAATGGCAATTGAAGCCATGAATGCCAATCCGGTTGTCCCTCCTCGCTCTCACAGAAAGACAAGGCGAACATATGACAAACATCTCTATAAGGAGCGAAGTGCTATAGAGTGTATGTTTGGAAATTTAAAACAGTTTCGAAGGATTGCAACACGATACGACAAGCTGGCGACGTCCTATCTTGCTTTCGTGTACGTAGGAGCAATGTGGCTGTGGCTGAAGTGATTGTCGACACACCCTAGTATTGGTTGTGCAGTCCTATGTGGGAAATGCAAGAGTGCACTACGTTCCGATTGGAGGTCAATTTGCTTCGCGACGATTATCACGACGGGAAGCGGTATGTCATCGGTGTCATCGGCGACATCCCTGCCCTACTGACATTCTGGGAGATGTTCAAGGACCAGAGCAATGACGAGGTTCTCAAGGAGATCGGCGTCGTGGCTGCGGCGTTGCCCGGCGAGACCGTGCTGCCCACAGCCTACGACATGGATCGCTCCATCCCCACGTATGCAGGATTCAAGAAAATGCTCGACGCGCACCCCGAGATCAACATGGTCATCGAAGCCACGGGGCGTAAGGCGCTTGTTTATGAACTGCGCCAGTACCTGCCACCTTCCATTACCCTTGTCGAGCGCGGGGCAGCCAACTTTTTCATCAATCTGCTCAGTTCCAACAAGCTCTGGGTGGCCTGCAAGGTCGATCTGTTGCACACCCAGAACATGCTCAAGACCATCATTGACCAGATGGACGAGGAAATACTGTTCCTCGACAAGGACGGCAACGTGATGGACGCCAACCAGACCGTCTTCCGAAAGACCGGCAAGAAAAAGCGTCAACTGGTCGGCAAGGCGTATTGCGAGATTTTCACCACCACCGAAGACCCCGAATGCAGTAGTCGCAAGGACCCGGTTCGGGAAACCGTGCGCACCGGCGAGCCAGCCGAAAGCCTGACATCCGTAGTGGATGGAACAGGCCGGATGCTGTACTACCGAATTTACACCCAGCCGATCATGGATGAAGACGGCCAGATCAACCATGTGGTCGCAATGCGCCGGGACATCACCCAGCGCACCTCCATGGAGCAACGCCTGCAACAGGCGGAAAAACTTGCGTCTGTTGGCGAACTTTCCACCTACATGGCCCATGAGATCCGCAACCCGCTCTTCACCATCAGCGGCTTTGCCAATTCACTGGTCCGCTCTGAATCCATTGACGAAAAGGCCCGCGAAAAGCTGACCATCATCCTCAAGGAATCCAAGCGACTTGATGATGTTCTGCGCAATCTCATGAATTTCACCCGGCCCACTTCGGCCCAGGTCAGCGAGGTCGACATCAACCAGTTGATCACCGCGACCATGGACGTCATGAGCCTGCCGTGTACCAACCAGAACGTCACCGCCACCATTGATCTCGACCCGGACCTTGCCAAGGTCAAGGCCAACCCGGACCTGATCAAGCAATGTCTCATCAATCTGGTGAAGAACAGCCTTGAAGCCATGAAGGACGGGGGCAAGCTGTTGGTCTCCTCGACCATGAACACGGATTATGTCCACCTGACAGTGGAAGACACCGGCCACGGCATTCCGGCCGATATCCGCGACCAGGTGTTCAGCCCGTTCTTTTCCACCAAGGGCAAGGGCGCGGGACTGGGGCTGGCCCAGATTCACAAGATCGTCGACGAGATTGGCGGCGCAGTGGATCTGATCAGCAAGGAGCATATGGGCACCAAGGTCATTCTGCATCTGCCCCCGCTGCTGGCGGTTGCACAAGAAGACGAGTCCGAGTAAAAGACTCCCTCCGAACAACAACACAGAGGGAATTATGGATACCATCGTCCTTGCGACCAACAACAAAGGCAAAATCAAGGAACTGTCCGTCATGCTCGAACCATTTGGCGTGACGGTCAAAAGCCTGGCCGAGTTTCCCGAAATCGGCGACATCCCCGAGACCGGAGAGACCTTCAAGGAAAACGCGTTCATCAAGGCTCGGACCGTGGCCGAGATCACCGGTCTGGTCGCTGTAGCCGACGACTCCGGCATTGAAATCGATGCCCTGGACGGCCGCCCGGGAGTCTACTCCGCCCGCTACGCCGGAGAACACTGCGACGATCACGACAACAACGAAAAGATGCTCGCGGAAATGAAGGACGTACCCGAAGAGAAGCGTACCGGTCGCTATCGCTGCGTCATGGCAGCCTCGGCTCCCAACGGTCAGGAGATCGATACGGACGGTGCCTACGAGATTCGCGTGGGTCATGGATACAAAGGTGATGGCGGCTTCGGCTACGATGTCATCGTCATCGATCCCGAACTCGGTTGTCATGTTGCCGAGCTGGACCCCGAAGTCAAAAACAAACGGTCCCACCGCGGCAAAGCCATGCAGAAACTGCTCGCGCTGTGGCCTGATTTCTGGGAACGAGCCCAGTCATAAAATGATACACGGCGGGAGAGGCGACCGAACGTGGTAACGCATCCCGCCGAATTGTTTTTTTCACGCCGGACAACCGACTTACCGAGCACCCCGCTCCACTGGAGGCCCCATGCGTCTGTTCATCGGCTTGAGCGTACCGGATCTCTACCGGGACAACGCCCGGTCCATGATTGATGCAGTGCGGGCAACCACGCCCTCAAAAGTAAGCTGGACCAAACCGGAAAACCTCCACCTCACCCTCAAGTTCCTCGGGAACGTCGATGCCGCGTCACTGCCGGCCATCATCGAAGCCCTGTCGGGGATTCGGTTCCCGGCATTCACCATGCGGGCAGGCGGCGTTCACGCTTTTCCCGACAAAGGCAAACCACGCGTTCTCTGGCTTGGGTTGAAGGAAGGGGCTGCGGAATGTGCCGATCTGGCTGACCTGATCAATCAGGCCCTTGTTCCCGCAGGATTCGAGGCCGAAGAGCACCCCTTTCGCAGTCACATCACCCTTGGCAGGGTCAAACGGTATGAGGGCGACGATTTGCGGGCAGAACTGAGAAGCAGGGAAATACCGTGGCCGCCGTTCACCGCAGAGAATTTTACTCTATGGAACAGCGATACACTGCCGGAAGGACCGGTATATACACCACAGGCGAAGTTCACCCTGTGTTGACCCTGCCCTTCCGATACAAGAATTGAGTTCTACTTCACCACACCAAGCAGGCCGTTGATGGCCGCCATGACCGACTGTTCTTTCACAGCCGTACGATCACCATTGAAGCGGTAGGATTTGGCACGCGACCCACCCGGCCATGCCCAGGCCATCCAGACCGTTCCCACGGGCTTGTCCGGCGTACCGCCTGACGGACCGGCTATCCCGGAAATGGCAACGGAAAAATCCGCGCCCACGGTTTTCAGCACGCCCTCGGCCATGGCAAGGACCACCGGTTCGGAGACCGCGCCATGCTTTTCCAACACCTCGGACGAAACGCCCAGCAGGTCGGATTTCACCGCATTGGCATAGGCCACCACCGACCCGGCGAACCAGTCGGAGCTGCCCGCGACATCGGTCAAGGTGCTTGCCAGCAGTCCACCGGTACAGGACTCGGCCGTAGCCAGCACATTGTCATGCACCTTCAGACATTCGCCCAGCTCGGCAACCGCTCTCGAAATCAAGTAAGTATCCATGGTAATCCTCCGAAGGCAGTTCTACAAAATACCTTAACTTGTTGCAATATGTATGGCCTCACGGATACCATGAGGCCATGGTCACCACGCCCTCAGACATACGAAAACTCGCTATCAGGCGACATCAGACCACATGGAACTGGACCCTGCACTTTGCCGCAATCATCGGCTTTTGCCTGACTCTGCTCACCCACAGCTATATACTGCTCGCCTGTAGTGTTATCCTGTTCGGTGCCGGTTTTTTCCATCTGAATCTCCCCGTGCTCAAGGATAATCGCTGGACGCGGTTCGTGGACCGCGCCGTGGAATGGGAAAAGAACTGGATCGCCGCTCCCTGGAACTTCTACAAGATATGGCGGTTCACCGTTGTTCTTTTGCTGGCCGCAGTGGTCATATGGGCACTCTGGACGCGGGACGCCGTTGTGCTGGCCCTGTTCGCGGGATTCGGATTTCTGGTTCATGTCGTGCGTGACAACATGGCAGGTGGCATCAAACCATAGGGAAAATATGGACCATTTTCCCAGGTGGTGCTATCTTTCAAAATAGCAAAACCCGGAGGATACATATGAGCGATGAAAATAGCTGCAAGCAATGGCTGAATGAAGTCAACTGGGACATGATTCACGAAGATGCAGTGACACTGTACCTTGAGTGGGGCAACAACAATTATCGCGACGCCATGCGCTCGCCTGTCACCAAGAGTGGCGAATACTCCATTTATTTCGCCATCGATACCTGGGAAGAGCCGAAGGTTGTTCTCATGAAGATGGACAACTACGGCTCCACCATCCTGTGTGCCAAGAAGATCCCCGACGATCTCGCCAAGGAACTGAAGGAAGAGATCAAGGGCATCAAGGGCATCCTTGAACTGACGCCGTCCATCAAGGAATGGCTCATGAAGGAACTGGAAGCCTAGTCGGAACCGTACATTACAAAACAGCTCTGAGCCGTCCTGAAATAGGTTGACGGTTTTTGAAGGTTTCAATCAGGCTGTGGGGCTAGCCCCACAGCCTGATTCGTGTACATCGTTTGGCGTTCTCATTCCTAGGCTGAGATGTGGCCGTTGTGAATTGTATATCTCAACGGATTCCCTCACCAGGGTATTGAGCTCTGCAAAGTCGTTGCATTTGGTGACCATGAACTCTTGCTTCAGAATTCCATTCATCCGTTCCGCCAAGGCATTTTGATAGCAGTCATAGCCATCTGTCATGGAAGGAACCATGCCGGATTCCTGGAGTTTTCTCTGGTAGACCGAAGAAGCGTATTGGAGTCCTCGATCTGAATGGTGAATTGTATTCACCCTCCTTCGCTTGTTTTCAACTGCCGCGTCCAGCGCTTTGGTTGTGCTTTCCGCACTGAGATCCCGGCTCACGTTGTATCCCATTATCTTCCGGCTGAATGCATCTGTCACCAGCGACAGATAGCATGTTTGCTCACGTGTATTCACGTAGGTAATGTCGCTTACGAACACCTGCTCAGGACATCTCGGTTGAACATCTTTCAACAAGTTGGGATGCTTTTTTAGCCAATGCTTCGAGTTGGTTGTCTTTGTATAGTTTTTCCGTCGCTTGATGAGCATATGCTCTCGCCGCAGCAGGGAAAACAACCCATCACGTCCGAGCCTGATTCCCTTTGCGGAAAATGCGTCCTTCAACAGGTGGTACAGCTTTCGAGTCCCAAGGCGGGGCATCCTGGTCCGCACGTTCAGGACCATGGCCTTTGCCTCCTGATACATGGCTTCCCGTGCATCATGGCGCTTTTCAGCCTGATACACGGACTGCCGACTGACCCCGAGCTGCCTGCAACAAGCAGACAAGCTTATTTGTCTTTCTCTCTGAAGACTTCGTGCAGCTCGGGGGTAAGCTTTTTTCTTATAGAAGTCCCAAACTCGCGGTCGGAAATCTCAATCATTTTATTGAGAAGCGCGGTCTTGATCTTTTCTTCCTCAAGCTCTTTCTCCAGCCGTTTGATCTTCTGGACCGGTGTTTCTCTGGCTTTTGGGTCTTTTCGGGAATGTACCATGGACTTGCTCCAATCAAGGGTGCCGTGCTTCCTGAGCCACTTCAGCACAGTGCTTCGCCCTTGAATACCATAAAGAGCCTGAGCCTGCTTGTACGTCATCTCGCCCTTTTCCACCTGTGCCACAACCGACAATTTAAAGGCCATCGTGTAATCGCGTTGGGTGCGTCTAACTCGCTGTTTGGATTTGTCTTCCATAAATAGGTCCTCTGGGTGTCAACCTATTTCAGGACGGGACACTCCAAACAAAAAGGGCCACTCCATCTGGAGCGGCCCTTTTCCTTGAGTTCGTTCAAAATATATTAGTTCTCTTCGATGGCCACCCCATCGCACACAAAGGATATCCCCTGTGTGGAGGCGGTACCGATCATGACAGCCTGAATAATGGGCACTGAAACCTGCTTGTCCGCTTCCCATATAACAATGAAGTTGGCACCGGACCCGCCCGATGTGTCGCGTTCGGGGATGAAAACCTCTTTGGTCGCCATGGGCGGTATGGAAATGGGCTGATCAAAAAAACTCTTGATGATCTTGCCGTCGTCATCAAGGTATTTGACCGACGAAACCACAATGGTGTTCACGGCGTCCACATTCCGAATGGAGAGCATGGCGGACAGATAGTATGGACGATTCTTTGGTCCCTGATAGATATGGGAATACACGGGGACGTACACTTTCTGCCCGCTGGATACATCCACCTTGCGCCCGGCATCCGCAGGCACGGAGAACAGCAGCACGGCCATTATCCCGAAAAACAGGTTCGCCAAACGTCCAGTCATAATCCACTCCTTGCAACAAAAGGTTCGCATAGGAATATGCCCCGACCATGCCGGAAACGCAAGGGGGATCGAAACAGGCAATCATATGATCCCCATTCTTCCCCCTTTTCACCGGCGCAACTCTGAGGTACAGCAAAAGGCCTGAGAAACAGCAACCAGTTACGGAGCTTATTGCATGCATATACCTAAAGGATACCGTTTCGCCGCAACCAAGGCGTCTTTCAAATATGAAGGCAAACTCGATCTCGGGGCCATTGTCAGCGACACCCCGGCCATTGCCGCCGGCGTATTCACCACCAACAAATTTAAGGCCGCACCGGTTCTTCAGTGCCAGGAGATGCTGGCGGACGGCCGCAAGATGTCCGGCTTTCTGATGAACTCCGGGCAGGCCAACGCATGCACCGGCGACCAAGGCCGAGCTAATTGTCGGGAAACCCTCAATCTGGCAGCCAAGGCACTTGGCGTTCCTGCCGATGAATTGCTCCCGGCTTCCACCGGCGTCATCGGTGCCCAGTTCGACCTGGCCAAATGGGAAGCGGCCATGCCCGCCCTGGCATCTTCTCTGGGCGAAGTCGGCCCGGAAGAAACCGCCAAGGCGATCATGACCACTGACACGGTGCACAAGATTGCCGAGACCTCCTTTGAGATTGACGGAAATGAAGTCCGCCTTCTCGGCATCTGCAAGGGAGCAGGCATGATTTCGCCCAACATGGCGACCATGCTCTCGTTCATCGTCTGCGATGCGGATATCTCCACCGAAGCGTGGCAGACCATGCTGACCGATTGCGTGAACCTGACCATCAACCGCGTCACCGTGGACGGCGACACCTCCACCAACGATTGCGTCATGGCCCTTGCCAACGGTGCCTCCGGTGTAGCCATTGAGACCGAGGAAGAGTACATCCTCCTGCGCAAGCACCTGCTGACGATTCTGGAGGATTTGGCCTACAAGATCGTCATGGATGCCGAGGGAGGCACCAAAGTCGCGTTCATCCAGGTGTCCGGTGCCAAGACCGACCACGACGCCGAACTGGTGGCCCGTGCCGTGGGCAACTCCCCGCTGGTCAAGACCGCGCTGTTCGGCTCCGATCCCAACTGGGGGCGCATCGTTTGCGCTGCCGGTTATTCCGGGGCGAATTTCAATGCCGAAGACCTTGTCCTCAAAATCGGCGGCATTCTCGTGTTCCGCAACGGCACCCCCGAACCCGGCGACATGGACGACCTGCTTGCCCCGATCATGGCCGAACGGGATATCGTCATCCACCTTGATATTGGCGAAGGTTCCGGCAGCAGCATGCTCCTTGCCTCGGACCTGACCAAGGAATACGTTGCCATCAATGCGGACTACCGCAGCTAGGAGGCTTCATGCCAATACTTCGTGTTGAGACCTGGGCCGGTTTGCCCAAAGAAAAGAAGCGGGACCTGGTGGAGACAATGACCCGGGAGGCCGTACGCATTCTCGATTGTCCCCCGGAAGCCGTCACCGTCATCATCGACGAAGTTCCCAAGGAAAACTGGGGGGCAGCCGGAGAGCTGTGTTCCGAACGCTTTCCCGACAAATAACAGCAGGGCAACCGACAACTGACCGGTTGCCCTGTAATAACATCGAAATCACATCGTTTCGGCAGAAGACGAATGGACCGGAGAAGATAATGGCGGACATGAAAGGTCGGGATAGAACGACCAGAATCGTAGATTTTCTGAATGAGTGCGGCATGCTTCGCAAGACGCCCCGCACGGGGTATCAATTTCTCGGGTCCGGCAGCGAGAACGTTGCCGAGCACTCGTTCCGCACCGCGGTCATCGGCCATGTGCTGGCCCTGATGGCCGGAGCGGATGTGGCCCGCACGACATACATGTGCCTTTTCCATGATCTGCACGAAGCGCGGACCGGCGATTTCAACTACGTCAATCGCATCTACAACAATTCCGATCGGACCATGGCATTGAAACACGCCACGGGCGGCACAGGAATGGAAGAGGAAATCCTCAGCTACTGGGAAGAGCTGGAAGAAACCGCCACCCTTGAAGCCAAACTGGCTCAGGACGCTGATCAACTTGATTTTATCCTCATTCTCAAAGAAGAATTGGACATGGGGAACAAGTATGCCGGGGAATGGTTGAAGATTGCCGTGCAGCGCGTCCGCACCGAATGGGGACAGGAAATTGCTGAAACGATTGTAAAGACTGATCATAAGGATTGGTGGTTTCTCGGACCCGACCCGGCATGGTGGACCCGAAAAAACGGCAAGAAGAAGTAGCGGACCTAATAGAAAAGCCCCGAAAAAAAACAGTAAAACGATAGATTACCCAGCACAACACTTGTCGTTTCATTCTTTTTTGGGTACATCGTAGTCGTTGCCAGCTGCAAATTATGGGTTACTTTTCTCAACCCGTTCAAACAACTGTATTATTCAATTGATGATAATAGTTGATAGCGCATCTATTTAAACCACAACACAGGTTAACCGTGACGGAAAAAGCACAAAAAAGCTCTCTCAGCCTTGCACTGCCCGCCAGCATGTTCTGGAAAGTGGTGGACGAAATCGGTGGAATGACCCTCTTCCTGCTGGAAGCGGTCGTGCTGATTTTCGCCGGCATGGGGCAGTTTGCGAAGTCCGTTCGCCAGATATACTTCATTGGTGTCCAGTCGGTGACCGTCATCGCCCTCATCGGCCTGTTCACGGGCATGGTCATGGGCATGCAGTTGTATTATGCGCTCTCCACGTTTGGAGCAGACGGCTTCCTCGGCACCAGTGTCGCGCTGGCCATGGTCCGAGAGCTGGCCCCAGTGCTGACCGCCATCATGCTCACGGGCCGGGCCGGATCAGCCATGACCGCTGAAATCGGTGTCATGCGCATTTCCGAACAGATCGACGCGCTGACCATCATGGACATCAACCCCATGCGCTATCTGGTTGCGCCCAAGTTGGTTGCCTGCCTCATCAGCTTTCCCATCCTCACCGCCTTCTTCAACCTCATCGCCATGTGGGGCGGCTGGCTTACCGGCGTCAAACTCCTCGAAGCCAACGAAGGTGTCTACTGGTCCAGCCTGCAAACATCGCTCAACTGGGCCGACATCGAAGGCGGCTTCATCAAGTCGATTGTTTTCGGCGTACTGGTCTGTACCATATGCTGTTTTGAGGGCTACTGGACCCACACCCGATCCGGCCATGCCGGTCCTGAAGGCGTGAGCCAGTCCACCACCAACGCGGTGGTCAAATCCTGTGTCATCATTCTTGCGGCGGACTACGTGTTGACGTCGCTCCTGTGGTAGGTTGATATGAGCGCTCCAAGCATACGCACAGAAAAGCTCGCCATAGGGTACGGCGAAAAGGTCATCGCCAAGGACCTCGATCTCGAATTCCCCGGCAACAAGCTGAGTATGATTGTCGGCGGTTCAGGCTCGGGCAAATCCACATTGCTGCGCCACATCCTCAATCTCCAGCCACCGCTCGGAGGAAAAATTTTCATTGGCGGGCATGACATCAGCGATCTCACGCGCAACGAGCGTCATTGCATCCGCCAGCGCACCGGCGTCCTCTTTCAGGATGGCGCACTGCTCGGTTCACTCCGGGTCAAGGACAACATGGCCCTGCCCCTGCGGGAACACACCCGCCTCAGTGAAAAGCAGATCATGCGCATTGTCGAAGACCGCCTGACCATGGTCGGCCTGGGCCACGCCATGGAACTCTTCCCCAATGAACTTTCCGGCGGCATGCGCAAACGGGCCGGACTGGCTCGTGCGCTGGTCATGGACCCCCAGGTTCTCTTTTGTGATGAACCGACCTCCGGCCTTGATCCGGTCATGTCTGCCGAGTTGGACCACCTCCTTCTGGATATGATGTGCAACTTCGACATGACCATGATCGTTGTCACCCATGACCTCCCGAGCATGCGCAACCTTGCGGATCATGTGGTCGTCCTTGGCGAACAACGCGCGCTCTTCCAGGGCGACATCGAAACCCTGAAGAAAACGGAAGATCCGTACCTACGCAGTTTTCTCGATCGGGCCGCACCCGAACGCAGTGCCCCCAGACTGACGCTGCCACCATTGAGCCAGGATGTGCTCAAACGCAACTGTGACAGCATCATGGGTGAAAAAGATTCAGCTCCAAAGGATAGAACATGTTGAAATTGAAAAAGGAAACCGCAGTGGGCGTCTTCGTCCTGGTAGGCCTTCTCGCCGTCTCGTACATGAGCTTCAAGCTCGGTAATGTGCGCATTTTCGGCGACAATTACTATACAGTAGAAGCAAATTTCACTGATATTTCAGGCTTGAAAGTCCATGCTCCCGTCCAGATGTACGGCGTCAAGATCGGCACTGTCGAGACAATAGGTCTGGATCAGGAAAACGGCGTCGCCAATGTGCACATGCTCATTGACAAGAGCGTCGAACTGACGGATGACGCCATTGTGTCCGTCAAAACAAACGGACTCATCGGCGACAAGTATCTCAAAATAACTCCGGGCGGACTGGGCGAACCGATTGGACATGGCGACACGCTGTTCGACACCAATCCGGCGCTCGATATGGAAGACCTTATCAGCAAGTTCGCTTTCGGAGATGTGACCAAATAGGAATCAGGATTGAAAAATATGCGTATACGTTCACTCACCATAGCACTGCTGTTCATACTCCTGTTGGCAACAGCCGGAACTGCGGCACCTGCCATCTCACCGATGGATCAGGTCAAGGAAGGCGCGGACAAGCTCATCGAGAAGTTGTCTGATCCGGCCATGCAGGATGATGCCAACAAAGAGCAGGCCCTGGAATCTCTTCGCGCCACGGCCGAACAATATGTCGATTTCCGCCTTGCCACCATGTACTCCATCGGCAAGCCGTGGCTCAAGATGTCCAAGCAGATGCAGGACGACCTGACCGAGGCGTTCGTGAACCTGCTGCAACGGACCTACCTCCAGCGAATCCCGGCTTACGGCGGGCAGAAAGTCAATTACGTCAAGGAAATAATCCAGGGGCGGAAGGCCAAGGTCTTCACGGAAATCATTGACAAGGATAAAACGATCAGTATTGAATTCAGACTGCGGGACAATGGGCAGCAGTGGATGATTTACGACGTTGTTGCCGAGGGTGTGAGCATGGTGTCCAACTACCGCACCCAATTTGCGCAAGTCCTCAACGACGGCTCCCCCGAGGAGCTGCTGCGACTCATACGCGAACGAATCACTAAACTGGATAGCGGTGACACGACCGAAACAGTCGTCGCACCCGAATAGTTATTGCCATGAAACACCGTCTGATACTCAGCTCCGTTCTCGCTCTTCTCCTGTGCTTCGGCATCTCGACTGCGGCTATCGCAGATACGACCCTGCCGGCAGATGCGCCCGTTGTGGCCCTGACTGACACAGGCGAGGGCGACCTCTATGGCGAAGACCTTTTCGACGGTGAATATGAAGAAGATGAAAAACACATGGTTGCTGATCCCTTTTACGGTTTCAACTACGCCATGTTCTACTTCAACGACTTCATGTACCATAATGTTTTCAAGCCCGTAGCCACCGGATACGCCTGGGTGGTCCCTGCGCAGCCCAGACGCTGGGTTCGCAACTTCTTCACCAACATGCTCTACCCTGTTCGCTTCGTGAACAACGTATTGCAGGGCAAGTTTGACGCGGCTTACATGGAAACATCCATGTTCATCGCCAACACGACCTGGGGTTTCCTCGGTTTCGGCGACTTTACCTCGACCATGAAGCGCAACTGGCTGCCGGAAAAACCGACGGCCGACGGTCTTGGGCAAACCCTCGGCAAATGGGGTTTTGGGCATGGCGCCTACCTTGTATGGCCGTTCATCGGCCCGTCATCCATCCGTGACAGTGTCGGTTGGCTTGGTGATTCCTACCTCGACCCACTCACCTATGGCGAACTCTCACTCATCGAGTTCGGAGCCATTCGCGCATACAAAAACCTGAACTCGCTTTCCTTGCAGCTCACCGGTAACGAATACGAAGTCATGACCGAAGGCGCTGTAGACAAATACGCCGCAGTTCGTGACGCATACATCCGATTCCGAGCCAAGAAGGTCGAGGAATAAGTCCTGCCGACATGCGGTTAGCCGTTATTTCCGACACGCACCTCCACTCCCCCGAGCCATGGCTCGAGCGGGTCTACAACCAGTGGCTCGCCCCTGCGGACGTGCTGGTTCACTGTGGCGATATCACCACTTTCGATACATGGTCCTTTTTCATGCAGCATGACCGCTTCCTATGTGTGCGTGGAAACTGCGACTGGGAGCCTCGACTGGTGGAACAGCTAGACCCGATGCTCACGGCACAGGTTGGCCCGTTGACCATTGCCGCAACCCACGGCTGGGGTCCGCGATCCCAGGTTCCCGTCAAGGTAGCCCAGGCATTCGGGCCGGAATACGATCTGGTCTGCTACGGTCACACACATGCCCAGGACTGGTCCGTCATTGAGGGCGTTCAGTTGCTGAACCCCGGCTCGCTCGGAGAATCCCGCTCTCTCGCCATCGTTACCATCTCCGACGATGGGGCCATGGACTGCGAATTCATCGACGCATCCTGACCTCCACGCCCTTCCTCTTCTTTTATCACCGTCCTCTTTCACCGAAATTGATCTCTGCTTTTTCACGCGGTTGATCAAAAATTCTGTATGAACAATTGCTTTTTTATTTGAGGAATGGCATTGTATTTCTGTGTCAAAACTATGGTTGTTCATCCTCTTATCGATCTCCTTTCTTCTACCAGCCCACACCGGACACGCGAAGCCGGACAAGGAGCTGGTATTTGGCATGTCCGCTGCCTTTACCGGTGCCAACGGGGAGATGGGAATCGAGTTTTACCGTGGATTCATGGCCTATTTCGATCATGTCAACGCCAATGGCGGAGTTCACGGCCGAACCATACGGGTAGTTCCTGCCAACGACGGCTACAATCCGGCTCCCTGTTTTCAAAACACCCTGCAATTCATCAAAGATGATGTTTTTGCGCTGTTCAGCTACGTTGGGACACCAACAACCAACCACATTCTTCCCCTGCTCCAGCGGTTTGTTGATGATGATGTTTTTCTGCTCTTCCCGCTAACCGGCGCACAACCGCATCGGACTCCGCCTTTCGGCCAGTTCGTGTATAATCTACGTGCCTCCTATTTCGATGAGACAGCCGGACTTGTGGACAATCTGGTCAGTGTCGGACGAAAGCGAATCGCCGTCTTTTACCAGAACGACGCCTATGGCCGCACCGGATGGGATGGGGTCAGACGTGCCTTGAGGCGCCACGGCCTGAACATTGTCAGCGAGGCCGCCTACAAACGAGGGGAATCATTCTCTCATGACTTTTCGTGGGAAGCCCGATTGCTCATGGAGAAAGATCCTGACGCCATCATCTGCATCGGGACCTACGCCTCCCAGGGGGCGCTCATCCGTGATCTGCGTGATCTCGGGGAGACCATCCCCGTTGCAGGGCTCTCCTTTGCCAACAGTGACAAAATGCTTGAACTGTTGCATGAGGCAGGCCGAAAGAACGGAAGGGATTACACGAGCAAGTTGATCAACTCCCAGGTGGTGCCGTGCTATGAAGACACCAGCCTGCCCGGAGTCCGCCTCTATCGATCCCTGATGGACAACTACAAGGGGTGGTCTGGCGATGATGATCAATATGTGCCTCGCCGATTCAGTTATGTGAGTTTTGAAGGATATCTCAATGGAGTTGTGCTTGTGGAAATGCTCCGCCGAATGGGAGACAATCCCACTCCGGCCCGCATCCCGGAAGTAATCGAATCCATCAGCAACTTTGATCTCGGCATTGGGTATCCGGTTGATTTCAGCAAGGGCAGACAAGGGCTTGATACGGTTTTCTACACGACCGTCATTGATGGAGTTTTCCGTCCCATAACGGACTGGACGAGGTGGCGCAAATGAAGGCACCCAAACTCTTTCTGAAGCCGCTCCTGTTCATGTTCCTTCTCTTCGGAGTCCTGGCTGTGGTCACGTCATTCATGTTTACCACACGCCTCAAAAGGGAAATGACGCGGGAGTACGAGTCCAAGGCGCTGGCACTGGCAAGCAGTGTCGCTGAATCCGATATCGAAAGCATCCTCCAATTGGATGCCGGCAGCGTACAGGCCCGAATCGCCCAGTACCAGGACATAGCCGGAGTTTCCTACGTCGTGGTCACCGATGACGCCGGTGAGGTTATCGCTCACACATTCACGCCACAGGTCCCCGAATTCATACAGCAGTTAAGCAATGACACAGCCAAACTGCTCAGCGGCGACGAGCACCTTCTCCGTGATGTGACGTTTAACGACGGGCCCAATCTGCATGTCGCCCGCCCTATCCTTTCCGGGCTGGGAGGGTACGTTCATATCGGTATGGATTCCAAGGTGATCGAGCAGAATATCCGGGAATCAGTCATGGAGCAGCAACTCCTGACCCTGACGCTGTTCGGCGCCAGTACCATCCTCGCCTTTCTCTTTTTCCATAACCTGTCACGACCGCTGGGAGAACTGGCTGATTACGCCAGGCGCGTGGCGAACAAGGATTTTTCCGATGTTCCGGTCATCAAGTCCAAGGATGAAGTCGGGCAGTTGGCCACAGCCATGCAATCCATGGCCATGCACATAGCCGAACTGGTGACGAATCTGGAACAACGGGTCAAAGAAAAAACCAGTCAGTTGGAAGAAGCCCGCGACGCCCTCAAGGACACGGTCGAAGAACGCACCAGCGAGCTCATCCGGGCCAATACCCAGTTGAAAATCGAGATAGCCGAACGCAAAGTCATTGGCGAGGCCCTCCGCAAGACCGAAAAGAAGTACCGCTCGATCTTTGAAAACGCTGTAGAAGGAATTTACCAGACGTCGCCAAGCGGTCGCTTCCTGAGCGCCAACCCGGCCATGGCCCGCATTCTCGGCTACAGCTCACCCGAGGATCTCATGGGAGCCATCTACGATATCGGCACCCAAATGTACGTGGACCCTAAAAGGCGCACGACATTTCTTGAACATATACAGGATAATGACGAGGTCATCAGCTTTGTTTCCAAGATACGGCGCAAGGATGGCCGCATCATCTGGATATCCGAAAACACACGCCTAATCCGTGATACCGATGGGAGCGTTTTGTACTACGAAGGGTCGGTGGAGGACATCACCCTGCGCAAAAAGGCGGAGGACCAGCTCAAGCGGCAGGCGTTCCACGATTCGCTGACCGGGTTGCCCAACCGCGCCCTGTTTCTGGATCATCTGCACATGGCCATGGCCCGAGCCAAACGCCGCAAGCATCTCTTCGCCGTCATCTACATGGACCTCGACCGATTCAAGGTCATCAACGACTCCCTGGGACATGATACCGGCGATGAACTGCTGCGCAACGTGGCACGCATTCTGGAAACCTGTGCTCGCGAGACTGATACGGTCGCCCGCTTCGGCGGGGATGAATTCGCCATACTTCTGGAGGAAATCACGGCCCCACGCGATGCCATCACCATTGCCCGCCGCATTCTCGACGGCGTTCGCCAACCCTTCCATATTCAGGGACACGAGGTCTTCACCTCGGCCTCCATGGGCATCGTTCTCAAAACGGACGGATATGAACGCCCTGAAGCGCTCCTGCGTGATGCCGATACTGCCATGTACCGCGCCAAGGAGCTTGGCAAGTCACGCTTCAAGGTCTTCAACCAGAAGATGCACGATCAGGCGCTCATGCTCATGGCGCTGGAAACTGACCTGCGACGTGCCGTGGACCTCAACGAGTTCGAGGTGGTGTACCAACCCATCATCTGCCTGGAGACCAGGGAGGTGTGCGGGTTCGAGGCACTGGTCAGATGGCGTCACCCGAAACACGGGATGATCAGCCCGGATCAGTTCATCCCGCTGGCCGAGGATACCGGCCTCATCTACGCCATCGACAGTCTGGTTCTTCGCAATGCCTGCCTGCAAATAACGGAATGGCAAAACCGCTTCGGCACGATGCTATCAGGCCCTCTCACCCTCAACATCAACGTATCCGGAAAACACTTCGGCCAGTCCATGCTTCCCGGTCAAGTAAAACGGGCACTGGAAGACTCGTCCATGGCCCCGGAACACCTGAACCTTGAGATCACCGAAAGCGCACTCATGGACAATCCGTCCATCGCCGAAGACATCCTCAAGCAGCTCAAGAATTTAGGCATACATGTATGTATCGATGATTTTGGCACCGGCTACTCTTCTCTTTCCTATCTCCAACGATTCCCCATTGATGTGGTCAAAGTGGATCGTTCCTTCATTTCTGACGTCGAGGACAACCTGGATAGTCAGGCAATTGTGCGCACCGTTTTTTCCCTTGGCGAGTCATTGGGACTCAAAATCGTAGCCGAAGGGGTGGAAACACCCAAGCAACTCATCTTTCTGGAAAGCGAAGGTTGCCGATACGTCCAAGGTTTTCTATTCTACAAGCCTCTATCAGTAGAAGAGGCGACGTCGCTTCTCGTCAAAGCAAGCATGTAGTAATTTTGAACACGGGCGCAGCCCGTCCACCCGGAGCTTCGAATGGCACTCAGAAACATCATATCCTGCGGCCTCGAACCCATTGATCAGGTTCTCCAACCTTTCCAGGACTTTTTCCGTTCCAAGACGACCGGTGGCATCCTGCTTATCATCAGCGCCCTCGCAGCCCTTATCTGGGCCAACTCGCCATGGGGAGCGCACTATATCGCTGTTTGGGAAACGCACTTCACCGTCGGTTACGGCGAGTATACCCTGTCCAAACCACTGCTTCTGTGGGTTAATGATGGCCTTATGGCCATTTTCTTTTTTGTGGTCGGCCTGGAGATCAAACGCGAGTTCATGGTCGGAGAACTTTCAACCCAGCGGCAGGCAGTGTTGCCGATCTTCGCTGCCATCGGCGGCATGGTCGCCCCGGCAGTCATTTATGCACTGATCAACATAGGTGGACCAGGCACCCATGGTTGGGGAATCCCCATGGCCACGGATATTGCCTTCGCCCTTGGCATTCTCGCCCTGCTCGGGGACCGCATTCCCTATCAGCTGAAAATTTTTCTGACCGCTGTCGCCATTGTCGATGACATCGGCGCGGTACTGGTCATCGCCATGTTCTACTCGTCAGGGATTGCCATGAACATGCTGCTGATCGCCATGGGGCTCCTGTTCATCGCCTTTATCGGCAACAGGCTGGGTATTCGAGCCCCGCTTTTCTATGCCATTGTCGGCGCTCTGCTATGGCTTGCCGTGCTCAAATCCGGTGTTCACTCCACAGTGGCAGGCGTACTTATGGCCTTCACTATTCCAGGGCGAACCACTTGCGATTCTGACGCGTTTCAGTTCAATGCCACAGCCATTCTCCGTGAGTACAGCAAGGCAGCCGAACCGGGAAAATCGGTTCTGACCAATCCGACCATGAATTCCACCCTGCTCGCCATGCAGCATGTGGCGGTGCGGGCGCAAACGCCCTTGCAACGTCTGGAACACACCCTGCACCCAGTGGCCGACTACCTGATCATGCCCGTCTTCGCGCTGGCCAACGCAGGTGTGGTGCTCGGCGGAGACTTCGCGGCTCTGATGGCAAGTCAGGTCGCACTGGGGACACTGTTTGGATTGGTCCTTGGCAAGCCGCTCGGAATCACAGTTTCCGTATGGATTCTGGTCAAGACATCCGGAGGCTGGCCCGGGGGCATGAATATCCGTCAATTCGTCGGAGCCGGACTGCTGGCGGGTATCGGATTCACCATGTCGCTGTTCATTGCAGCCCTCGCATTCAGCGATTCGCCCGAGATGCTCAATGCGGCCAAAACAGCCATTCTCGGGGCATCGGCCCTGGCAGGACTGGCCGGGTATATGGTCCTGCGTTCCGAACCGCTTCCAAATGGGGAATAGGGGGTCATGAGGCTTCTCAGCGCCGCAAAAGCAGTGTATCGTATTCGGAGATTTGATAAAAACAACCTAACAACACGCTGCACACATGAACAAAACCACAGACGACGGATATATCGAAGGCGTTTTTTCCATTGAACGCATGGCAAAAATCGGCACTGGCACCACCGCCCGCCGTGTCAAACAGACGGCCATCTATTACGCTCGCCAGGTCAACGATACCACCGTGGAGTTGCAGGGACTGAACAACAAGAAAGTCCCATCCGGCCATATTGAGGAAATCACTCTGGACGAATTGCTCAATGACTACCTCCCCATGCCGCAGCTTTACAATGAAGTCATCAGCAACATCCGCAAGGTGCAGAAATCGGTCGCCCGTGGCGACAAATTCCGCAAGCGCAACGAAACCTTCACCGCTGAATACGAATACGCCAATGCACTCAATCTGGACGAGCAGAATGTCCGTGCCAATTTCGGCATCGGACTGTGCCTGCTGGCGCGCGACGAAGTGGATCGCGCCAAGAAGGTTTTCGACCGTATCATCAACCTGGACTCCGCCTTTGCCGACGAACACAAGCACCTGTTCAATGAATACGGCATAGCCCTGCGCAAAAAGAAACTCACGGGTCAGGCTGTGGATTACTACAAACGAGCCATCGAGATTTCCAACGATGACGAGAATCTCTGGTTCAATCTCGCCCGCGCCCAGTTTGAACGCGAGAAATGGAAGGAGAGCAGTGAGGCGGTCATCAAGTGCCTCGCCCTCAATCCAGAGCATCCCGAGGGGAAAAAGATGCTCACATTCCTGACCAAGAAGGGGCTGGTATAATTTCGTCTTTCAAGGGGACTTCATGAGCACTATCAAGGGATTCGTCATAGCGGGAACACACAGCGGCTGCGGCAAGACGTCCGTATCGCTTGGGGTTATGGCATCTCTTGCCCGACGAGGCATCCATGTCCAGCCGTTCAAGTGCGGCCCCGACTTCATTGATCCGGGTCACCACGCCATGGCGTGTGGTGCGGGAGAGACCCCGGTGCCGAGCCACAACCTCGATGGATGGATGCTCGATGCCGCCACCAATGTCGATATTTTCAATAGATACGCATCCCGCTGCGACGTGGCCGTGGTGGAAGGTGTCATGGGCCTGTTCGATGGCATCTCCGGGACTCACGACGCAGGTTCCACGGCCCAGATGGCGAAGATACTCGGCCTGCCGGTCATCCTCGTGGTTGATGCCCGCTCCATGGCCCGATCCGCAGCCGCACTGGTCTCGGGATATGCCTCCTTTGACCCGGACGTGACCATTGCCGGCATCATTTTCAACCGCGTCGGCAGCGATAACCACGCCGAACTGCTCACCGAAGCCATGACCATACTGCCCGATGTCCCCGTGCTCGGCTGTCTCAAACGTGACGAGGACATCACCACTCCGTCACGCCACCTCGGTCTGGTCACCACGGAAAGCGATGAGGATGGGCTTGATCGCTATGAACGGCTGGCCGACTGGGTCGAATCCGGGCTGGACATGGACACGCTCCTGAGCGCCTTGCCCGATGTGGACGCCGTGGCCCCCTTTGAGCCTGTGCCGACAGTGCCGACGATCTCCATTGGCGTGGCCAAGGATGCTGCCTTTTGTTTCTACTACGAAGAAAATCTGCGCCTGCTGCGGGAAGCCGGAGCGCGACTGGTGGAGTTTTCTCCCATCGATGACCACCGTCTGCCTGATGCGCTGGACGGTCTATATCTAGGCGGCGGCTACCCGGAATTGTATGCCTTCGAGCTGGGCCAGAACAACAAACTCCGGCGCGAGATCAGGGATTTCTGTGAATCAGGCAAGCCCGTGTATGCCGAGTGTGGCGGCTTCATGTATTTGATGGAAGACATCATCACCAGCCGTGGCCGATATGCCATGTCCGGCGTCTTCCCCTTCCGGGCAGAAATGGGCGAGCGGTTCCGGGCGCTGGGATATCGCGAAGTGCAGACAAGGAATTCGTCCCTGCTCGGCCCGGCTGGAGCCACCATCAGGGGCCATGAGTTCCATTACTCCACCATCCAGGCTGACGCTGACATTTCCACCACACCGACCATCTACGCCATGTCGGGACGCAAGGGCGCCCTTCCGAATCCCGAAGGGTTCATTCATGCGAACACCCTCGGCTCCTACGTTCACCTTCACTTCGCCAGTCACCCAAGCATTGCCGAGCACTTTGTTCAGGCATGTCGCGAAGCACTGGGCGACTGACCACCTCTCTTCAGCAAAAGATTCGTTGGCACACGGCGCGGCATCCAGTAGGATGCCACCATGTCCTCCTCGCACCATACAAAGCGCAATCTCAAGGGGTTGTGGTCCTGGGCGCTCTATGACTGGGCCAATTCAGGGTTCGCCGCCCTGGTGCAGACATTTGTGTTTGCGGCCTACTTCACCCAGGCCGTAGCACAAGACGAAGCAATCGGCACGGCACTGTGGGGCAACATGATGAGTGCTGCCGGTCTGATCATCGGCATCGGCGGTCCGCTACTCGGTGCTGTGGCCGACCGCACCGGAAGGCACAAACCATGGCTGGGTACCTTCACCGCCCTATGTATCACGGCTACGGCCCTGCTCTGGTTTGTCCGGCCCGACGCATCCTTTATCCCCCTTGCACTGATACTGGCCGGAATCGGCACGCTGGGCAGCGAGTACGCCATGATATTCTACAATGCCATGCTCCCTCGATTAGCGGACGATAAAAGTGTCGGACGCTGGTCAGGATGGGGATGGGGACTGGGTTACGCCGGTGGGCTGGTGCTCCTGTTGATTGCGCTGTACGGCTTTGTAGAGCAAGGCGCATGGTTCAATGTTCCCCGTGAACAGGCCGCGCACATCCGTGCGATCATGCCCCTGACAGCCTTGTGGTACCTCCTCTTCTGCATTCCCCTCTTCCTGTTCACCTCGGATGCACCAGGCACAGGTGTCCCCCTCAGAACCGCCCTGTCGCAGGGGCTGGGCCAGATCAGGCGATCCGTACGGGAAGTTAGAAACTACAAGGACATCGCCATATTCCTACTGGCGCGCATGCTGTACAATGACGGGCTGACCACCATGTTCGCTTTTGGCGGCATATATGCTGCCGGAACATTCGGCATGACCTCCAGCGAGGTCATCATCTTCGGCATAGGGCTTAATGTGACAGCCGGACTTGGTGCTGCTGCTTTTGCCTGGATGGATGACAAGGTCGGCCCGCGAAAAACCATTCTGGTCTCGCTCACAGGGCTGACCGGATGCGGCGTGCTCATCCTGCTGGTGGAATCTCTCACGCTATTCTGGATTTTCGGACTGGCAGTGGGTATATTTGTGGGGCCGGTACAGGCTTCGAGCCGATCATACCTGGCCCGGGTCGCACCAGCCGAACTGCGCGGAGAGATGTTCGGGCTGTTCGCCCTGTCCGGCAAACTGACATCCTTTCTCGGGCCACTGCTCGTGGGCTGGCTGACCTTCGCCTCCGGTAGTCAGCGCGTGGGCATATCAGCAATCATCGCTTTGTTCGGACTGGGGCTTGCGGGCATGTTTTTTGTTCCCGCAGCCAAAAACAAGGAGTTATAATGTCTGATTTCGTCTTCTCCCTGACACAGGAAGAAAAAGACTACCTCAAGAAACTGGTGACCCAGTCCGTTGCTTTCGGGATCAATCCGTCAGACGGTCCTTTCGGCCCGCCGGAACCGCCCACGGACAAGCTTCGGGAACAGCTGGGCGCTTTTGTCACCCTGAAGATGGGCGGCAACCTGCGTGGCTGCATCGGCAATGTGCAGGGCAGTGGCGAACTGTTCCGCACGGTATGGGACATGGCCCAGCAGGCAGCCTTTCATGACCCGCGATTCCCTGCGGTCAACGAGCACGATGTGGATGCGCTGGAGTACGAAATCTCCATTCTGAGCCCCATTGATGTCTGCCCGGACCCAGAAAAGGTGGAAGTCGGCCGTCATGGATTGATCATGTCCCGCGACGGACGCTCGGGCCTGCTCCTGCCACAAGTCCCTGTGGAATGGGGATGGGACCGGGAAACATTCCTCTCCCAGACCTGTCTCAAGGCCGGACTGGATCCCGATGCATGGAAGGAGCCGGGTACAACCATCCTTTGGTTTGAGGCCGTGGTTTTCTAAAAAGAGAGAGCATGACTTACCAGTCGACAGAGACTTCGCTGTTCGCTACTATAAAATAAGCCAATCTGTATTAGACAGCGCTATACAGAAAACGACAGCAATCCATCGGACAGCAGGAAAGATAATGACATCTGATACCTCTTCAGCAGGCAACACCGCCTCGGTTCCAAACGACACCAAAGTCACCCGGATTCCCGGTGTCAAACTGGACATCCCCCCGGGCAAGGAAGTCATCCTTCGCATTCCGGGCTACGAACACAGTTACCGTGGCACCATCATCGGCCTTGATCCCTATGATTACATCATAGCCAAGGTCCGCCTGCCATCCTCCCTCCGCAAGGAACTCAAGTTCGGAGGAGAGGTCGTAATCAAGTACGTCAATCAGGGCACCATCTATGGTTTCAAGGCGCACGTGCACAACGCCATCTCCAAGCCGGCTCCTCTCATCTTCTTTGACTACCCGGACATCATAGAAAAGCTTCCTCTGCGGCGCACGCCTCGCTCACAATGCAGCATTGACGGCACCATTCACACCACGGAAGAAGAGATTGAATGCATGGTTGTCAATGTCAGTGAAACCGGGTGCAGAGTGTCAGCGCGAGTCGACACACGGGGCGTATTGCGCAATACCAAAGTTGACGACGCCCTGATCGCGACAATGAATCTCGGCAGCCTGGGCGAATTGAAGGTGGCCGTGGCGGTAAAGAATATTCAACAGGAAAAAGGCATCATATCCCTCGGCTGCATGTTTCTGGACATTACCGACAAGGAAACGAACGCCATTCAGAAGTATTTAGACAAGCTGTCCCGACACACAAACTAACATCTGCTGCCCATGATCAAGAAAGTTACCATAGACCAGCTCAAGCCAGGCATGACAATTGTCAAGATGGCGAGCGACTTATGGGAACACCTGCCGGGGCTGTATACCAAGCCCGGCCTCATTCGATCAAAGGAGCAGGTCGAACGTATTCGAGAAGCTGGTTATGAGCAGGCATTCATCGAAGTGAAAATTCCTGGCGAAGAGCCTCTGGAAAAGCGCCTCGACACCATGCTCAAGCGGTCCACGGTTGATCCGAAGCAAAAAAAGCGGGTCCCATTCGAGTCTGCCATCGAAGAAGCCCAGAAAGCCTATGACAAGGCCATGACCCACGCCCACCGCATCATTCACGATGCCAAGCTCGGACGGAAAGTGGACTACGAATCATCAGTGGAGACAGTCGATCAGATCGTCGACTCCGCAATTCAAAATCCAGATACCCTGCTATGCCTCTCCAAGCTGTCGCACTTTGATGAGTACACCTACACGCACTCCATCAATGTGTCTGCCATCGCTGTTGTATTCGGTGAATATCTGGGGCTGGGACGGAACGAACTGCTTGATCTCGGAATGGCCGGAATGTTCCACGACCTCGGCAAGACCGTGGTGTCTGAGCGGATCATCAACAAACGGGGCCGATTGAGTCACGCCGAATTCGAGGAGATAAAACGGCACCCGGGATATGGATACGAAATACTCCACAAACAGGGTGACATCCCGATTCCCATCATGGAAGCCGTGCACGATCACCATGAAAAATTCAATGGCAGTGGCTACCCGGGACACCTGACACGCAACAACACATCCGCCCTGGCGCGAATCATCAGCCTGGCCGACGTGTATGACGCCCTGACAAGTGACAGATCGTACAAAGACGCCATGTTGCCCAACAAGGCACTTGCCATAATGTACGGAATGCGCGATCAAGATTTCGACACAGTCGAAGTGCAAAGCTTTATCAAATGCCTGGGTATTTTCCCCTCGGGCAGTCTGGTCAAGCTCAACTCCGGTTACTACGCCATTGTTTATGAGGCCAACCCGGCCCAACCGCTTCAGCCGAAGGTCAAGATCATCCTTGATCCGGACATGCATCCGATCCCATCGAAGCTGGTTGATCTTGCTGTCCGTCACAGCGACAGTACGAATCGTCTTGAAATTGTGGAATGCGCCGATCCGGCAGTCTATCGGATCAACCTTAAACCATACCTGACACGCAAGAGATAACGTTCATGTCCGACGTATTAGACTTTGAAATATGGGCCGGCATCCTCACCCTGACCGCCATCCTCTATCTGATCAAGTATCTTCAGTCCCGCAAAAAGCAGGTCGTTTATCGCATCAGTCCCGACTCGCTGGACCGCTCCAAAAAAGTCATTCTTGCGGTCCTGCCGCTGGTGGAAGACGAAGACAACACATCCTTGCTGGATGAACGGCGGCTTCCCTACTCCAAGGAACACGTCAAAAACGCCGCAAAGATTCTAGCGTATTACTACTGGAAAAAGCACAAACCTGCGGAACTCGCCAGAATCAAGAACGTCTTCATTTCCCTGTGTCGGTTTCAGAACACGGACCTGGATATGGAGGCGCAGGCACGGGTCATGTCCAAAGAACAAACACGGCTGACGCGGGAATTCGAGCACTATATGACGCACTCCCCGTTGAAGACCGGGAACAGCCCGAGCTGATCCTACCCGTCGCTTCCCTCACGAATGGCATCAAAACGCTTCCTGAGTTTCTTCAGGATGTGATCATACCCTTTCGGGTGATGTGGAAGAAGGCAATTGGTGCAATCCTTGACCCCGGATTCGAGCACCGTAAAACGCCCTCCGCAATCATCAAAAAAGTACAGCGGACAAAAGCAGAACAGGCAGTTGAACTCATCAGGCTTTTCCGTCTTGTGACAGGGAAAGTACTGGCAATCCTGATTACAAAAAAATCGATAGCTACTTTGCATCTTACTTGAACAGGACCTGTTTTTCGGGCGGCTCGCACTCACTCTCTTCCGGGAACCGGTTGAACGGGAACGGACGCTTGTTTTCATTGAGCGTGTTGTAACGCATCAAACGGTAGCCGAACTGCGCCAGTGTATTGGAAAACTGACGTAACGGTTCACTCCGTTTCTTGGCGATCAGCAGATAGCCGTATTGAAAGATCACGGTCAACTGCACCAAAAGGGCCGTCACCTCAAAAAATATCATGCAGACCAAGGTGATCAACAGGCGCTTGAGGATGGCTCCGCGATCAGCTGTGGTAGGTCGACTGGCACTCATGAACGAACTCCTTTTTCTGTATGGTTGAGGGACAACCATAGCGCGAAACCGGTCTTTGTTGAACCGGTTTCGACTACATCCCTCGGAAGGATTGGAAAAACGACCTAAAACCCTTCTTCAAGGGGAGGCCAGACCAGGGCGTGAACCGGCGGATCGATCGCTGCCATGGGCTGGTTCGCTGCCGGACGACCGGAAACAGCCAACTCCACGTGACGGCCCACGATCTTCAGACGCCGCTCGGCAAACCACTGAATGGCCTGCGGGAAAATTCTGTGTTCCATCTTGAGGATACGAGGTTCGAGAGCGTCGCCATCCTCACCGGCCTGACATGGCACGGCGGCCTGGATGATAACAGGACCGTGGTCCATCTGCTCATCGACAAAATGGACGGTGCATCCGGCGATCTTGACGCCGTAGTCCGCTGCGTCGGCCTGCCCGTTCACGCCGGGAAAACTCGGCAGCAACGCGGGGTGGATGTTGATGACTCGCCCCTCGAATGGCGACAGGAATGTCGTGGTGACGATGCGCATGAAACCGGCCATGACGACCAACCCGTCCTCACCGATACCGGCCGCGTGGATAGCATCCACCATGGCCTGGTCAAAATCTTCACGAGAGCGAAAATCATTGTGAAGCAACACCTTGTAAGGCAGTCCGTACTTCTTTGCCCGCTGAATGCCGTAGGCATTGGCCTTATTGGAGATGACAAGCTTGATTTCAGCATCAAGCGCTCCCACCTCGATGCGGTCGATGATGGATTGCAGGTTGGACCCGCTGCCGGAAACGAGAACGGCGATAGGCAAAGACATGTACACTCCTTGAACCCTGTTTCAAACCAGACAGTGATTGGACATCGATGGAACGCAACAATACGTCGCTCCGGTGGTAGTTGTCGTAAACCGGTATTTTTTTCAAGGAGAGAATACGGATTCCATTCAAATTATTACTCCTACCACCCCGCACTTGCACTTCCCTGAAAATGTGATAGGAAATTGAATGGTGAAAAATCTATTTAAAACCACTATGTATATAAATAAACACTGCTTACTACTACTGTTCATATTCCTCTTTGGGTGGGCTTCACCTGTGCAGGCACAGACACTCCTGGCCATGGCAGAAGAAAATCCCCCATACTGCTACACAAGTAAGGGACGCCCCATGGGAGTGGCTGTCGAGCTGTTTGAAAAGATGACGCAACAGGCGCAGATAGACTGCCCGGTTGAAAGTATTCGCTTTTGGCCCTGGGCCAGGGGATATGAAGAAGTCCAGGTCAATCGAAACGCCATATTGTTTCCCATGGCACGAACAGTGGAGCGCGAAGCGCTGGTCCAATGGATTGGCCCCATTCAGACGTTGAAGGCCAGCTTCATCGCAAGGAAAGCATCAAAGATAACTTTCCAAAGTATTGATCAAGTGACCGAAAAATATATTGTTGGAACCATCCGGGACAGTGCCGCAGAACAAATGCTTGTTTCCATGGGCGTTGCACAAAACAAGATCCACAGTGTCCACTCCATCGATCTGAATATCAGAAAACTCCTGAAGGGACGTATTGACCTGCTCCTTGTCAATGAGGCCGCATTCTTTCACAGCCTGGAAAGCATGGGGCATAACGCGGATGAATATGAAGTGGTCCACCCCTTTCTCGACACCACACTCTATTTTGCTGCAAACAAAGATATGGACAGGGATGTCGTAAGACGCCTCCAGAAGGCACTGGATTCGATCAAAAACAGCGGCCAGCAAACCACCATTCTTTCCAAGTACAGTATGTAGCTAGGACTTAAGCCAGACAATCGCCAGGGTCGGTCGTTCAAACGCCTTGATGCGTGCCCCATGGCTGACGCCGATGGTTTCATACACACGCGCATACTCCATTCTTTCAGGCCGGACCAGCAGAGCCACCCTGAGAGGACGTTCCCTGTTCATGCGCTTGATGCATTGCACCGCAAGATCATATGTCCCGCCATATTCTCGGCCGTAGAACAATTCCCGCAAATCAAACATCATCATTTGGGCATCGTTAAGCCGACACTCTTCCATGGCAGCATCAATGAAATGCAACATTTCACTTGCTTCTTCGGAAGTTCCTGACGCAGTCACCAGGACATACCCATCAACGATTGTACAATTATACTCAATAGACACGGCTACTACCTGTATTACCTTTCCTCAACTCTGGATCAACGGACAATGGCTATAAAAAATATACACGTTTTATCGCACAAATCCAGTAATATATAGAAAAAGGCCACCCTGATAAACAGGATGGCCTTTCAATGTAATAGCAAGATGTTTCGACTAGTCGGCGTCGCTCAAGAGCACATCAACAAGGCCGGGAATGGTATAATCTTCCGGCTCAAGGTTGGGCGTAAATCCGAAGCGTTCAACCGTCTTGGTGGTGATGGGACCGATGGATGCGATCTTCACGTCCGGGTACTGCTTGAAGACTTCCGGCTTCACCAGCTCAAAGAAGTTCTCGACCGTAGAGGAAGAGGTGAACGTCACATACTGGATGTCGCCGTTATCAAGGGCAGCCACAATGTCGTCGCCGGAGCTTTCGGCCAGTTTGGTCTCGTACACGGGAAGAACCGTGACATTGCAACCGGCTTTTTTCAGCTCTTCGGGCAACACTTCACGTGCAACCTTTGCGCGGGGGATGAGAACATCCTGTCCCTGAATGCCCAGCTTCAACAAGCCTTCGACAACGTGTTCGGCAACGTACTTCTCGGGTACGAAATCCGGGTTGATCCCCCTGTCCTTCAAAGCATCCGCAGTGGCGGGGCCGATGGCGGCAACTTGAATGCCACCCAGGATACGGGAATCCAGACCGATGGCATTCAGCTGTTCCCAGAAGAATTTCACACCGTTGACCGAGGTGAAAACGACCCACTGGTAACGAGCCAGTTGCAGAATGGCGGTTTCCACTTCGTTGTAGTCATCGAGGTGTTCCACGGAAATGGTGGGAAACTCATGTACGCAGGCGCCGTGACCGCTCAGGATATTGACCAGCCCGCTGGCCTGTTCCCGGGCGCGGGTTACAACAACGCCCTGGCCGAGCATGGGCTTCTTCTCGAACCATGCCAGCTTGTCGTGCAGGGAGCAGACACCGCCAACGATGATGATGGACGGAGCCTTCCACTTACGCTCTTCGGCTTCGCGGGCCACGTTCTCCAGTGTGGAGACAAACGAGGTCTGGTTGCAGCGCGTACCCCAGCGGACCAGTGCCACCGGCGTATCAGCCGCACGGCCATTTTTCATGAGGTTCTCGGCGATCATCGGAAGATTGCCGACACCCATGTAGAAAACGAGGGTGGAGGTGGACTTGCCGTATACTTCCCAGTTGTGACCGGATTCACCCTTGGTCGGGTCTTCGTGTCCGGTGATGAAGCAGACGGAGGTGGTGTGGTCGCGGTGGGTGACCGGAATACCGGCATAGGCAGGCGCTGCCACACCGGCGGTGATGCCCGGCACCACTTCAAAATCGATACCGGCTTCCACCAGCTCTTCGCCTTCTTCGCCGCCACGCCCGAAGACGTACGGGTCGCCACCTTTGAGTCGGCAGACAACCTTGCCCGAGCGGGATTTCTCGACGATCAGGTCATTGATCTTGTCCTGGGGCAGGGTGTGATCGCCACCTTTCTTGCCGACATACAGGATTTCACACTCCGGCTTGCACCATTTCAGGAATTCGGCGTTGGCCAGATAGTCGTAAATCATGATGTCACAGGTCTCGATGATCTCCTTCGCACGAAGGGTCAACATGCCCGGATCGCCCGGTCCAGCTCCAACTAAGAATACGTTTGCCATAAGAATTGCCTCCGGCGGCCCTTCGGGGACCGGAGAACCTTTTGAAAAAAGTTCTCCGGACTCTCCAAAACTTTTTGTTGCGGCGCTTGGTGGTCATACGGTCTTAACAGGACCGGGTGCGCCGATATTATAGTCACCATATGGATGCACGTTTTTGCCGTGCACAGTCGCCGCCTTTGATGCGTCTATTCTTCCCTTTCGTAACCGGCGGCGCGCCGAAGCGTTTTGAAAGAGCATCCGAGGAAATCACGAATGCGTGATTTCCCCAGGTTGTTTCAATTAGCCCATGACCGACTCAAGGCGTTCCTTGAGCTGGGTCAGTTTATTCTTTTCTTCTTCCATTTCAGCGAGCTTGCCCTTTTCCTTTTCGACAACGGCCTCGGGCGCATTGTTGACGAAGCCGGGGTTGGACAGCTTACCTGAAACACCTTTCATGGTCTTTTCAAGCTTTTTCAGATTTTTGTCCAGACGGGCCAGTTCGGACTCGAAGTCCACAACGCCTTCCAGCGGAACCGCCAGCTCATGCCCCTGAATAACTGCGGCACCAGAGGCCTTGGGAGCCTCGACATCGGCACCGATGGTTACATTGTCGACACGTGCCAGAGACTGAATCAGGTTGACGTTCGCCTCAAGCACTGCCTTGTCTTCATCATTGACGGTCTTGATAAGCAGGTCGAGCTTCTTGGCGGGTTCGATGAGCAGCTCGGTTCGGATGTTACGAGTGCCGGAAACAACGCCCATGAAGAGCTCCATTTCCTTGACCACATCCTTGTTCAGGCACTGCTCGCGCATTTCCGGGAACAGCAGGGTGGCGATATCGTCGCTGCGATCATCACCGGCAGGTCGGGGCAGTGACGTCCAGATTTCCTGCGTGATGAACGGAGTGACCGGGTGCAGCATGATCATGGTTTCGGAGAGCACGGTCCACAGCACCTTCTGGGTGGCTGCTTTCTGTGCTTCGTCCTCGCCGTAAAGGGCGGGCTTGACCATTTCCAGATACCAGTCACAGAACTCGGACCAGATGAACTTGTAGAGTGTCTGGGCGATCTCGTTGAACTTGTACTCGCCAGTGGCCTCGGCAATGGTCTTCTTGACCTCTTCGAGCCGGTGGAGAATCCACTTGTTGGCCAACCCTTCGGCCTCGGTGACGTCCACTGCGGGAATCTCGTCCGGCAGGTTCATCATGGCGAAACGGGTGGCGTTCCAGATTTTATTCATGAAGTGCTTGTAGCCTTCGATGCGCTGCTCGGAGAGCTTGATGTCGCGGCCCATGGCAGCGAAGCTCGTCAGGGTGAAACGCAGGGCGTCGGCACCGTATTTCTGAATCATGTCCAGCGGATCAATGACGTTACCGGTGGACTTGGACATCTTCTTGCCCATTTCGTCGCGAACCAGTGCGTGGATGTACACGTGGTTGAACGGCACCTGCTCCTTGAACTGCAGGCCCATCATCATCATGCGGGCGACCCAGAAGAACAGGATGTCGAAGCCGGTGACGAGACAGGAAGTCGGATAGTACTTTTCCAGCTCCTTGGTATCATCGGGCCAGCCAAGGGTGGAGAACGGCCACAGAGCGGACGAGAACCACGTGTCGAGCACGTCTTCGTCGCGAATTAGCTTGGCGGAGCCGCACTTGGTGCACTGGGTGGGATCATCCATGGCAACGATCAGCTCGCCGCAATCCTCACAGGTCCAGGCCGGGATGCGATGCCCCCACCAGATCTGTCGGGAGATACACCAGTCGCGAATCTCATCCAGCCAGTTGTAGTAGGTCTTGGTCCAGTGCTCGGGATAAATCTGGGTTTCGGACGGAACAGCGGCACGTGCCTTTTCGGCCAGCGGCTTCATGGAGACGAACCACTGAGTGGAAACGTGCGGCTCGATGGTGGATTTGCAACGATAGCAGACGCCCACGGAGTGATCGTGGTCGGCGATTTCGAGCATCCGGCCCTCGGCCTCCAGATCGGCAATAACAGCCTTGCGGGCTTCCTTGACGGTCAGGCCCTGGTACTTTTCCGGTGCGTTCTCATTGACGATACCGGCTTCATCCAGAATGGAAATGACTTCGAGGTCATGCTTGCGACCCAGCTCCCAGTCGTTCATATCGTGAGCCGGGGTCACCTTGAGGCAACCGGTTCCGAACTCGATATCAACGTAGGTGTCACCGATGATCGGCAGTTCCTTACCCACCAGCGGCAGGATGGCGGTCTTGCCAATGAGGTGGTTGAAACGATCGTCCTCGGGATTCACGGCAATGGCGGTATCGGCCAGCATGGTCTCGGGCCGGGTGGTGGCAACAATGAGATCGCCGGAACCATCGGACAGGGAATATTTGATGTGATGCAGAGCACCGGGCTTGGCTTCGTGTTCGACCTCATCATCGGCCAGTGCAGTGTGACAACGGTTGCACCAGTTGATGATGTAGTCGCCCTTGTAGATCAGCCCCTGCTCGAACAGCTCGACAAAGACCTTGCGAACAGCCTTGGCGCGCTGGTCGTCAAAGGTGAAGCATTCACGAGTCCAGTCAACGGAAGCACCCATGCGGCGGATCTGGCTGAGGATGTGGTCGCCCTTTTCCTTTTTCCAGTCCCACACACGTTCGATAAATTTTTCGCGACCGAGATCGTCACGGGTCAGCCCTTCTTCCTTGAGCTGGCGCTCCACCACGTTCTGGGTGGCGATGCCTGCGTGGTCGGTGCCGGGGACCCACAGGACGTTCTTGCCCTGCTGGCGGTTGAATCGGCACAGGATATCCTGCAGCGTCAGGTTCAAGGCGTGGCCCATGTGCAGCACGCCGGTGACGTTGGGCGGCGGGATGACGATGGAATAGGCGTCGCCCTCGTCCTCCGGATCAGGGGTGAACGTCTTGTTTTCTTCCCAGTGGGTTTCCCACTTTTCCTCGACATCCCAAGGTTCGTATGCCTTGGCGAGTTCTTTACGAGCCATATTGTTCCTTCCTTTATCACGGCAAAAAATCGCCAGTACGGTCGCACCGACGGCCTGAAATATCGTATGGTTGCGCTTGCCACTGCGCGCATGCCTTGTTAGCGTGCGGACTACCCTTGTCGAGGGGGCCACATATGTCAAGCATACATATATATTGGGACGAGTCGCATTTCTGGGGATTGCTGATGACACGCGCATTGTCTGCGTGGGGCATCCCCTTTCGTCTCGTGCGCGGTCAGGAAATAGCTGATGGCGTGCTTTCTGGCAAGTCGGGAGTCCCTCCAAAGCTGCTAATCGTCCCCGGAGGACGGGCCAAAGGCAAGGCAGACCGTCTTGGCGTCACCGGCATGGACAAAATTTGCGAATTTATCCACGGCGGTGGCCAGTATCTCGGCTTCTGCGGCGGTACCGGACTCGCCCTGACCGGCCCCTACGGGCTGGGTTTGTCTCCCTGGACCCGTGATGGATACAAAAATCGCCTGCACCATTTTCTTTCCGGCCATGTGGAAACCTCGATCAACACCGATCATCCACTTGTTCCCGACTCCATCGGCCCCACGGCCCAGCTCCCCGTATGGTGGCCCGGCCGGTTTGCCCCCAAGGACAACAACGTCACCGTACTTGCGCGGTACAACACGCCCGGCCCAGACTTCTGGGTGGCCGACATCCACCTCGCGACCCTGCCCAAGGGCACCATGACCGACTGGGAGAACCTGTACGGCATCCATCTTCGTCCCGATTTCATCGAAGGGCTCCCATGCATAACCACCAACCGGTTCGGAGCAGGCCGAGTGACGTTGAGCTATACCCACCTCGAAACACCCGGCTCCACACAGGCCAACCAGTGGCTTGCGCACATCATCGCCAATGCGACCGGCGAAACACCCACCAATGCGCTGCCCCCGGCATGGGATGTCTCGGCACGGCCCATTGTCTGGGACGATCCCATTCTGCTCGAAGCCAAGGCAAGCATGGAAAAGATCATCGATACCGGGGTCAGCCACTTCCTGCTCTTCTGGCGCAATCCCTGGCTGCTGGGCTGGCGACGTGGCATCCCGGGTGCAGGGATCAACGCCATGTACTCCCTGATCTGCGAATCCGTGGCGAGCACACCCAACGATGAAGCCAGGAAATACTGGAAATCCAAACGGGACCAGTTCTCGGTGCTGATGAATCTGCTGTCCAACGGTCTCACCGGCTACCTGCTGGCCGAACGACTCTCCATGACCGTCTTCCATTCCGACCCGGACGCTGTTTCCAAGGAAGGACTCAAGGAACAACGCCGGGCGCTATTCGGCATTCCTCCCGAACCCGGCGGATTATTTGCTGACTTGGCTGCCATCCTCGAAGAATTATACTGGCGCCTGAACACCACAAGCGATAAATAGTAATCAGAATCGAAACTATAACGCGTTTGCAATAAAACGCTCGTCTGTGGTATTTTACCGAATTGACTACATTGAAAAAATGGGAAGAAAGGTGGCATTCCGACCTTTTTACTTGAGATTTCCCATTGTGCACAATGAGTAAACGGCAGTTCAACTCGGCACCAAAGAGGGACGATGGGCAACGACAAAAAACAAAAGCAATGCCCGGATGCACAATTCCGGTTTGCCATGTCCGAAGACGGCATGAAACTGGGAGTAAGTCGGTACTTTCCCCCCAACGGCGGCGAAGAACCGTCTGTGGAGCTCCTGCGACGTCAGGTCGCCGAAGCCGGAGTTTCTCTGCCTATTGATGAAGATGCCGCCCATCAGATCATCGAAGCGGTCAAGAGCAAAGGGGAGATCAAACGCATCGTCCTCGTTCGCGGGATTCCGGCCCAGGAACCGCAGGATGCCAGCCTGGTAGCCCTTGGCAATTTGGACTACCCCGTTTTCCCCGGTGATCGATTTGCCCGAAAACACGAGGCGAAACCGGCCCAGGCCGGACAAACCATCGACGGTAAGCCTCTCGAACCCAAAAAAGATTTCACACCCAAAGATATCGCCATCACCATGGGCGACAATGTGGAGTTCGACCCGCTGACGGAAACCTATGTTTCCCAAGCCTGGGGCATGGCCATCTTTCAGGAAGGCGTCCTGTCCGTGGAGCCTATCCCCCATATTTCCGAAGATGCCATTCAGGTGTCCGGCACCCTGCACCACCAGGATTTCAAAAAGCGACAGATCACTCCGGCACAGGTCGAAAAGGAACTGCGCGACATGGGTGTGGTCATCGATATCGACACGGATCTGCTGGACAATCTTCTTGAAGAAGCACGCTCGACCGAGACCCCGCTCTATGACCAGACATTGGTTGAAGGCAAACATCCGGTTCCCGGGCATGACGGCTGGTTTGAATTTCTCGTTTCGTCCCGCGAGGAGACCGGCACTGAAGACGAATCCGGCAGGCTGGATTTTCGTGACCGGGGTTCCTACCCCATGGTCAACCCCCAGCAGATAATAGGGCGCCTGCACGGCCCCACTCCCGGCGAAGGCGGCATCGATATCTACGGCAAGACCATCCCGGCCCACGCAGGTCGTCCGCTGAAGATTCACTTGGGCGAAAATGTCATGGCCCATGAGGACAAGATCACCTTTGCTTCCAAGGCAAAAGGCGTAGTCTCCATGGAACGCGGCACCCTTTCCGTAACCGACTGCCTTCTCATTTCCGGCGACGTGGACCTCGGCACCGGCAACGTCAAGCTGGAACACGGCTCGGTCAAGATACTCGGCTCCATCCAGGCGGGTGCAGTCGTTTCCGCCCCCAAGCACATCATTGTCGGCGGCTCAGTGGAATCGGCAACGGTGTATGCGGGCGGCAATATAGAAATCGCCGGTGGCGTGCTCATGCCCGAAGGGGGAACCATCAAGGCGGAAGGCGACATTTCCGTTGGTCACACGGCCAATGCCCGCCTTATCGCAGGTGGCGACGTACACATCACCAATGACATCACCAATACCATCATCGAAGCCGAAGGCACCCTTTTTGCCACCAAGGGCAAAGGACATATCCAGGGCGGTCGCATCATGACCGGCAAGGGGATGCTCGTGAATGAAGTGGGTTCCGAACTGGGCGTGGCAACGACCATCATGATCAATATCCAGCTGGAAGGCGACGAAGAGTTGCGTCAGGAGCGGGCCAAGCTGAAACAGTCCATAGCCCGGGTGGACGATGCCCTGGGCACCGATCCGCCGGAAGCCATTCTTGCCAGAACTCCCAAGGAAAAGCGCCCGGCTGTCGTTGAGGTCCTCAAGCACCGCATCACATTGATCAAGCGCCGCAAGCAGGTCAGCGAGCAGATCAATCAGATCAACCTGCGCCGACAGGAAAAGCTGGCCGGAACCAAGATCAAGGTTCGTCGGGTGGTCCACCCCGGTGTCACCATAAAATTCGGCAGCACCAGCATGGCGGTGAAGCAGCGCCTTGAGGCACCCACCATCTATTGGAGCGAGAACAAGCGCGAAATCGCGATCGGGTAAAGACGCCTTTGAGCAGTCTCGGGCTACAGGTATTCCCCGCAAGCCGCGCCCGAAGAAAAGGCCCACTGCAGGTTGTATCCGCCCAGATGACCGGTTACATCAAGGGTTTCCCCGATGATGTGCAGTCCCGCGACATCATTCACTTCAAATGTCTTTGACGATACCGCATGGGTATCCACGCCGCCCACGGTGACTTCGGCCTTGCCGTATCCTCCGGTGGAAACAGGCGTCACCCGGAAACGGTGTATCCTGTTCCCTGCCGCGTCCGTGTGTTTGCGGGAAAGTTGGCTCACGGATGTATCTGCGACCTCATCGGAAACCAGGAACGGTATCAATCGCTTGGGCAAGTGTGAACCGAGCAGGGTCTTGAGCCGCCTGTTGGACTGGCGATTCTCTTCTATCAATTCCGCCACATCCTGACCGGGAAGGAAATCGATCAGAACAGGCTGCCCCTTTTCCCAGTAGGAAGAAATCTGCAGAACGGCAGGACCGGAGATACCCTTGTGGGTGAACAGCAGCGGATCGGTGAACGACTGATCCCCAAAGGTGATGGTGGCGGGCAAAGCGTTTCCGGCCAGATTTTCACACATGGCACGCAGTCCCTTGGGAAACACGAGCGGCACCAGTCCCGGTCTGGGGGCAACAAGCGGTAGACCGAACTGTTTTGCCAGACGGAAGCCAAGATCGGTGGCCCCCACCTGCGGCCAGGAAGGACCGCCAAGGGCGATGACCAGCTTGTCGGCCTCATATATTTCCGATTCAGTGCGAACAACAAACGGCCCGGGACCTGAAACCGACTCGATGGTCTGATTCATCAGGATGTCTACACCGCTTTTCTTGCACTGATCCACCAGAATACCCGCCAGCTTGCCAGCCCCTTCACGGGTGAAGAGTTGGCCGTGCTCGCGCTCATCATAGGTGATGCCCTGGTCTGCGAAAAAGGAGATCACATCCCATTGGGAATGACGCGCAAGGGCAGACTTCACAAAATGCGGATTGGCGCAGAGATAGTGCTCTGCCTCGACCTCAAGGTTGGTGAAGTTGCATTTGCCTCCACCTGCCACCCGCACCTTCCGGCCCGGTTTGCCGCCGTGATCGAGGACAGCCACAGACACGCCGCGGCGGGCGGCATGCATCGCACAATACAGACCGGAAGCTCCGGCACCGAGAATCAGAACGTCGTATGTTGCCATGGCCCGGTCTTACGGGAGAGCCGCTCCAAGGGCAAGGAGCTTTGTGACGCTACAGGGAAAATATCGAGAGAGTGTTGACAAATTCCCGCACTGAGAACACATTGTGAGATCAACCCTGTAAATGCCAATGGAGGAATCAATGGCTGCCAAAAAAATACTGATGCTGGTTGGTGATTTCGTTGAAGACTACGAGGCCATGGTGCCGTTTCAGATGCTGCTGATGGTCGGACACGACGTCCACACGGTCTGCCCCGGCAAGAAAGCCGGTGAAACCGTTGCCACCGCAGTTCATGATTTCGAAGGACATCAGACCTATACGGAAAAACCGGGCCACAACTTCACGGTCACCACGACCTTTGAAGAGATCAAGGCCGAAGACTACGACGGGCTGGTCATTCCCGGCGGACGTTCTCCGGAATATCTGCGCCTGAACCCTGAGGTCATCGCCTGCGTGCAGCACTTTGCCAAGGCCAACAAGCCCATTGCCGCTGTCTGCCACGGCCAGCAGTTGCTGACCGCTGCGGATGTGGTCAAAGGCAAGACCTGCACCGCTTACCCGGCCGTAAAACCCGAAGTCGAAGCCGCTGGCGGCACATGGTGCGAAGTCAATGAAACCGCGTCCAACGCCTGCGTTGACGGCAACATCGTGACCGGCCCTGCATGGCCCGCACACCCTGAGTGGATGCGCGAGTTCCTCAAGGTCCTCGGCTCTACCATCGAACCCTAACCTGCATTATGATTTCAGCGGGCGGCACCACGACGGTGCCGCCCGTCCTGCCTGTTTTCCTTGATATATGGCCGCAAACCGCCTTCCATTCTGCAAAAGTTTCTGCTATGAGCGGTAGACCAATCGTGACTACAAGTGGAGGATGCAAGTATGATGGGTTATTTCTGGTTTTTCCTGGGCTTGGCAATGACCATCGCCGGTTTGGTGATGATCAAGGTCAGCTCCCCTAACGAGGACTAGTCGTATTTTGATCGGTGCATGTGGCGCCGAACACATTTCAAGACCGGATGCGGCACGTGCCGTACGCCGGTCTTGGCTGTTTGACACCTGGACACTCGATACCACCTGCCGCCAGATATTCCCATCGAATGACCTGGCGCTCACTTTCGGTCAGGAGCACTTAATATGATCATATATTCCTGGAACGTAAACGGCTACCGGGCCGTACTGAAGAAAGACTTTCGCGACTGGCTCGACTCGTGCGGTGGCGATGTGGTCATGCTGCAGGAGACCAAGGCGCACCCGGACCAGATAGATGACGACAATCGACAGCCCGATTCCTTTTCCAATGCCTACTGGAACTGGTCCAAGAAGAAAAAAGGCTATTCCGGTGTGGCCTGCTTCACTAATCCCGAACCGCTGGAAGTGAACATCGGTCTGCCCGACCCCGCCTATCAGGACGAAGGCCGCGTGCTGCACCTCGAATACCCCGACTTCCACCTCTTCAATATTTATTTCCCCAACGGACAGATGTCGGACGAACGCCTGGAGTTCAAGCTCGGCTTCTACGACTGCTTTCTGGAACACGCCGAGGAACTGCGCAAGACCAAGCCCATCGTCGTGGGCGGCGATTTCAATACGGCCCACAAGGAAATCGACCTCAAGAACCCCAAGTCCAATGCGGATCGTTCCGGGTTCCTGCCCATTGAGCGGGAGTGGCTCGACAAGTTCATCGACCATGGCTACGTGGACACCTTCCGCATGTTCGAGGATGGCCCGCACCACTATTCATGGTGGTCGTACCGCTTCAACGCCCGCAAGAACAACGCGGGGTGGCGTATCGACTACTTTTTCGTATCCGAAGAACTCAAGGACAAGGTTGTCAGGGCATGGATCGAGCCGGAGGTCATGGGGTCGGACCACTGCCCCATCGGAGTGGAGATCGACGTTTAGCCGCAACAAGTCCGTTGCAACAGGTCATGTTAGCTCATCGCCCCGAAGCCATACGGTTTCGGGGCGTTTTCATTACAGAGGGATCGCCTGCAACACCCACAGGCTGACCATGCCACAGGCAATGGTCGCCAGCATGTTCCGGGTTTTCCATGCCACGCCAACGGCAATGATAGCGGCAACCACCCGTTCCCAATTGTCAAAGACCGTCACCCCGTCCCCACTCAGTAAAACCGAAGGAACAACCAGCGCCGGAAGTACTGACGCGGGGATGAATCGCAGCATGCGCAGAAACGGCTCGGGCAACGTGATCTTATCGATAATCAGGATAAAGGAGTAGCGGATCAAAAACGTGCCGAGACCGATGCCAAGGACCACGGGCCAATATTGCACCATATCAACCATTGCTCTTTCTCCCTTCGGCCACATAGCCGACAACAATGCCGCAGACCGCAGCCGTTATCAGTCCAAGATTGTACGGCAGGGGATCGGCAAAATAGGCGACCACACCCGAGACCACGGCAGCGAGCAGCGCGGGGCGATCCTTGACCGCAGGAATGACCAGCGCCGTGAATGTCAGCGGCACGGCAAAATCGAGATTCCACTCGGGAGGGATTATCGCCCCCAGATAGGCGCCAAGGACTGTGGTCGCATTGAAGGCCACCCACATGATGCAGGCGTTACCCATGTAGTAGGCGACCTTGAGCCGCTGGCTGTACTCGGCCACGGCAAAACGATTCATGGAAATGGCATACGACTGATCCGTGAGAAAATAGGACAGGATGCACTTTCTACCTGCGCCGATGCCATTGAAATGGGAGGCAATGGATACCGAATACATCAGGAACCGGGCGTTGATAATGAGTCCGGTAAGAATGACCACCGGCAACGAAGCGTTTTCGGTCATCAACTGGATGGCTGCCAGTTGGGATGCACCGGCAAAGATGATGACCGACATTCCGGCCGCCGACCACTCGGGCATGCCGACCCCGGAGCAGACCGCGCCGCAGATCACGCCGAAGGGGAGCACCCCCAGAAGCATCGGGCTGACCTCGCGCATACCGAGAATAAAAGCTGATCGAGTCGTATCCATACGTTTCTCCTTTTCAGGTCAAGGAGCTACTTTGACACAATTTTACGGTCAATGTATTAATTGTCACCATGACAATATGGCTCCCCGAACTGTCCGGCTTGTCCGGTCCCCGCTACAAAGCGATTGCTGATGCCCTCGAAGCCGATATCAAGTCAGGCAAACTTCCCCCCGGCACGAAACTGCCCACCCATCGAGAACTGGCCGACCAACTGGATGTCACCGTGGGGACAATAACCCGCGGGTACGCCGAAGCCGCCCGACGCGGTTTGCTTCGCGGCGAAACCGGTCGCGGGACCTTTGTCGGTCCGGCAGCAGACAAGCGGCTCCTGTGCCATCAGGAGAACATCAGCCCCAGCCTGGTAAACATGCGGGTTTCCCTGCCATTCGAGCACCTTGCGCCCGACATCGGCGCCACACTTCAGGCTATCGGAAGCGATCTGTCTGCACAGACACTGCTGGAGTATTTCCCGTCAGAGGGGCGGCTTGTGGACAGAGAGGCGGGCGTTGAATGGCTACGCCGATACAATCTGGAGTCCTGCGCCGATGACGTTGCGCTGACCGTCGGCGGGCAGAACGCCTTGGCCGTGGTGCTCAGTGCCATTTTCCGCCCCGGTGACGCCTTGGCTGTGGAGGGGATCACCTACCCCTTGATCAAGGCGCTCGCAAACCGCTTCAACATCCACCTGCTGCCGGTAAAACAGGATGAGTTCGGCATGATACCGGACTCACTGGATGAAGTGTGCCGGAACAACACGGTACGCGGCGTCTACCTCATGCCGACCTATCAAAATCCGACCACAGCCCGTCTGCCAGAGTACCGTCGTCACGAAATAGTCAACATTGCCCGCCGATACGATCTCTCCATTCTTGAAGACGATGCCTACGCATTACCAGCAGGCGATCTGGGCACTCCGCTTGCTACATTGGCACCGGAACGAACATTTTTTGTGGCTTCTCTTTCGAAATCGCTGGCCGGGGGGCTTCGGGTAGCATACCTTCATTTCCCAAACCGTTTTGCCAATGTGATCAAAAGTGCCATTGCCGATCTGGTCTGGATGACTCCGCCCCTGACCGCGGAAATAGCCAGACGTTGGATTATGGACGGCACGGCAGACCGCACGCTCGCCATCAAACGAAAGGCGGCATCAGAATGTGCGGAAATGGCGCGAACTCTACTTGCAGGACTGGACGTAACCATGCCAAAAAGCGGGTATTACGCTTGGCTCAAGCTGCCGGAGCCATGGACGGCCCGCGATTTTGCGCGGGAGGCACGCAAACACGACGTTCTCGTCAACACCGACGATGTGTTCGTGGTCGGGCGCCAACCGCTGCCCCATGCCATTCGTCTCGGTTTGAGCGGGGCGACAACCATGGATAATCTGGAACGCGGACTGCGGACTGTTCGCACGATCCTGACCCCGCGTTAGAAGAACTACAAGGATACGATGATGCAACGTTTTTTGATGGCCGTCATTGCTGTGGGCTGCATCGCTCTCGGATACATTCTCTGGGTCGCATTCACGGCCACGCCCGATGCGCCGTTCGTTCTGGAAGGAACCTACAACGTTCAGCGATGGGTCGGAGACAAGACGGATTCGACACCCGATATCACCGGAACCGTCCAGATATCGCCACGAGGCCCGGGATGGTCGCTTTCAGGGATCATCGACGGCAAGGAAATCCAAGGAACCGGCATGTATGCCGACTGGGAAGACGCCATCAACTTCAGCATCAGTAACGAAGATAAAACAAGCTTCACGGCGGTGGATCTGAAATACGCCGGAGACACCCTGACAGGGGTATGGCAACGCCACCATATTGAACTCAATACCGACCTGGAACAGCCTCTGCCCGAAGACGTCGGAACAGAGATTTGGATAAAGCAGGAGTAATCAGATGAAAACCAAGGAAGCCTACCGCTGTGCAGAATGCGGCGCGCAATCGCCCCGCTGGCAGGGCCAATGCACCGCGTGCAAGCAGTGGAATACACTGGAACCGGTCACCGTGACCAAAAAGGCATCGACTCCGGTGGGTGCTGCTGCCTCACAGGACAAACCGCGCCCTCTGGAAGAACTTGCCACCGAAGAACTCCACGCCCGCACCTCCGGCATCCCCTCATTGGATGAGCTGCTTGGCTCCGGACTTGTGCCGGGTGCCGCCATCCTGCTGGGCGGCGAACCGGGCATCGGCAAATCCACGCTCCTGCTCCAACTGGCCGGCAGTCAGGCCAAACTCGGACACACCGGTGTCTATCTTTCCGGCGAGGAATCCCTGCCGCAACTCAAAGGTCGCGCGGAACGACTTGAACTGCTTGGACCCGGGCTGCTCGCCATCTCCACCAACAAGGTGGAAGACGCCCTTGCCATTCTTGATGGCCCCAATCCGCCGGAACTGCTGATCGTTGACTCGGTCCAGACCCTGGCTTCCCCTCTGGCCGAAGGCATTCCCGGCTCCATCAGCCAGGTTCGCGCTGTTTCCGCCGAACTGGTGGAAAAGACCAAAAAGACCGGCACCACCCTGATTCTGGTCGGCCACGTAACCAAGGACGGCCAGATCGCCGGTCCCAAGTTGCTGGAACACATGGTGGATACCGTGCTTTACCTTGAGGGCGACCGTAAGCATTTTTCCCGCATCCTGCGCGTACTCAAGAACCGCTTTGGCCCCAGTGACGAACTCGTGGTCTTCACCATGAAGGAGAAAGGACTGGAGGTGGTCGAAGACCCGGCAACCTTCTTCCTCGGCTCGCGGGACCCGTCCCTTTCAGGAACCGCCATGGCCATGGCCGTGGACGGACAGCGCCCCTTTGCCGTTGAAGTACAGGCCCTGGTTTCCAAGTCGTTTCTCTCCATCCCGCGCCGTACGGCTCTGGGATTCGACACCAATCGACTCAATCTGCTGCTGGCCGTGTTGGAAAAGCGGTTGCGCCTGAACCTGAGCGGTCACGATATTTACGCCAAGATCACCGGCGGCCTTGCCACCAAGGACCCGGGGCTCGATCTAGCTGTCATCGCCGCAATCCTTTCGTCCTTTTATGATCAGCCGCTGCCGGAATCCTCGGTATACTGGGGTGAAATCGACCTCAACGGACAGGTCCGCCCCGTCGCCGCCCATGACGTCCGCCTCAAGCAAGCCAAACGGCTGGGACACAATCCGGTATGTCATTCGGGAACCAGCCCCACACTGGCTGACCTGCAACGTGTTTTGTTCGGTAAAAGTCAGTAGTCACAGGCTTCCGTGATACGCTTTCCTTTTTTCGGAAAAATGCTATCATTATGAGTGATGCGCTCCCGATATGCTTGAATAAGCATGACGCAAAAAGAAAAACGATCCCCCGAACGGATGGAGGACAACATGGCTGATATGCTTGATTGGACAAGTGCTGACAGTGAGAAACTGGACATCGCGACCTATGAGAAACGGGCCGAGGAAATGGCCGGACGACTCCGCGAGGAGACCTCTGCCGGACGCCTCCCGTTCCTGACGATGCCCTACATGGCCAAGCTCAAACAGGAGCTTGCCGATCTGAAGGAACGCTTCAAGGGATTTGACCACATGCTCCTGCTGGGCATCGGTGGTTCCGCCCTTGGTGCCCGGGCATTGCAGAAGGCGTTCTTCCCCCAGCAGGACCAGCCCGATCACACCTGCCCCTGTCTCTGGATCGCCGACAACGTCGATGCCTACGCCCTCGAAGCGTATCTGGCGAAACTCGATCCGACCAAGACCATCGTCGTCACGGTCTCCAAATCCGGCGGCACCATTGAAACCGTTGGACAATATTTCATCCTCAAGGAATGGGCGCAAAAGCACCTGGGCGATGCATGGACCAAACACATGCTACTCGTTACCGACGAGGAAAAGGGATTCCTGCGCGGCGAAGCGAACAAGCACGGTATTCACGCATTACCCGTGCCGGACCACCTTGGCGGCCGCTATTCCGTACTTTCCGCCGTGGGTCTTATCCCCGCTGCATTCATGGGCATCGATATCGACGCGCTGGTTGAAGGCGCGCGTGAGATCGTCGGCCCCCTGACCGAAGACAACCTTTCCGGCAAAGTACTCGAACAGCACAGTGCATTCCAGTTGGCTGCCTGGGCCGCTGCTCTGCAGGATAAGGGATTTGATGAAATGATATTTTTTGCCTATATCCCCCTGTGGGCCAGTTTCGGTGACTGGTTCGCCCAGCTCTGGGCCGAGTCTTTGGGGAAAGAAGGCAAAGGCAGCCAGCCGATCCCGGCTATCGGTGTGACGGACCAGCACTCCGTGAACCAGATGTTCATGGACGGCATCCGCAACAAGGCGTGCCTCTTCCTGACATGCCCCAATCTCCCGGCTGGACCCCGGTTCCCGGCAGACCTGCCCGATCAGTTCGATTATGTCCGCAACAAGGACTTCGGCGAACTGATTCAGGCGGAAGCGCTCGGAACCCGCATGGCGCTCTCCCAGAACGGTGTACCGTTAGTGGAAATGCGCATGGGCGAAGACGGACCGAAACAGGCAGGAAAGTTGATCGCGCTTCTTGGCACGGCCACGATCCTGACCGGTTGGCTCATGGGCATCAACCCCCTGGATCAGCCCGCCGTCGAACTTGGCAAACGGCTTGCCAAGGCCCGCATGAACGCGGACGGTCTGGAAGAGGAAAAAGCGGACCTCAACAACTTCCTCACAGCTGACAGGGATATACGGGAGTTCTAACCCATTGGCACATCTCAGCGAGAGCGGCAGCAGGCCCCTCCAATTCGTCAAGGTCATTTCCTGGAGCTTGTTCGTCATCATCCTTGGCTTCAGCCTGCTGCTGTCGTTGTTCATTTCCAAGTATGCGGAACAGACGCTCTTGGAAAAACAGGAGGAGTTCGGTCTGCTGCTGGCGGAAAACGTCAGTCATCAGGTCTTTACCCGTTTCGTTATGCCCGTAGCCATGCAATACGGCGCCATCAGCCTGCGACAGAAAAAACAAGCCCGGATGCTCGATGAAGTTGTCCGTTCCACGGTTCACAGTTTTCACGTCACTTCACTGAGGATATACGACTCCAAAGGGCTGATCACCTACTCCCTTGACCCCGAGGAGATCGGCACGCAGGGTAATGCCCTCTACAAGGTCACCCGAACATGGGAGACTGCGGCCTTCTCTTCGGAGATTCTTGCCAAGGTTTCCAAGGTCGTGTCACTGTTCCGCTTCAACCTGAAGCCCGGCAGCCTCATGCTCCGTGCCTACTATCCGCTACGGGCCGAACGCAGCCTGACCGATATTTCCGAAAACCCGATCATGGGTATCCTCGAATTCGAGCAGGACATTACCGAAGATTTCATGGCCATGCTCAACTTCGAGCGGCTCGTCATCACCTTTTCCCTGGTAACGTCGATTGTTCTCTTTTTCCTGGTCATGGCAGTACTCCACCGCGCTGAACGATTGAGCAACAAACAGCTCAAGGAAAAGGAACAGCTCATTTTCGAACTGCAACAACAGGAAAAACTGGCGGGCATGGGCCGCATGGTTTCGGGCGTGGCCCACGAAATACGCAACCCCCTCGGCATCATCTGTTCCAGCTCCGAGTTGATTCTCAAAAGAGCCAGAAAGGAAGAAAGCCCGCACACCCGGATTATCGAAGCGCTGCACGAGGAAGCCAAGCGCCTCTCTCGCACAGTTGCCGAGTTCCTTGATTACGCCCGACCCAAAAAGCCCATGATGAGTCCGCTGGATGTGGGCAAACTACTGGATCAGGTGGCGGTTTTCATGGAACCCGAGTGCGAAAAGCGCAACGTGAGCATTGACCGGCAGTACTCTGAGGACATGTCGGCCCAAGGCGACAAGGACCTCCTCTACCGGGCGTTTTACAACCTTGTCGCCAATGGTATTCAGGCCATGGAAGGACAGGAGGAAGGACACATCTTCATCAATGCCGCACGCGAGGAAGGCCGTCTGCATGTCACCATACATGATACCGGCCCCGGCTTTTCCGAAGAGTGCATCGATCAGGTGCGTGATCCATTCTTCACCACCAAGGATTCCGGCACCGGACTGGGGCTGGCCCTTGTTTCGACCATTTTCGAATCCCATGGAGTTGAAATGCACCTGTCCAATGCCGAAGACGGCGGCGCCAGGGTAGACATCATCTTTCCGGAGCAGTAAGACAACATTATGTCCAAATGGATACAAGCCAAACATCCTGAATTTGTCCGGGATCTCTTCAAGTTCTTTTGCCAGAGCTGTGAGATTCTGGAAGCGCAATTCCTGTCGTTCGACGAGGATGGCACTGTCTCGTTCGAGATACTCATGGATATCGTGGGCAACGAGATGGACAAGGGACTGCTTTGGCGCATGAAAGACACGGCTCACCATGTGTTCCGGAACGATCCCCATTCCCAATTGGGTGGAAAATTTCTCGACTGGGCCATTGGTTACATCTTCCATGAGGCGATCAAGCTCAAGGAAGACGCCTACCAGAAACAGAACTACGCCCCTCTGTTCCACAAGCTCAACGAAGAGGAACTGGAAGAAAAGGAACGCGAGATCACGGAGCAGCTCTTTCTTGTCATTTCCCAGACCGAAGAATCCATGCGCCGCGAGATCGACCGTATTCGATTCATCATGGCCAAGTGCAGGCAATTGCTGCCGAATTATCTGCGCCGCTACCATGAGAACGACCTGCTTGCCCGGTACATATACTCCAAGAATGACGTTGTCCGAAGCGTCTTCCGGGAAGAGTACGACTCGCTGATTTCCTGCCTGTACGAGGATGAGCCCGAGAACATGTACATTCTTGCCAGCCGGTCATTTCGATCGGGTGGTTGGCTGGAGGAAGCAGGAAAGGCGTTGGAGCACGCCTCCCAAATGCGTCCAGACAACAAAATGGTGTTGCAAGAAAAGAAGATTATTGATAATTGGATGAAACGAATAAGTAATTGACCTGGCTGCAAACGGGTTTAATAAGACTGATTAGAAATTTGAGGAGGCCTTTAATGAAGAAGCTGATTTTACTCGCAATCGCCATGTGCCTTGTGTTCGCCTGGGGTTGTTCCAAAAAAGTGCAGACCGAACCCGAAGTGGTAGTGGTCGAGGAAAAGGAAGTGATCGTTGAAAAGGAAGTTACCGCTCCCGTCACCGATCCCATGGATGTTTACAAGGCTGAGTACGACGCTCTGCCCGTGACCCACACCGTCACCAAGGGTGAATGCCTGTGGTGGATCTCCGAGTACAAGCACGTGTACAACGATCCTTTCATGTGGCCCCTGATCTACAAAGCCAACCGTGACCAGATCAAGAACCCTGATCTGATCTACCCCGGCCAGCAGTTTGACGTGCCCCGCTACGGCTTCGACCTGGAAGAGGTCAAGGCTGCCCGCAAGGATGCCGGTGCACCGTGGAAGGCTCTGGAGCCGGGTGAAGACGCCATGCTGCCCGCAGAAATGCGTGCTGCTCTTGGCTACAGCTTCTAAGCTCGCCTCGCAGACAACAAAAAAGCGCCCGTCTGGAATCCGGACGGGCGCTTTTTTATGGGCAATGGAACGTCATCCCACTTGTCGTATTCACAAAGTCCCCGGCTCAACGATAAAGCCTGCTTTCCACTTCCTTCCCCGTATCCTGCCACCTCTTTGCTTTTCCTGCTGCTTCATGCATGATGCAGACATGGGACACCCCTCCAGTACAGAGCATTCAACCATACAGGCACTTCCGTTCTTCGGGGGTGTGGAGATGCTGCGCGCCCGGTATGTGACCCAACGCTTTTCCCGCCATTTCCATGAAGGGTATGCGGTTGGATACATCGAACAGGGGGCCATGCGCTTTCGGTACATGGGGGAATCAATGGTCGCGTCCAAGGGGCAGATCAATCTGGTCATCCCCGGCGAATCCCACGACGGGCACACGGCTGAGGAGAACGGCTGGACGTACCGTATGTTCTACCTGCCGCCCGAGGCTATCCTTGAGGCGGCCAGGGCAGTCAGCCCGAAAGCATCACTCCCCCATTTTCGGATGGGCGTGATCGAGGACCGGCAACTCGCCGACTGCATCTGCCAGACCCACACCCTGCTCGAACAAGACAACATCGCTTCCATCGAAAAGGAAACACGCCTTCTGTGGCTCCTGGCCCACTGGATATCCCGACACGCTGACCAGCGACCGCATTGGCACAATCCCGGCAATGAACACAAAGCAGTCAATCGAGCGCGGGATTTCATACAGTCCGAATATGGTCACGACACATCACTCACGGAGCTGGCCCAGCAGGTCGGCTTATCCCCCTTCCATCTGGTGCGGGTATTTCAAAAACAGATGGGAGTGACTCCGCACGACTACCTGACGCAGGTCCGTGCCGAGAGAGTCAGGGAACGACTCATGGGCAAGGATCGACTGGCCGACATCGCGGCTGATTGCGGATTCTCCGATCAGGCACACATGAGCCGATCGTTCAAGCGCCACACCGGCGTCACTCCGGGACGATACCGCAAGATTCTTCAAAACTCCTGACTCCGCTTGAGGCATGGTTGCGCCATGCCTACTTCACTTCTCCCATCCATCTATCTGGTGCTGGCCATGATCATCGTGGGCAGCTCGGTTGTCGCCGGAAAGGTCATGACGGTCGAACTGCCGGTTTTCCTCGCATCGCTCATGCGTTTTGCCATTGCCCTTATACTGCTGCTTCCCATTCTCTTCATCAAGGAAGGCGGTTTTCCTCGCCTCTCCCGACGATCATGGGGTATTCTCGCGGGCCAATCCCTTTGCGGCTCGTTTCTTTTCACTGTCTTCCTTTTATATGGACTGAAATACACCAGCTCTGCCGACGCCGGTATCATCACAGCCACTACCCCGGCCTGCATGGGGCTACTGGCATTGCTCATCCTGCGAGACCGCCCATCCTTCAAAAGCGGGGCTGGCATTCTTTATTCCGTGGCAGGAGTGATGGTCATCAACACCATCCAGACAGATGCCATACAGTCGTCCCTTGGCAGCCTCACCGGGAACCTTCTGGTGCTGGCCGCCGTCTTTTTCGAGGCACTCTTTCTTCTCATTCCAAAATCCATACGCGAACCGCTCTCACCACTGGCAACCTCCACGATCATCTCCCTGTTCGGCATGCTGTGGTTTCTGCCCATGGGAATCTGGGAGTTATGGCACATCGATCTCGCAACCATATCCATTATAGGATGGATGACCGTGGCCTACTACGGAGCGATCGTGACCGTACTGGCATACCTTTTCTGGTTTGCCGGCATACGTCAGGTCGCGGCTTCACGAGCCGGTGTATTCACGGCTGTGATGCCGGTGTCGGCTGTCCTGCTCTCCGCACTGGTACTCGATTCGCCCATCAGTTGGCAGCAATGGCTTGGATGTTCACTTGTGCTGGCAGGGATCGTATGTACCACCACTCCTTCCAGCAACAGGAAGCTCGCTCATATCGATAACATCGGGCAGCCAGAGCAGTAGTAGAGAAATCACATGCGACGCGGCAATGCATTAAAACCATTACCGCCTGCGCTCTCACTGAAGTCCATTCGGCCTTTTACCTGCAAAACCGGACATTTTTTCACCCCAAATGCCGACAAACCATTGACGTATGGCAGCTTTTGCCTGCGGTACAGGGGGGCAAAAATGACCACTCTAGACTTTATTTAGAACATCAACACATCAATTTTATTGAAAAATATTATTGTGGCACACATGATGCTTAAGAACCCGCAAATGGATTTGAAGATCGAACAAGGAGGGTTCTGATGTCTTTAGTTATTAACCACAACCTCATGGCGATGAATGCCCAGAGAAACCTGTCGGACCACTATGGCCGACTCGGCGTTTCCACCAGGCGTTTGTCTTCCGGTCTGCGTGTCGGCACGGCTGCCGATGACGCCGCCGGTCTGGCGATTCGCGAGCTCATGCGCTCGGAAATCAGCTCCCTGCATCAGGGTATCCGAAACGCATCGGACGCGATTTCGCTTATCCAGACTGCGGACGGCGCGTTGCAGGTTATCGATGAAAAGCTCATTCGCATGAAGGAACTTGCGATGCAGGCTTCCACCGGTACCTACAACTCCGACCAACGTCTGATCATTGACTCGGAGTACCAGGCGATGTCTTCGGAAATTAACCGAATCGCAGCCGCCACGGACTTCAACGGAATTTATCTCCTGAACGGCAACCTCTCGGGCGACCCGGCCAACGGTGACCACAACGGCCGCGGCATCACGTCCACCGGACCGCTGAAGATTCACTTCGGTACCGGTAACGACTGCTCCGAAGATTACTACTACGTTGCCATTCAGGGATCGTCCTCATCCGCATTCGGTCTCGGGCATCTGGCTGGTCTCAAGGGCTCCAGCTCCGATTCCTGGGAAACCAGAAACGCGGGCAAGGCGATCTCCACCCAGGCGCTGGCACAGGCCGCAATGGAGGCCATCAACGAGGCCATCATTTCCAAGGATAAGATTCGTGCGAATCTCGGTGCCATGCAGAACCGGCTGGAAAACACCATCACCAACCTGGAAATCCAGGCCGAGAACCTGCAAGCAGCTGAATCCCGCATTTCTGATGTCGACGTAGCACAGGAAATGACGGAATTCGTCCGCAACCAGATTCTCACCCAGGGCGCTGTCGCCATGCTGGCACAGGCCAACTCTCTGCCGCGTATGGCAATGCAGCTCATCGGCGGCTAGTCGTAGCGCCCACACGTCTACGGCAGAAGACGATCGGAATCCTGCCCGGCGGCTCAGGCCGTCGGGTTTGATTCCGGTCGTTTCCGATACACCTTGATAGGGAACACCACCATCCGACACTGGAATGGTAGGATCAGCTATTGATCGTTGAGGAATTCCAGCGCTTTATGAGCAGCATCCTGCTCCGCACGCTTGACACTGGTTCCGCGTCCGCGAAACACTTCGCCTGATGGCAGCGTTGCGTCCACATCAAAGAGCTTCTCATGCTCCGGTCCCGTGGTTCCGGCTAGCACGTAGTTAGGTCGTCCTTTGAACTGCTCCTGCGACACTTCCTGCAGGCGACTCTTGAAGTCCTTGTTCTCGGGGACTACCGCCCGTTTCGGCCATTTGTCCTCGAAAATGCCCAGCGTCACTTTTTTGGCCACCTCGAATCCCGCATCCAGAAAAACTGCCCCCAGCAACGCTTCAAAGGCGTCAGCCAGCAATGCGTCGCGTTCGCGGCCGCCCTGTTGTTCTTCGCCCTTGCCCAACAGCAAATAATGGTGCAGTTTCAACTCTCTTGCCAGGGCGGCAAGACTCTGTTCCTTCACCAGCTGAGAACGTATGCGGGTCAGGTGTCCCTCGGGCGCATCGGGGTATCGTTTATACCCTTCTTCTGATATGCACAGCTCCAGTACGGCATCGCCCAGGAACTCAAGACGCTCATTGTCGTCGCTGCCCTCCTGTTCGTTGGCGTAGGAACTATGTGTCAGTGCGGTGGCGAGGAGCTTGACTTGCCCAAACCTATGGTGGATACACTCTTGAAGGTTACCCGTATCCATTCAACCTCCGGTACTCTATGCAATCAAACACGAATTTTCACTCCCTGCTCTGTCCCGACTCCATCGCCGTTGTCGGCGCATCGAGAAAACCGGGAAAACTAGGACACCTTATCGTGTCCAATCTGATTCGCGCAGGGTACAAGGGGAAATTGTTTCCCGTCAATCCCGCAGGGGGCGAAATCCTCGATCTGCCTGTCATTTCTGCAATCAAGGATTTGCCGACGCCGCCGGATATGGCCATCATAGCACTCCCGCGGGACAAGGTCATCGGCGCCATGAAGGAACTGGCCAAGGCCGATGTTTCCGCCATCTGCGTCATCACTGCCGGATTCCGTGAAACCGGCCGCGACGGTTTCGAGCTGGAAATGGCCATGGCCGATCTCGCCCGTCGCAAGAACATCACCCTGCTCGGCCCCAACTCGCTGGGCCTGATCAACACCCATTGCAATCTCAATGCGACCATTGCCCAGTCGATCCCGCAAAAGGGGGCCATCGCATTTTTCTCGCAATCCGGCGCTTTGTGCTCGGCCATTCTCGACTGGGCCGACGGCGAACACATCGGATTCTCCAAATTTCTGAGCCTTGGCAACAAAGCCGGTCTTTCCGAGGCCGATGTCCTCGAAGCCCTCGGGGATGACCCGGAAACCAAGGTCATCATCGGCTACCTCGAATCCGTGGACGACGGCGAAAAATTCCTGCGGAAGGCACGCATGGTTACCGAAAAGAAACCGGTGATCATGATCAAGGCGGGCACGACCCAGTCCGGTGCACGGGCCACATCGAGCCACACCGGCTCCATGGCCGGATCAGTAGTGGCCTCCTCTGCCGCCCTGCGTCAGGCCGGAATCATTCAGGTACACGATCTTGAAGCGCTCTTTGATCTGGCAAGGTCATTTGCCGAGCAGCCGCTTCCCCAGGGACCGAATCTCACCGTTGTCACCAACTCGGGCGGACCGGGCATCCTTGCTGCCGACGCCTGCGAAGATGCCGGACTGCATCTGGCCCGTCCCTCCCAGAAGACACTGGAAAAACTCACGGAAGCGCTGCCTCCCTTTGCGGCCATATACAACCCCATCGACATCATTGGCGATGCCAAGGCAGATCGGTATCGGGCCACCCTCGAAGCCGTTGCCGTCGACGAATTTACCAACGCAATACTGGCCCTGCTCACACCCACGGCATCCGCAGAAATCGAAGCCACGGCTCAGGCGATCATCGACGTGGCCGAACACTGTGAAAAGCCCATCTTTGCCTGCTTCATGGGTGGCGAACGGATCGGTCCCGGTCGGGACATGCTCATCGCCGCAGGTATCCCCTGCTATGCGTACCCCGAACCCGCGGTCCGCGCCATTGAGGCCATGTACGCCCACTACCAGTGGCTCAACCGCCCGTATCCGGTAGAAGTCTGCTTCCGCCGCGACAAGGGCAAGGGGAAACAGGTCATCCGGAAGGCGCGCAAGGTCGGCCTCAAGGAACTGCCATTCTCCGATGCTATGGATATGGCCCTTGCCTACGAGTTACCCATCCCGGAAACGCGGTTGGTCCGAACCAGTGATCAGGCGGTACGAGCCGCCAAAAAACTGGGCTATCCCGTAGCGCTCAAGATCGTTTCTCCGCATATCGCCAACCGGGGCGACGTTGACGGTATCGCTTTGGACCTCCATACGCCGCGTGAAGTGCGCGACGCCTGGCTCGACATAACCACCCGCACCCAGCGCAAACGCCCGGATGCCTATCTCGCCGGTTGCCTGGTGCAGACCATGGGACCAATCAAGGCGCGTGAGGTGATCGTCCGATTCACACAGGACCCGCAGTTTGGGCCACTCATTTCCTTCTCGCTGGTCGGACCATCGGCCGAAGTGCTGGGAGATATCGCCTACCGGCTCGCTCCACTGACACTGCAGGACGCCCAGGACATCGTTCGGGAGATCAAATCGTTCCCGCTCCTGCGTGGGGCACGAGGCGAAGACCCGGTTTCTCTGGCGGCAATTGAAGATATTTTGTTGTCCATGTCGCAGATGGCGACGGACTTCCCGGAAATCCAGGAAGCGGAGTTGAATCCGATTCTGGTGGACACCGAAGGAGCGATGGTCACCGACCTTCGCTTGACCATCGGCTAATTTTTTCGCAATGTGACACAGATGGACAATACGCAGAAAAGTCCATCGCTTCATACTCAGGAGGACATCGGCATGGCAGGACTCTACATAGGATCGACTACCGGATATTCAGGCAAAAACATGATCGTCATGGGTCTTGGTCTTCGCTTGCAGAAGGAAGGCTTCAATGTCGGCTACATGAAACCGGTCGGTGCCATGCCCATGGAGATTGACGGCAAACTCGGAGATGAGGACGCCGCCTTTGTTCAGGATGTGCTCGGTCTTGAGGAAGACCCCGAACAGGTCACCCCGGTGGTTGTCACCCAGGACTTCAAGGTCAAGGCCTTCACCGGCAAGGTGGATGGCCTGCTGGACAAAATCGTTGACGGCTACAAGGCCATCTCCGAATCCAAGGATGTGACCTTGATCGCTGGTTCCGGCTCCATGTACTCCGGTAAGTACTGTGACACCGACGCTGTTTCGGTCATCAAGAAGCTGGGTGTGAAGACAGTCATCATCGACCGGTTCCAGAAAGAACTGAAGTACGATTACCTGATGATGATGAAAGAACATCTCGGCGACCTGCTGGCCGGTGTCATTCTCAATGACGTGCCGCCCCATTTCATGGACGAGGTCAAGCAACTGCTCGGCCCGGCTCTGGAATCCAAAGGCGTCAAGATTCTCGGCGTCATCCCCCACGATCCGCTCATGGGCGCCATCAAGGTAGGCGATCTGGCCGATCGTCTTGGCGGCAAGATCATTTCCGCTCACAACAAGTCCGAGCGCGTGGTCGAGTCGTTCCTGATCGGTACCATGCAGGTCGAGAACTTCATGACCCATTTCCGCAAGAAAAAGAATTCCGCCATCATCGTCGGCGGCGACCGCTCCGACGTCCAGTTGGTGGCCCTTGAAGGGGACTGCCCGTGCCTCGTGCTGACCGGCAATCTCTACCCCAACGATATTATCCTGACCCGCTCCGAGGTCCTTGAGACCCCAATCATCATGGTTCGCGAAGATACCTTTACCGTGGCAAAGAAGATGGACGACATCCTCTCCCGCCACAAGCTGCGTGATGCCATCAAGATCAAACAGGGTGCCGAACTGGTGGCCGATAACATCGACTTCCAGCACCTCAAGAAAGAGCTGGGCATCAAGTAACGCGACGCACTCACCATCGCCACGGGGTCATCACGACTCCGTGGCTTTTTTTTGCCTCAACCACACAGAGCACCCATGACCCATCTCCCGTTCTCCTGCCGCAGTCTTCTGTTTGCCGGGATTTGCCTCTGCCTCCTCCTGTCCGGATTCACAAACGACGCTTATGCCATGTCCGCAAAGACCACACGAAGCACCACGCTCGCCGGGGGTAGCGAAGAGTCGCCCTTTGCCGTGCGCCTCAACGCAGGCGTCCTGAACGGGAAAAGCCGCGAGTTGGTGTATGATGAAACCAATGGGGCGAAAGTCAGTGAACTGATCTGGACCATTGAGGATGTGCCGATCATCGGTCTTTCCGGCCGTGTCACCCTGCCCTACGACATGACGCTTTCCGTGGGCGGTTGGACCCAGGTTTCGACTCCCGGCGCGTCCATGGAGGACTATGACTGGGATTCTTCGATCCATCCTACGGACTGGGCCTATTTTTCCTATTCCCCGACCACGCTGGAACGCGGAGAAATGCTCGACGCCAACCTCGCCGTCCCACTATTCGGTATGGAGAATCTCAACCTGTCCGGCCTTATAGGTTTTCGGATGGACCACTGGAAATGGACGGATTTCGGCGGCTACTACATTTACTCTTCCAACCCGGGTTTCCGTGACCGGACCGGCACCTTTGCCGATGAAACCGGCATTATTTATGAGCAGTGGCTCTACGCCCCATATCTCGGGCTGCAATTTGAATATAATCTCGATCAGGTCACGTTCAGCGGGCGCGTGGCCGGTTCGCGCTGGGGCTGGGCCAAAGACAAGGATCAACATGAAGATCGTGGAATGGTCTTCCGGGACTACTTTTACAACATCACCTATCTCACCTATGGCGGGGAAGTGACCGTCCATCTGGACGATGCGTGGTCCCTGTCCATGAATGTGGACGCGCAACAGTATTATCGCACCAAAGGGGACACGAATATCGAAGGCACCCTCAATGTCAACCGCATCGACAATGGCGCGGGCATTGAGCATACCTCGTGGATGACCGGCCTCTCCCTCGAATACCGCTTCTAGTTTCGACCGCCGACGATCACGCCCACACCCACCAGCGCGCAGGCCGCAAGCTGCATGGGTGTCATGGCTTCTCCAAGAAACAGCCAGCCGGAAACCAGCGCAACGGGTGAAACCATATTGATGGCCACGGCAGCCCGTCCCGCAGGCATGAAGGTCATGGCCATGTTATACAATCCAAATGCGCCAAGGGTGACAAACAGGCCCAAATACAACACGGCGAGCCATGCCTCCACCGGGATATCGGCAACAGCAGGCAGCGGTTGCAAGAACATTCCGGGTAAAAAGAATATGGCACCGGCCACACACTGCATACCCGTAAGCCACCATGTGGAATAGCGCGTAGACAATCGCTTCATGACCACCATATAAACGGCAGCGGCTACCATGGCTCCCACTTCCAGCAGGTTGCCAAGTACCGGATTCGGCGCTGATTCATCGGGAGCACCGGACAGGGAAAGCCAGATCACACCGGCAATGGAGAGCGCAAGTCCCACTCCGTTTCGTACCGACAGCCGTTCCTTGAGGATGGCCCACGCTCCCACGATGACCAGCAGCGGCACGATGGAAGAAATCATCCCAGCCTGAGCCGAAGTGGTCAGGCTGATGGCGTATCCTTCCAGCAGAAAGTACAGGCAAGGCTGCATCAAACAGAGCAGCAACAGGATTTTCCAATCCCCTTTGCGATAGGCAGGACGCGGGATTTTCCTCATAAGGACAAACACCATCAGCGACGCCAACCCCATGCGCAGCCAGATCACCGCCATGGGTGCAAAGGCTGCCATGGCCGTCTTGGTCGCCATGAATGACGTTCCCCACAACAAAACCGCCCCGGCAAGGCAGCAATAAGCCACGACCTTATTTCCCAGCCGGGAAGCAATCCCCCTGACAGCGACAGTTGCCTCAGCACGCACAACGCACCCCCGCACCACAAAACAGCGCCCGTTGCCGGACGATATGAATATTCCGCATTACTTCTCCTGTGTTGAGGACTGGTTCTACCGATCGCTCATCGGAAAGTATGGTATGAAATTGCTGAATGGATCATTTTTCGATGCAATGATCCGACTGGTACTGTCTGGGTGTGGCCCCGGTGAATTGCTTGAAAACACGAGTGAAATGGCTCTGGTCGGTAAAACCGGAATCCAGCGCCGCCTGAATGATGGTGGCCCCTTCGGTCAGGAGCCGTTTACCCAGCTCCACCCGGACCTGATTGTGATAGGCATGGGGCGGCAGGCCGACCTCCTCCCGAAAGACACGCAACAAGTGGTATCGGCTCAGGTGAGCCACTTCCGAAAGAGTATCCAGGTTGACCTTTTGCTCAGGTCGCTGACAGAGATATTCTTTGACCCGAGCCACGGCTTCCTTTCCGGGAGCCGAGTCCGAAGCCGTACCCAGACTGGCATGGCGCAGCAACAAATCCCCAACCGCCTGAACAAGCAGCGTTTCCTTGTGCAGCCGTCCGGCCCCTTCAACGATAGACTGGTGTAAATCCTGCCAGCTTTGCAGCAAGGGAAAGTCGTCCACCACCGGCGATTCAAACACCGGACGACCGACTTCGCGACCAAACACCTCGCGCCCGACATTTTCCAGCCACACGCCATCCACATAGAACATGTGGTAGGCCATGCCGGAATCAAGGTCCGGGTTACAGGCATGGACAACATTCGGCCCGATCAGCACCATCTGTCCGGCGGTGGCTGTATGCGGTTTTCCTTCCAGCTCGAAAGACGTCATCCCACTCTCCAAGTAGCCGATGGAGTAGGTCGAATGCACATGCATGCGAAACGCCTCCTCACAATAGCGGGAGTATCTGACCTCCACGCCCGGAAGGTCCGGGTCGCGCCAGAACTGCACGGTGTTACCTGTTGTCTTGTTCGCCATAGGAAGAAGCTATCCTCGCCAGCACACTTTCGTCAACGCGTCTTCCCCGGTACTTGCCCACCACTCCCCGCTGTACTGCGAACCGGACATGTGCCATACTTGGCGCCTGAAAAAACCATTACAAAACAGGTGACTGCCATGAAACCTCGACTCATAGTACACGGCGGAGCATGGGATATTCCCGACAAGTTCGTCGACGATCACGTAAACGGCGTGCATACGGCCATCAGCGAAATTTATCCGAAGATGGAAGCCGGACTTTCGGCCCTGGACGCTGTGGAGCAGGCAGTCAACATCCTTGAGCTCGACCCGACATTCGATGCCGGGAGAGGGGCGTTTCTCAATGCCAGGGGTGATATTGAGCTGGATGCCCTGATCATGGATGGCGCGGCCCTTGATTTCGGCGCGGTCTGCGCCGTGCCGGATCTGATGCATCCGGTTACCCTTGCCCGTCACGTCATGGGGGCCAAGGATTTTCGGATTCTCGCCGGTCAGGGCGCCCTTGAGTACGCCCGGCAGTGCGGCATGGAAACCGTGGACCCGCGGGAACTGCTCACGGAGCGTGAGTTGGCTTTCTACGAAAAGATCAAGAACGACGAGTCCTTCACGCCCATCAATGCGTTCAGCGGTCCGACGCCCAGTGATACGGTCGGCGCGGTGGCTCTGGACATGAATGGCGACCTCGCCTGCGCCACTTCCACGGGCGGCACGCCTCGCAAGCATCCCGGTCGTATCGGCGACTCCCCTGTCATCGGCTCCGGCGGATATGCCGACAATGAGTTGGGTGCCGCCTCTTCAACCGGCTATGGGGAATCACTCCTTCGGGTCATGCTGTGCAAGACCGCCTGCGATTTTCTGCCCCATCACTCCGCCATGGAATCGGCTGCTCGGTCCATGGACGTTCTTCTCAAGCGAGGAAAGGGGTACGGCGGCGTGATCATGCTCTCTCCGCAGGGCGAATACGGGTTCGCCCACAACACGCCGCGCATGGCCTTTGCCTATGCCGACGACGATGGGCAGGTTCAAAGTCGAATCCACAGTCGTTAGATCACGATGGTCTATAGAGAATGATGAAAAAGGGTCGGTTTGGCGATCCTTTTCTGATATGCTCCACCCATGAGCACTGTTCCCGACACCACCGATCTGACGCGTCGCCCCATCCCCGAAGTGATTAAACAGGTCGCCGTACCTGCATCCATCGGCTTCTTTTTCCATACCATGTTCAACGTGGTGGACACCATGTGGGCTGGCCGCATTGATACCGAAGCCGTAGCCGCGCTTTCCCTGTCACTTCCCGTTTATTTCATCATCACGTCGCTTTCCAGCGGCATCGGGACCGGTGCCACGGCGCTCATGGGCGCGGCCCTCGGCGCCAAGCGGAAAAACGAGGCCGCACTGGTGGCCGTTCAGATGCTTGGCTTCGGTGTGATCGTATCCGCTTTTCTTGCATGGTTCGGTCTCACCTTCTCACCGGCCATCTTCAGTTGGCTGGGGGCCGAAGGCGAGTATCTCGCCACCTGTCTCGCGTACATGAATCCCATTTTCGCCTGTAACATCGTGACCGTCTTTCTCTATCTCTTCAACGCCATCCTGCAGGCCCAGGGCGATACAAAGAGCTTCCGCAACGTCCTCATATTCACGGCGCTGCTCAATGTCGTGCTCGATCCATGGTTCATATACGGCGGCTTCGGTCTCCCTGCCATGGGGCTTGCCGGTGTAGCCTGGGCAACAGTCATCCTTCAGGGACTCGGAGCCTGCTATCTGCTTTTCAAGGCTCGCAAAACCGGTCTGCTGGTGACCGACAAGGGAGGTAACTTCATCCCCCGCCCAAAGATTTACGGCGAAATAGCGCATCAGGGATTCCCTGCATCGCTCAACTACATGACTATCGCCCTGGGATTTTTCGTCATATTCCGATTCGTCTCAAAGTTCGGCCCGGAAGCCTCTGCCGCATACGGAGTCGCCACACGTATCGACCAGATTGTGTTACTGCCCACCATTGGTCTCAACGTCGCGTCGCTGACCATCACCGCTCAGAACTACGGTGCCGAAAAAATCGCACGTATCAGGGAGAATGTTCGCAAGTGTCTCATTTACGGAGCCACCATTCTAATCCCCCTTTCCATCCCCCTCTTCCTTTTTGCCGAGCCACTCATGGCGCTGTTTACCGACGATCCCGCCGTCATCGCCATCGGTGCCGAGTATCTGCGCATCGATGCCTTCACTTTGTACGGCTATGTGGTCATCTTCGTGTCCACTTCCGCCCTGCAAGGGATGAAGCGCCCGATGTTTGCCATCTGGATCGGCTTGTTGCGGCAGGTCATAGCGCCCTGGATTTTATTCACGCTGTTCATCAAGGTAATGGGGTACGGGACGATTTCACTTTGGCTCAGCATTGCCGCCATCGTCTGGACCTCCGCTATCATCGCCTTTTTCTTTGCAAGGCGGACGCTCCACAAGGTGCAATGGGAATTGGAGAACGAAGGCGAATTGTCAAAGCCCGCCTCCGATGAGGCAGCGCCATTGGGAGCCGATATTCGAAAGTAGAGTCGGCGGCGAGTTGCCTCGGCCGTAAGAATAGGGAGAGGAAGCCGCCTTCGGCGGATTGGTCGGGTGATTTCGTCTCCGGCGGGCAAGGACTACCGCCCTTGCATCCCCAGTCTGGCTCCTTACGGAGCCAAGTATTATATACCTAGATTCTATTTTGTCCCCTTAGAACTACCCTCGCCGAAGGCGCAATGGGATTCCAAAGGGGATCGCCCTTTGGCCACCGGAGGCGAAGTCTTGCGACATATCGCCGCAAAGCGGCATTCCTATCCTGCCTTTCACTCTTCACACCACTCCATTAACTGCCCACAAAAAAAGGACCGCCCACTTGGACGGTCCTTGTTCATTCAATCAGACGATGATGCTAAATTACATCCCACGTCGCACCTTGCGGGGTATCCTTCACGATGACCTGCATGGCGGCCAACTCGTCACGAATGGAATCGGATTTTTCAAAATCCTTATCCTTGCGAGCGGCCTGACGGGCTTCGATCAACGCTTCCACCTTGGCCGGATCAATATCGGCACGGGCAGCACGATTGTCGCGAAGCTCGGTCAAGAACTCGGCTGGGTCACGCTCGAAGATACCGAGCACGTTGCCCCACTGCTTCATGTCCTCCTTGATGCGGGTGAAAAGATCACGACCGCCTTCGGATCTGCGCAGATTCTTGTCCTCGGCAATACGACCGGCCAGACGGATGGCGGAGAAAACATGACCGAGCGCACCGGCTGTGTTCATGTCATCTTCCATGGCCTCGGTGAAATGCTGCTCAATGGCATCCAGTTCAGCGACAAGCTCTTCGGGGAACGGCGACTTCTTCCACTTGGACTTGGACAACTCAACGTCGATCTGAGCCAAGGCGGAGTAGACACGCTTGATGCCTTTCTCGGCTTCTTCCAGGGCTTCGAAGGAGAAGTCCAGGGGGGAGCGATAGTGCATGGTCAGCAGAAAATACCGCAGGGTTTCAGGCAGAAACTTGGCGAGGATATCGCGAATGGTGAAGAAGTTGCCCAGCGATTTGGACATCTTCTCGGAGTTGATCTGCACGAACCCGTTGTGAACCCAGTAGTTGGCGAACGGCTTGCCGGTGGCCGCTTCGGACTGGGCAATCTCGTTCTCGTGATGGGGGAAGGAAAGATCCTGCCCACCACCGTGGATATCGAGAGGGAGAGGAGCATACTTTTCGCTCATTGCGGAGCATTCCAGATGCCAGCCAGGACGGCCCTGTCCCCAAGGGGATTCCCAGGACGGCTCACCCGGCTTGGCGCCTTTCCACAGGGCGAAATCGAGCGGATCCTGCTTTTCCTCGCCCGGCTTGATGCGAGCCCCGGACTCCAATTCATCGATATTGCGCCCGGAAAGTTTGCCGTAGTTCTCGAAGGAGCGGACCTTGAAATAGACATCGCCGGAGGAGGTGGCATAGGCATGTCCCTTCTCGATGAGATGCTCGGTCAATGCGATCATCTCTGGGATATGTTCGGTGCACTTGGGTTCAACGTCAGCGCGCTTCACAGCGAGCTTGTCCATATCGACATAGAACTCGCCGATGAACTTCTCGGCAATGGCACCGGCTTCCTCGCCCACTTCGTTGGCGCGCTTGATGATCTTGTCATCGATGTCGGTGAAGTTGCGGATGAAAGTGACGTCGTATCCCTTGTGCTTGAGATACCGATACAACACGTCGAAGACCACGCTGGAGCGAGCGTGGCCGATGTGACACAGGTCGTAAGCGGTAATACCGCACACATACATGTTGACCTTGTTGTCATTGATCGGGACGAACTCTTCCTTCTGCCTCTTGAGAGTGTTGTAGAGTCTCATTACTATGCTCCGTTGATAATTATTTGATTTACTTAATTATTGATTCTTTTCGACGATTCTTGACTCGACAGAGAGATTCAGCAAATGCAGGTTCTCATACAAGTCCCTGCCCATGAAGAAATACAAATACGGCACAGGCTCCTGCGGGGCTGCCCTGACAATCAGCATTTCGGGCTGCTCCACAAATCGCTTCAACTCAAGGAATGCCTTTTCCGGGATCGGCTTGTTTGCCTTTCCGGCCTGCTCGGCCAGCATGTCCAGCTCGGCAATCAACTGCTGCTGGGCAACTTCGGGGGTGGCCCCGAGAGCGGCTGCCCCATTTTCAAACAGGGTATCCATAAGTTGCCGGTTCCGCAGTCGGAACTCTGCATCCTTGATGCGCAGTCCGACGAGATTTTCCACACGAAACTGGTCAAGGTCAAGCTGTGTCATTGTTCCGGACACTTCAACTTTGCCCAATCTGGCTTCATCAAAAGCCAAAGTGGCAAGATTCAAGGACTTGGTAGCCGAATCATACCGATAATCCAGGGTCAGATCACCGATCAGTTCTTTCATTTCAGGAGTCGCGGGCAAACCCAACACCGATGGAGTGACAGTCAGCCCGTTGGCCTGTGCTCGAATGAAATGGGGGATGGAATGCCGCTCGTCAAAAGCGTACACGATGACTTCATCTGCGGTATATTGCTTGCCGCTCGCCAGCGTGGCCTTGACGTCGGTCAGTGTGACGGTGCGATCAAACAGATCAAACCACAGGTCGGCATAGGTTACATCCAACCCTTCGGTGGAATCAACGGCCGCATTGAACCCTTTTTCCACCTCATGATTCGCAAACCAAACCAGCCCGCCGTAGCAGACGATGATGAAGAGCACGAATGAAAAAACGAATTTGCCGAGGCGTCCCATTGTCTACAGCTCCCTCAATGCGGTCACGGTTGCCACGGCCTTGATGCCTTTCTTGGCACCGGTAAAACCGAGCTTCTCTTCCGTGGTCGCCTTGAAGTTGACCTGATGCGACTGAAGGCCAAGCAATCGGCACAGATTCTTGGCAATCTGCTTGGCATGAGGGGCGAGGCGCGGCACCTGAGTGATGACCGTCAGGTCGGCGTGGACAATACGCGCTCCGGCCTTTTGGGCCATGAGCAAGGTTTCCTTGAGCAGGACAGAGCTGTCTGCACCGGCAAAAGCCGGATCATTGTCAGGAAAATGCGTACCAATGTCGCCACCGCCAAATGTACCGAGCACAGCATCGGCAAGGGCGTGCAGCAGGACATCGCCGTCCGAATGGGCCACGATGGTCAACGGTCCCGCTATAGGGACTCCGCCGAGAACCAGGGGACGATCCCCTTCGCCGCCGAATTTGTGCACATCGTATCCCCATCCCACGCATGGGACGGTGACCTTGGCCTCTTCCAGCCGTTGCAGGTCTTCGGGATTGGTAATTTTGACGTTGGCCTGTTCACCGGGAACAACGGTGACCGAAGCGATACGCTCGACCATGGAGGCATCGTCGGTGACTTCCCACCCTTCGGCAGTGGCACGCTCGTGGGCTTCCATGAGCAGCGGCACTTCAAAAGCCTGAGGGGTCTGCACTCCGCGCAGTTGTGAACGATCAGGGGTTTCGACGACGACATCGCCTTCCACGCGCTTGATGGTGTCGGTCACGGCAACAGCCGGGATGACACCGCGAGCACCGTCATTCAGTGCATCCAGCAGCGAGGTGATCAGGGTTGCCGAAACAAAAGGACGGGCAGAATCATGGACAAGCACCGCCTGGCAATCACGCGGCAGTTCCTTGAGGCCACAGTGAACGGAATCCTGACGGCGAGCACCACCGGCACAGATTTTCCAGCGAACCCCAAGCTCTTCACCCTTGAAAAAGAGGCGAAGACGCTTTTCCATCTGCTTGACGTCTTCTTCGGGGAAGACAAAGACCAACCCTTTGACGCCGGCCACACGGGAAAACGTGCGGGCCGAATGCCAAAACAACGGCGCGCCCTTGTATTCGAGATATTGTTTGCGGACGCCCCCCGACGCATCGGTCAGGCGAGAGCCGGACCCGGCGGCGAGGATGACACCCCAAGTATTGTTCAACGGTCGATCCATGTACGCTCCACGGCTTTGAAACACTGGTCGCCGGGGAAGTCTGGCTTCCCCGGCGGTATGGCAAGTTCGGAGTCGGCCGATAAGCCGGGTCCTGTTCCCCTTGCGGGGCGATTGTCATTCATCTCGGACGGCTGTTACCAGACGCCTCAAGCAACCTACCCGGCAGCACGATCGGGCCGATCTTGGCGCTGCCCTATTTGGTCTTGCTCCGGACGGAGTTCACCTGGCCTGCCGCGTCACCACGACAGCCGGTGGGCTCTTACCCCACCGTTTCACCCTTACCGCCGAGCCGAAGCCCGGAGGCGGTATACTTTCTGTTGCACTTGACGGAGATCGCTCCCCCTGGGAGTTACCCAGCGTCCTGCCCTGCGGAGCCCGGACTTTCCTCTACACGTAGCGACAATCTGGCCAACTCCGAACTTGAAAAACGGCTTTGCAACAACGCATACGTACAAGCCTCCCTTGTCAAATGGGCTTGTGCATATCTCTCCGATAAAACGGAGAGTAAATCATCCCGAAAGGAATCCGATCGCCACCTGCCCCGGCACGTGGCGCCGTGCATCCTTCCAGCGACACGAAACGTTGTCGCAAAGAACCGAACTATGCGTCCGATTCGTCCTGACGCTGCCAGTGAATCAAGCGCTGGCAGTTGGGACAGCTGAGAATCTGCTGACCTTTCTGGAGGTCGTTGTAAATCTGAGGCGGAATCATGATGTGACAACCGTGGCAGACGCCCTGCGTTACAGGCACGATAACCGGATTCTGCATCCGCTCACGAATGAACTCATAACGACCAAGAATCGGCGGCGGAACGACCTTGCACGCTTTCTTGCGCTTGCGGCCAAGAGATTCGAGCTTTTTGTTGGCCTGAGCCAGACGTTCATCGAGCGTGGTCTTCAGGGCATCGTACTGCTCCTGTACGCCGGACATCTCTTCATTGAGAGCTTCAATGGCAGCATTCTGGCGGTCAAATTCTTCCTTGACCGTGATTTTTTCTTCTTCACGATTGCGGTTGAGCTTTTCCAGGGAATCCATTTCACGCATCATGGCGTGATATTCCTTGGTGTTGCTAGCCAGCATCAGCTTGTTTTTGGACTTCTTGATCTTGCCCGCATCTTCTTCAATCTCAATGCCCAGCTTTTTCTTCTGGTCCTTGAGAATGTCGAGACGCTCATCGATCTGAACGCGACGCTCCTTGAACTCATTCATCTGCGCTTCAAGGTCGGCCAACTCCAGCGGTGCCTTTTCGACTTCATCCTTGAGAATAAGGATTTCGTCATCAACCTGCTGCAGGATAATCAGCTGCTCAATCTGTTTTTCGTACATGCTTTACCTCGCTATCTATTTGAAACACCTTCGGGTGATTTCTTTCTTATCCGACCACATGCAGTCGGAATGGATCCTCGCCCTCAAAAAAGCGGACAGTCACGCCGTCCAGGGCGTCTTCCAATTCAGCGGCAAATCGCCGCATCATCTCCTCTTCCAGAGAAAAATGGCCCACATCCGCGACACAAATGGGGGTATCCACCGCCGGATGATACTTCATATCTCCGGTAATAAACACATCGGCACCGGCTCGGGCTGCGGTTTCGATAAGTGACGAACCGGAGCCGCCGCAATAGGCGATCCGTCGCACCGTATCGGGCTGCGGTCCTGAAGCGGCAAACGCATCGCGCTTGACCAGTCCGGCAAGCCGATCGGCAAAGTCATTCCATGTCATGGATTCCGGCAGGTCGCCCACTTCACCGAAGCCGACCTCTCGACGAGGGGCGGTAAGCGGACGAATATAAAACAGGGGCTTTTTGCCAAGAGAAAATTCAATTCCACCGGCTATATCTGGCCATGCGGCCTCATCACAGACGATGCGGACCTCTCCGGTGCGGGACTGGGCAACCGAATGAATGCCGTCATTGTTGGCCCAAATGTCGGCTGTTTCCCGCTCAATGGGTTTTTCCGTGTAAAAGGAAACCTCCATGGGCGCCACGCTGCGCTCGACTTCCAGCAGGCGGGAATTCTGCAGTCCAAGTTCGCTCCCCAGCCAGAATGCCGGGCCACCGGGACGCGTATCCAGCGAGGTGTGCGCGGCATACAGCCAGGCTCCCCGAGTCATCAACTGACGCACAATGCCTGTGAAGCGATCGTTACGCCCCAAGGGGCGCGGCTTCATGTACAGCGGATGGTGGGTGAGCACCACATCGGCACCCCACTCCAGGCACTGCTCAAGCATGGCCGGCGTCGGCTCAAGGCACACGGCAACACGGTCTGTCTCATCAACGGCACCGGCAACCTGCACGCCACAATTGTCCCATGAAGACTGATTCTCCTCAGGGACCAAATCGCCAAAAATCGATAAAATATCCTTAATTTTCATACACTTACACCACTTTACCAGAAAGAGAATGCTCCCGTAGGGTTTCCCCCTCGGGAGCATTAAATTCCTCATCTATATCCCAGCCATCGGCCTTCGCGGGATACTTCAGGATATATGCGTTGAACACGGTTCCTGTATCGTATGAAATCAATCATTCCTCCCGCTTTCGGGGGGATGGTGGGCCAGCCAGGATTCGAACCTGGGACCGACCGGTTATGAGCCGGTGGCTCTGCCAACTGAGCTACTGGCCCGTTGTGTACGAGCGGGAAACAATATCCCTTTATTTATAGTGGTGTCAAGAGGGAGCTATGCTTTAGATGGCACCCTCTACTCCATAACATAACCCACTGTAAGTACGACCGTTATTTTTCACAGGGAATGGCAACTTCTTCCACTTCCATTTCCGTACGAACAGCCTCTATGAAGCGTTGCATCTCACGCCGTTGATGGGGACTGTATCGGAGCTGGAGTATTCCCTTGAACTTATTGGTGACAGTAAAGATGCCCAGATTGTCGTACCCTTCCAGCAAAAAGCGGAAAAGCGCGATACGGGATGGCTCTATACGAATATACATTCGCTCTGACCGTTCCGGGGCCGGAGGGCAGATGCGTTTGCGCGGACGTCTTCTTGAGGTGGATTTCCTGCTGCTCATCACACGACACTACCTCTCCCCCGGCCAATACGCAATGCCCAACAGCTGTTTGCGTTTTCCTTGTTTTGGGCTATGATAAAGCTGACGCTCGAATTCTATCGCACTGGTTCAGGCTGGCATGCGAAGCTATATAAAAGGAGATTCAAATGGTTTACATCGCACAGGATTCCCTGGCGGACTTATTCTTCACATTCACTTGGGAAAGCTCCCACGCGACGCATATCGAAAACTACATGGCAGTCGATGTCAGCTATACGAGAGACATATTACCACTGGGTATCAAAAGCCGTACCCGAGGGCTTGGCGAAGGCGACTCCGTTGCCATGAAAATGGATTCATCCGAAGTTCCGCCTTTCAAGCCGGGCAAGGTGCTGGACATGCCCATTGCCCGCTTTCAGGCTCCCCTCATCAATGGTCGGTATATCAAGCCGCGAATCGGACGCTTTTACCCAAAGCATTTTATCGAATCCGTTCCCGGCACCCGTCCGGACTCGGACACACCCTTTCGTGTGGTCGACTGGGATCGAAGCGGCTTCAAGGCAGACCTGAATCATCCCATGGCCGGACGGGAGGTCACCGTCAAAGCTGCCATCACGAAAATCAAAAAGCACCACGGCGCCGCAGGCAAGCTCAAGCGCTGGCCCGACTCCATCCTGAAAGGCCCCGG